>NZ_JBHYVE010000026.1:114588-128755 GCF_042750035.1 Streptomyces sp. NPDC059452
ACCGCGCCCCCCCCCCGCCGCCCCCGCGCGGGCGGGGGCGGCCGCCACGTCACCGCCCCACCGGGTCCGCGTGCGCCCCGTCGCCGGGGGTGAGGAGTGCCAGATGGCCGCCGTCGTCGAGCGGGGTGGGGAGGGTGAGGGTGGTGACCGGCTCCGCCCGGTCGGTGTCGAAGAGGTGGACCTCGCCGTGGCCGCCCCGGCTGACCGCGACCAGGCCCGCGCCGGGGGAGGCGGCGACCGCGCGCCGCTGGACGCCGTCCCAGGGGGTGCCGCCGCGCCGGGGCGCGCCCGCCATCGCGGGCAGCGGGAGGCGGGCGGCGATGTGCGGCCGGGTCCCGGGGGCGGTGGGCGCGGTGAGCAGGATCAGCTCGTCGCCGTCCGGGTGGACGCGGGTGTACGCGATGTGGCGGGCGGTCACCGCGAGCCGGAACACCAGTCCGGGGCCGAGCTCCAGCCTCCCCGTGGTGCCGGTGTCGAGCCCGTGCCACCAGGCGTCGTTGGTCCACTCCGGCCACTGCCCCGGCGCGGGCGGCCCGCCGCGTACGCAGGACCAGAGGGTGCGTCGTACGGTGTCGAGCCGCAGGTAGTAGCCCCGGCCTCCCGTACGCCCGTCGGCGGCCCAGGGGAGGGGTGGCTCCGGCGCGACCTTCTCCCCCTCGTGCCGGGCGCGGTGCACGCCCGAGCCCGCCGCGGCGAACACCCGCCCGGTGGCCGGGTCGTAGGCGTCCCCGTGCCCGTCGGCGTCGGGCAGTCCGATGCGCTGGACCGGCTCCACGGGCGGGCAGGAAGGGGGTGCGGCCATCAGGTCGCGGTGCCGGTGGACCAGGAGTTCGCCGGGCTCCCGGTGGCGCAGCACCACGAGCGGCGACGGTCCGCCGGTGAGCGTGACGCCCGGCTCGCCGATGCGCCCCCGTACGCGTACGGCGACGGCCCCGTCCGGTGCGTCGAGGTCGATGGCCGTCAGGAGCCCGGTCCAGGCCGCCTCGTTGCGCCCGAGGCCGGTGGTCACGGCGAGGCGGCGCCCGTCCGGTGCGGCTGCCAGGTGTTCGGCGGGGGCGGCGACCGGTATGCGCCGCCGGACCAGGGGTCGGCCCGCGTCGGGGCCGTAGGGATCGAGGACCAGCAGCTCGCCCGCCCGGTCGTCCACGCAGGCGACCAGATCGTCCGGCAGGGCGAGGAACCCGGCGTGCTCGGCGAGGTGCCGGTGGTCGAGCGCCGCCCGCTCCTTGCCGTCCGGGAGGTCCAACAGGCTGATGCGTCCCGCGACTTGGTCGGCTACCAGCAGTCGGGGTGGCGGGTGGGGAGTGTGGGGCACAGCGTTCTCCTGGGGCTGGTCGGTGGGGCCGGTCGATGCCGTGGGCACCCCGGCCACTTTATTGGAAATGATAATCATGTGTAAGGTTCCGGTCTGTGGTGGGGATGGCTCCCGGGGCCCCGCCGTCACACCTGCCTCCTCCCCGGGACCGCACAGAAGTTGAGGGACAGCCGATGCCACGCACCGCACTGAGAGTCCGCCGCTGGGCCGCGATCGCCGTACTGGGAGGGCTGCTGGCCGGCTGCGGCACGGGCGACCCCTCCGACACCGGATCCGGGGCGGTCGAACCGGCGGCCGGCCCCCGTACGAGCACCGAGGTGCGGCCCATCGAGGCCGCGACCCGGATCACCGACGCCAAGGGCGTCACGGTCTCCCTGAAGAAGCCCCCGCAGAAGATCGTCTGCCTGGTCGCCCTCTGCGACGACATCCTCGTCGAGCTGGGCATGGCCCCCACCGCCACCAACTCCGCGGTGCTCGCGCATCCCGAGTTCCTGGGCAAGGAGAAGGCGGCGAAGGTCCCCGTCGTGCCCGGCGGCTTCCTCAGCCCCGAGGTCGAGGCGATCCTCTCCCACCGGCCCGACCTGGTGATCGGCCTGGGGGACACCCACGGCAAGCTCGCCCCCGCGCTGAAGGGCGCCACCACCTTCTGGCCCGTACAGCCCGGCTCCTGGCAGGACAGCGTCGGCTACCTGCGCGACCTCGCCGCGCTCACCGGCCGTACGGAACAGGGGGAGAAGGTGGAAAAGACGTTCCGCGCCCGGCTGGCCGAGGCCGAGAAGGCCAGGAGCGAGAAGACGTCACTCATCATCTTCGGCAGCGACGAGAACTTCGGCGTGGCCACCCCGGAGACCGATGTGGCGGCCGGGCTCTTCCCGAAGATCTCCCACTACCCCTGGAAGAGCAGGGGGATCGACGGCTCGTACAGCCTGGAGGAGATCCTCGCCCGGGACGTCGACGTCCTGTTCGTGGAGACGCTCTCCTTCGGCGCGCCGGACGGCAAGCTCTCCGACAAGCTCGCCAAGAACCCGCTCTGGTCGCGGATCCCGGCGGTGAAGAACGGCAAGGTCATCGAGGTCGACTCCGAGGTCTGGGCCAAGGGGCGCGGCACCCGGTCCCTGGGCCTCGTCCTCGACGAGGCCACGGCCGCACTGCGGTGACCGGCCGCACGGTGAATGGCGGCGGGGGCGACGGCCGTGCGGTGGACGGCGGTGCTGTGGATGGCGCTGCGGTCGGCGATCGTACGGTGGATGGCGACGCGGTGACCAGCCGTAAGGTCAACCGCCTTACGGTCAACCGCCTTACGGTCGACGGCCGTACGGTGGAGGGCGGCCGGGTCGGCGGTCGTGCCGTGGCCGGCGACGGGGTTGACGGCCGTACGGCGAAGGGCGGCGCGCCCAACGCCCGTACCGCGCCCGGGCGGTTGCCCGTGGCGCCGGCCTGTCTGGTGGTGGCCGGGGTGGTCAGCGCGGTGTGCGCCCTCAGCCTCGGTACGCCGTACGTTCCGCCCGGCAGGCTCCTCGCCACCCTCGGGGCCGACGACCTCGCGGGGATCGTCGTCACCGAACTGCGGCTGCCCCGCATGGTGTTGGCGCTGATCGCCGGTGCCTGTCTGGGCGCCGCGGGCCTGGTCCTCCAGGAGGCGCTGCGCAATCCGCTCGCCGTTCCGGAGATGCTCGGCGTCTCCTCCGGGGCCGCGCTCGGGGTGGCGGCACCGCTGGTGCTCGCCCTCTCCGTACCGCTCGGGCTCCAGCCCTTCCTGGCCCTGGCCGGGGCCGCGTTCGGCGGGCTCCTCACCCTGATCGCCGCCGGGTTCGGGCGCAGCCCGTCGTCCGTGCTGCTGACCGGGGCGGCCGTCGCCGCCGCGCTCCAGGCGGGGCTGCTGGTGCTCATGGTGATGGCCGACCAGCTCGACCTCCAGCTCATCTACCGCTATCTGCTGGGCAGTCTGTCCGCCCGCACCTGGGACGACGTCACCGGACTGCTGCCCTGGCTGGCCGTCGCCGTCCCCGCGCTCGTGCTCTGTGTGCCGGTGCTCGGTGTGCTGCGGCTCGGCGACGACGACGCCCGCGCGCTCGGCGTACGCGTGGAGCGCGCGCGGGTCGCCGCGTTGGGCATCGCCGTCGTGCTGATCGCCCCCGTCGTGGCGGTTTGCGGCCCGGTGGCCTGGGTCGGCTTCCTCGCGCCCCACCTCGCCCGACGGCTGAAGCCGGACGGCGGTGCGGCGGGCTGGCTCGTCCGGTCCGCGCTGTGCGGGGCGGTCGTGGTGCTCTGCGCGGACCAGCCCGCACGGCTGGCGCTCGCGCCGGTCGAGACACCCGTCGGCGCGTGGACGGCTCTGGTCGGGGTGCCGGTCGGTGTGGTGCTGCTGAAGCGGGGGCGGCGGCCCGCGGCGGGCCGGGGGCCGGTCCGGGGCGCCCTGCCGGTCCCGGGTGGCCCGGACGGCGGGTGCGCCGGGGGGCGTCCGGCGGACGAGTCCGTACCCCTCCTGCGGAAGGCGGAGAGATGAGTGTCCTGGAAACCGCGCCCGCCCCGGCCCGGCGGGCCTGGCACAGCTCACCGGCCGTCCGGCTGGGGGCCCTGGGGGTGCTCGTGTGTGCCGTCGCCTGCGCGGACCTGTTCGCGGGGCGGGGTGTCACGGGCGCTGATGTACGGGCCGTCCTCCTCGGCGGGAGCGGCGATCCGATGGCCGAACACGTCGTCCTCCAACTCCGGCTGCCCCGGCTGCTGGTGGCGCTGGTCGCCGGGGCGAGCCTGGGCGTCGCCGGGCTCGTCCTCCAGTCGGCCCTGCGCAATCCGCTGGCCGGACCCGAGGTCACCGGGGTCACCCCCGGTGCGGTGCTCGGCGCGGTCGCCGCCACCGGACTCGGGCTGGCGGGCTGGGACTCCCCGACGGCGGTCGTCGTGGCCGCCTGCCTCGGCGGGTTCGCGGGCGCGGGGTTGCTGTGGCTGCTCGCGGGGCGGGAGAAGAGTGACCCCGAGCAGACCGCCGTCTACGGAGTGCTGGTCTCGGCGGTCCTCGCGGGGCTCACCGCCGTGGTCCTCCTGGTGGCCCCGGGCGAACTCGGCAGCGTCGTGCAGTGGTTGATCGGCTCCACCGAGGGGCGGGTCTGGCAGCATTGGCACCTGTTGTGGCCGTGGGCGGCGGTGTGGGGGGCCGCCGCCTGGCTGCTGGCCGCGCCGCTGACCCTGCTGCGCTGCGGTGACGAACAGGCCTCGGCCGCCGGTCTGGACGCGGGGCGGGGCCGGGCCGCCGCACTCGTGTGCGCGGTGGCCCTGACGGCCGGTGCGGTATCGGCCGTTGGGGCGCTCGGATTTGTCGGCCTGCTGGTGCCGCATCTGGCCCTGGCCGCCTTCGGGGCCGACCTGCGCCTCGCCCTCCCCGGTGCCGCGCTGTTCGGCGCGGCGGTGGTCTGCGGGGCGGACGCGGCGGCCCAACTGCTTTCCCGACTCCTGGTGGTGGTGCTCGACGCCGACCGGCTGACCCTGCCGGTCGGAGCGCTCACCACCTTCGTCGGGGCGGGGCTGCTGCTGGTCGTGGCGCGGCGAAGGGCGGACGAACGATGACAGGGAGAGGGCCGGACATGGCCGCACGTACGAGAGATGTCACGACGGACGGGAAGAGGGGCATGGCGGATCCACCGGACGGGAGGGGCCACGCGGTGGAAGCACCCGCCGCGGTCCGGGCGGAACGGCTCTGCTTCGGCTATCCGGGGCGCGAGGTGCTGCGTGGCATCGACCTGAGCATCGGAGCGGGCGAACTCGTCGCCCTCATCGGTCTGAACGGCTGCGGCAAGAGCACCTTCCTCAAGCTCGCCGCCGGACTCCTCACACCGAGCGGGGGCCGGGTGCTGCTCGACGGGGACGACGCGGCGCGCCTGCCCCGACGCGCCGCCGCCCGCCGCGTCGCACTCCTCCACCAGTCGGCGCCCGCCGTACCGGCCCTGACCGTACGGCAGTTGGTGCGGCAGGGCCGGTACGCCACCCGGGGGCCGCTCGGGATGCTGCGGGACGGCGACGACGAGGTGGTGGCCCGGGCGCTCGCGGACGTCGGCGTCACCGGCTGGGCGGACCGGCCGGTGGACGCGCTGTCGGGCGGTGAGCGGCAGCGGGTCCGGCTGGCCATGGCGCTGGCCCAGGACGCGCCCGTCCTGTTCCTGGACGAGCCGACGACCTATCTCGATCTGCGGCACCAACTGGAGGTGCTCCAGACGGTCGTACGGCTGCGCGCCGAGCGGCGGCTGACGGTCGTGATGGTGCTGCACGACCTCAATCACGCGGCGCGGTTCGCCGACCGGATCGTGGCCCTGCGCGAGGGGCGGATCGCCGCCGACGGCCCTCCCGGCGAGGTGGTCACGGAACGGCTGCTGGCCGAAGTCCTGGGCGTGCGCGGGCGGGTGGGGGCCGACTCCGTGGGCGGCTGGCCCGTCTGTTACCCAGATCACCCTCTCGACCCGCCCCAGCTATTGCGGAATGAAAATCATATTCATTAGTGTCTGTGGTGCGGCACAGAACGGCGTCGCAACCATCACCCGATCCATCGCTATGGAGGTTTCAACTCATGGAGCAGCACAAGGTGTTCAGCCCGATCGCCGACCAGGGCCAGCTCGCCCACCTCTCCGCCACCCACTCCAACGCCCTCGTCGAGAACCCCTTCGACGACGCCGTCGAGGCCGACACCGCGGACGAGAAGTAGGCGGAACCTGCCGCTGAGGCAGGCTCTCCCGCTCCTCGCGTGTGGCGGGCCCGTCCGGGCGAACCCCCGGACGGGCCCGTCCCGTTCGCACCACCCGTCCTCTCCCGTTCGCCCCGCACGTCCTCTCTCGTTCGCACCACACGTCCTCTTCCGTACCGAGCCCCTCGGAGGTCTCCGTGAACCGCAGCCGACTCGCTCCCGGCGCCGGGTTCGTCACCGTCCCCGGTGGCCGGCCCGTACTCCGCACCTCCGCAGGGGAGTTCCTGCGGATCGACACCGGGCGCGCCGATCCCGTGGAGCTGGTGAACCGGCTGACGGCGGGGGAGGGGGAGCAGGCGCACTCCGCCGAACTCGACGGTCTGGTCGCGGCGTTCGAGGAGGCCGGGCACGCGGTGACCGCACCCCGCCGCCCACCGCTCACCGGGCGGACCATCCACCTCCTGGGTGATCCCGCACTCACCGAACCCCTCTCCCGGTTCGCCCGGGCGGAAGGGGCCGAGGTCCACCCCGCCGCCACCGCCGATGATGTGACCGCACTCGCGGGGCGACGGAACACCGCCGTGGTCTGGTGCCTCGACTCGCCCGTACCCGAAGGGCTCTGGGACGCCGCCGACCAGCTGCCCGCCCGGCACACCGCCTGGCTGCGCTGTCACCGTGAAGGTGCCCACATCTGGATCGAACCCCTCGCCGCGGCCCCGGGCGATGTCACCTCCGCCCATGTACGGCTGCGCAGACTCGCGGCGACCGCCGCCCACCGCGAACTCGCCGCCTACTGGGCCGGTCACCGCACCCCCGACACCGGACCGCACCCCACCGAGGCGTCCGCCGCCCTCGTCGCCGCGCTGCTCACCGCCGACCTGATCGCCTGGGCGGACGGCGAGCCGCCCCGGGGTGCCGTCCTCCCGGCCCGCCGCCGACTGCGCCGGGTCGACCTGCGCGACCTCACCGTCACCGAGCACCCCGTCCTCCCCGTACCGGAGGTCGCCCCGCTGCCCGCCCCCACCACGCGGGCGACGGCGAACGCGCGCACTCCGCTCACGGAGACGCCGAAGGCGCGCACTCCGCTCACCGCGAAGGCGAACGCGTGAAGACCCCCCACCACGCGGACCGCTCCGTGAACGCCACGGCGAACACCACGACCGTGTACGTCCCCGCCCCCGACGGCACCCCGCTCGCCACCGACCTCTGCCTGCCGGACACCCCCGGCCCCCACCCCGCCGTGGTCATCCGGACCCCCTACGACCGCACCGCCCACCGCGCCGAGCTGCACGGCTGGGCGGCCCACGGATTCGCCGCCCTGGCCCAGGACGTACGCGGCCGGTACGGATCGCCGGGGGCGTGGCACCCCTACCGGGACCACGAGGAGGGCGACGGCGCCGCGACCGTGGCGTGGGTGCGCGGGCAGGCGTGGAGCGGCGGCGGCCAGGTCGTCGCGGCCGGGGCCTCCTACGCCGCCCACTGCGCCCTCGTCACCGCGCTCGGCGCCCCCGGCGACGGACGGCCGGACGCCGTCATCGCCGCCGTCCCCGCCCTCGGCCTCGCCGAGACCGCCCGCGAACCCGCGGGCCCCGAACGGCTCCGGGCCCGGGCCGGATGGTGGGCCGCCCACGGCGACCGCCCGGACTCCGCGCCGGACGCGCTGGACCGCGCCCTCGACGACGACCCCGGGCTGCTGGAACACCTCCCGGTCATCCGGCTGGCCGACCGGCTGGGCCGCGCGCTGCCCTCCTGGCCCGGCCTCTGGGACGACTGCCGGCGCGGCCGGATCGTCCTGCGGGGCTCCGCCGCCCGCCTTCCGCTCCTCGCCGTCGGCGGCACCCGCGACCCCTTCGCCGAGGACACCGTGGCGCTGTGGCGCGGCTGGGGCGGCCCCGCCCGCCTCCTGCTCGGACCGTGGGGCCATCGCCTCACCGCCGACCGGCCCCTGATCGCGTCCGATCGCATCAACCTCGGTGCGCTGTACGTACGGTGGGCCCGCGCCGCCCTCGCCGGACAACTGGAGCCCGAGCGGCGCGGGGCCATCTCCCTCGGCGGCAGCGGCCGTTGGCATCGGATCGCCGACCGGCCCGCCGACACGTCCGAGGAAACGCCGACGCGGACCGCCACTTGGGCCTTCGGCGCCCCCACCGGCCTACGGCTGCTGCACGGCAGGGAGTTCACCACCGACCCGGCCCGCCCGGTGCGCTCCGACGACCTGACCGTCCCGGCCGGCGGAGCCCCCGCCGACCGCTGCCTCCTCCTCTCCCCGCCGCTGCCCCGCCCGCTCGACCTGGCCGGGCCCGCCACGGCCCGTATCCACGCCGCCGCCGACACCCCCGGCGCCGACTGGGCCGTACGCGTCACCGCGCTCGACCCGGCCGGACGTGCGGAACCGCTCGCGTTCGGCATCGTCCGGCGCACCGACCCGCCCGGACAGGCCGTGGAGGTCACCGTGCCCCTGGGCACCCTGGGCCGCCGCCTGCCCGCCGGGACCAGGCTGCGCACGGAGATCGCCGGACACCACTTCCCCGCCCACGCCCGCAACCCGCACACCGGGGAGAACCCGGTGACCGCCACCCGCCTCGCCCCGTCCCGCCGGGCCGTCACGGCCCGGGGGAGCGCCCTGCACCTGACCGTCGTCGCCCGGCGTCGTTACGTCGAGCCCGGACCGGAGATATGCCGTTGACCAGCACCTTGCCCATCGAAGCCCTGGTCGACCCCGTCTGCGGGCTGATCCGTGGCGTCGCCCCCGTCGAGCACCCCGCCGGAGCGCCGCCCCGCTACACCGCGATGACCGCCGAGGTCGCCGACGCCCGCCGCCTCGGCGCCTGGCCCGCCGACCGGGTCTCGCTCGGCACCACCTTCGGCGACCCGGAAGGCGCCCGGATCGCCGCCGTCGCCGAGGCCGTGGAACGCTACTGCGGCAACCGCGTCCCGCCACCGGGCCACCCCGGCGCGCCCCGACGCGCCACGGCCGCCGAGCTGATGGCGGAGGGCCTGCGGCTGTACGGGCCCGGGGCGGTGCCCTCGTACGCCTCCTGGCAGCACGAGCGCCCCCGCTTCCCGTACGCCCAACTCACCGCCGACACCCCGGTCCTGTGGACACCGGGCACCGAGAACGGGCAACCCTGCTGGGCGCCCGTGGCCCTCACCCACCTCAACTGGCGTCAGGGCGAACTGCGTTCACTCCCGCGCACCCACCACCTCAACTACGCGGGCATAGCCACCGGTCAGGGCTTCGACGACGCCGTCGAGCGAGGGCTGCTCGAAGTCGTGGAGCGGGACGCGCTGGAGCTGTGGTGGCACCTGGACGGCCCGACCCGGGGCATCGAACCCGCGAGCGTCCCGGGCCTCACCGAAGACCTCGCGGGCGCCGAACTCGCGGTCCACATAGTGGAGATGCCCTCCGAGTTCGCCCCCTGCATGGCCGCCCTGGTCCACGACCCCCGGCGCGGGATCCACGCCGCCGGGTTCGCCTGCCGGTACGACCCGGCGGAGGCGGCCCGCAAGGCGGTCCTGGAGGCCGTGCACACCTGGGTGTTCACCCAGGGCGCGGTGGACGCCGACGGATGGGTCCACCGTTCCGTCGAGGCCGGTCTCTTCGCACGGGGTCTGTACCTGGACCACCGGGCCGACCGGCGCTATCTCGACGACTGCGGACCGGAGTTCGCCGCTGTACGGGACCTCGGCGCCCATGTACAGGTCTGGCTCGACGACCGGATGGCCCCACTGGCCCGGCGCTTCACCGAACCGGCTGCCGGTGTCGTCCCCGTCACCGAGATCCCGCCCGGCAGCCGCTCCGCCCTGGACGCGGCGCTCGCCGCCGGGAACCACCGCGTGATCACGGTGGACCTGACCACCGAGGACATCGCCGAAACCACCCTGCGCGTCGCCCGCGTCCTGGTCTCCGGCCTCATCCCCAACGCCCCTGCCGCCTTCGGTTACTTCGGCTGTCCGCGCTTCGCCGAAGCCGCGCTCGACCGGGGCTGGCGCACCCGACCCCCCACCGGACCGGCGGACTTCACCCTCGCACCGCCGCCGCACATGTGAAGGAGCGCGCCCGTATGCCCCAGGCCCCTCCGGTCGCCTCCGACTTCCTGGCCCGCGCTCTCGCCGATGCCAGGTCACCCCGCGTGCCGCACTCCGCCCCGTTCGTACCGGAGCGTCCCTTCCCCTGGGGCGGCCCGGCGCTGTCCCTCGACGGGGGCGGGGCCGTGAAGGCGGTGGAGCTGGAACGTGCCCTTCGGCTGTCGCTCGCCGTACCCGCCGGGACGGCCGGACGGCTGCGGCCCGTCGCTTCGGCGGGTGCCCTCCACCCCGTACGGGCGCACCTGCTCCTCGGCCCCGGCTGCCCGTTGCCGCCCGGGCGGTACGCCTACGACCCGTACGCCCACCGGGCCCACGGCCGGGGTCCGGCGCCCGCCGACGCGCCCCCGGGTGCGATGGTCGTCCTCACGGTGACCGTCACCCGTACCGTCGCCCAGTACGGACACCGGGCCTGGCCGCTCCTCCTGCTGGACGCGGGCCATGCCGCGGCCGCCCTCGCGCTCGCCGCCGCCCCGGGTGATGTGCGGGTCTCCCTCGACGCGGACGGCGCCGAGCTCGCGGCAGCGGCGGGGCTGCCCCGCGCGGCCGAGTGGCGGGGCAGGTGGCCCGGAACCGAACCCGAACTCCCTCTAGCCGCAGCCTGGTTGCTGCCTGAAGGGGAACCCGCTGCCCACTCTCGTCCGCTGGCTGCCTGGGCCGCTCAACGGCCCGCCGCCGCCCCGGGTCCGCGACCGGACGCCGGGACCGCCCGGCCGCGCGAACCCGCTTCCGTACGAAACCTGCGTGAACTCGCCTCCGTACGGCATCTGTTGGACCACCTGGCGGCGGCGCCCGGCCGGGCCGGCACCTGGCACCCGGCGCGCCGTCCCGCCCCCGTGACGGACGACGACCTCCGTACGCGGAGGAGCGCGGCCCCCTCCGACCTGGCACACCCGCTCGCCCCGGACCTGCTCGCCCGGGTCCTGGCCACCGCCGGGGGAGCCCGGCCGGACGGCCCGAAGTGGGTTGCGGCCGTCGGCGGCGAAGCCCCGGGCCTCCTCACCGTGCCTCCGGGCACCGCCCCCCTCGACGTCCTCGCCTCCGGTGACGCGCGCCCCACCCTCGCCCGCTGGGCGGCGGGCCAGCGGTGGATCGCCGCAGCGGGCGCGGTGCTGGTCGCCCACGGCTGCCCCGCCGACGCCCCACCGGCCCTGATCCGCGGCAGCCACCTCGCCGCCGGTTACGCCGCCGGTACCGCCCAGGCGCACGCCACCGCGCTCGGGCTCCGCTCACGCCCCATCGGCTCCTGGCAGCAGGCCGATCTGGGCGCCGCCCTCGGAGAGGCCCCCGGACACGACTGGATCGTGCACGGCCTGGCCCTCGCCGGAACCCCCGAACGCCCGCACGAGGACACGCCACTCCCCGCCCCACCGCCCCCACCGGGCAAGGAAGAACGCCCATGATGCTCCACCCCGAACTCCTGCGCGCCGCCCGTACCGCCCGCCGCCCCCTCGGCCTGGCCACCGCGCTGCTCGCCCTGGTCACCCTCACCCACCTCGCCCAGGCCGTGCTGCTCGCCGTCGTCCTCTCCCGGATCGCCCACGGCGACACGTCCGACCTCGCGCCGCTCCTCCTCTCGGTGCTCGCCGTCGTCCTCGTCCGCGCCGCCCTCGTCCGGGCCCAGCGGCTGGCCGTCGTCACGGCGGGGGCCGCCGTCCGCATCCGGCTCCGCGACACGCTGCTGAGCCGCCTCGGCGAACTCGGGCCGCCCGCCACCACCGGGGCGCGGGCCGGAGCCGTACGCGCCACGCTCGTGGACGGCGTCGAGGGAGTGGACGCGTACATCTCCCGCTACCTCCCCCAGGCGCTCATCACCTGCGCCGCCCCGCCCCTGCTGCTCCTCGCCGTCGCACTCATCGAGCCGTACGCCGCCCTCGCCCTGGGCCTCGCCCTGCTGCTCGCGCTCTTCGGGCCGCGCTGGTGGGACCGGCTGCTCGCCCGGCGCGGCAAGGAGCACTGGGACTCCTACGAAGCCCTTGCCGCCGACTACCTGGAAGCCCTCCAGGGCATGGCCACCCTGCGCGCCGCCGGGGCCGTGGGCCGCGTACGGGACCGGCTGGAGAAGCGTTCGGCCGCGCTCCACCGGGCGACCGTGGCCAAACTCCGGGTCTCCCTCGTCGACACCGGCCTCACCGACCTCGCCGTCCAGGGCGGCACCGCGGCCGCCGTCCTGGTGGCGTGCTCCTCGGCGGCCACCGGACGCACCGCCACCACCGGGACGTACCTCCTGCTCCTGCTCGCCTCCGAGTGCTTCCGCCCCGTGCGCGACCTCTCCCGCGAATGGCACGCGGGCTACCTGGGGGTCTCGGCCGCCGACGGCATCGCCGCCCTGCGCACCGCCGAACCCGCCGTCGCCGACCGGGGGAGGGCGCTCGCCCGCTGGGACACCGCCCCCGAAGTCCGTTTCGAGGGCGTGCACTTCACCCACCCCGAGGCGGAACGCCCCGCCCTGGACGGTGTCACCTTCACCGCACCCGCCGGGCGTACCACCGCGATCGTCGGCCCCTCCGGCGCCGGGAAGTCGACCCTGCTCAGCCTGCTGCTGCGCGGACGCGACCCCGACAGCGGCCGCGTCACGGTCGCTGGGACCGACACCGCCGCGTACACGCTCGCCTCGCTGCGCCGGGGGATCGCCGTCGTCTCGCAGGAGACGTACCTCTTCCACGCCACCATCGCCGAGAACCTGCGCATCGCCCGCCCCGCCGCCACCGACGCCCAGCTGCGCGCCGCCGCCCGGGCAGCGGGCATCGACCAGGAGATCACCGCGTTCCCGCAGGGGTACGCCACCCTCGTCGGCGAACGCGGCGCCACGCTCTCCGGCGGCCAGCGCCAACGGCTCGCCCTCGCCCGCGCCCTCCTCGCCGACGCGCCCGTCCTGATCCTGGACGAGGCCACCAGCGCGGTGGACGAGCGCGGCGAGGCACGGATCGTACGGGAGCTGACGGCGGCGAGCCGGGGGCGTACCTGCCTCGTCGTCGCCCACCGGCTCGACGCCGTACGCCACGCCGACCACATCGTCGTCCTCGACGCCGGCCGGGTCGAGGCGTCCGGCGACCACAGCGGCCTCCTCGCGGGCGGCGGCGTCTACGCCTCGCTCGTCGCGGCGGGCCGCACCGCCCAGGAGGAACACGCCGCATGACACCGCCCGCCGCCGCGGAGAAGGCCCCCGCGACCGCACCGGAGACCGACGCCGCCCACGACACCGGCGCCCTCCGCTCCCTCCTCCCCGTCCTCGCCGCCCACCGCCCCACCGTGCTGCGCACCTGTCTGGCCGCCCTCGTCGACCAGGCGGCCCTGGTCGCCCTGGTCACGCTCGCCGCGCACACCGTGGGCACGGCGGTGACCGAGCAGCGGCCCCCGGCCCCCGGGACCGTCGCCGTCCTCATCGGGCTCGTCCTGCTCAGGGCGCTCGCCACCTGGCGGGAGATGGACCTCTCGCACGACCTCGCCTACCGGGTCCTGGCCGTACTCCGGGTCCGGGTCTTCGACGGGCTCGCCCGCTCCGCCCCCGCCCGGATCGCGGGGCGCCGCAGCGGTGACCTCGCTTCGACCGCGCTCGGCGATGTGGAGGCGCTGGAGTTCTTCTACGCCCACGCCATCGCGCAGCTCCTCGCCTCGGGTCTCGTCTTCACCGTGGCCGCCACCGTCCTGGGCGTCCTCGGACCGTGGCTGCTCCTCGCCGTCGTGCCCGCCGCCCTGCTGCTCCTGTGGTCGCCCCTGCTGGAAGCACGGGGCCGGGCCGTGCGCGGGGCGCGGACCCGGGCCGCCCTCGCCGAACTCTCCGCGGAGAGCGTCGAGACCGTGGACGGCCTCCGCGAGCTGCTGGCGGCGGGTGCCCTGGACCGTACGCGGGCCCGGCTGCGGTCCGGCGGGCGGCGGCTGGCCCGTGCCCAGCGTGCCGAGCAGTCCTGGGAGACGGGTGCGGGCGCGGCCCGTGACCTGCTTGTCGTCGCCGCCGTCATCGGGGTGGTCGCGGCGGCCGCCCACGCGGCGGGCGGCGGGCGGCTCGACGGGGCCTGGGCCCCGGCGGCGATGGCCCTGGCCCTCGGCGCCCTGGCCCCGGTGGCCGAATCGGCGGCCGCGCTGGGCCGGGC
>NZ_JBHYVE010000027.1:0-17404 GCF_042750035.1 Streptomyces sp. NPDC059452
CCCTCCAGGGGGTGGCCGGCCCGACGCCCTTTCTCCCGCGTCTCCCACGCCGTCACGGAGTACGCGGTCTCCTGCGCGCCGCCCGTTCGGCGGCGAACACGTCCTCCAGCCGGAAGAGCTGGGCCCGTCCGCGCTGTCCGGCCGCCGTCAGATGCCCGAGCTGCACCCATTTGCGGATGGTCGCCGGAGCGACATCCGCCTCCTGGGCCGCGAGGACGCCGGTGACGAGCGCTTCCCCCGACGGCGTACGGGGCCGGGTCCGGCCGGTGCTCATCGGCGTACCCCCGTCCGGCGGGCGGCCTGCCCGGAAGCCGGATCGTCCCGGGGCGCGTCACCGTCCGACATCCGCGCCGCGATCTCCACGGCGTCCGGTCCGCCCGCCCGCATCAGCTCCCACCAGGCGTTTTCCGGCCACAGGTGGCGGAAGGCCGGGTCGCTCACGCAGTCGCACGCGGGGTCGGTGCAGCGGCAGGCGGGGTTGACGCACAGCACGGCCCGCTGTTCGGGAAAGGCGCGCAGGGAGACCGAGTCGCACCACGGGCACCGCCCGCCCACCCGCACCACGGTCTCCGTCTCGCCGAGCGCCCTCGCGCACCGCCTGGCCAGCCTGCGCATTTCGGTCCGTACGTGGTCGGCCAGCACGGGGTCCCCGGCGACGCGCCCGAGGAGGCGCCTGATGTTGAGCAGGCGCCGCAGGACCGGGGCGCGGCGCGGCCGGCCCAGGCCGAGCCGGTCGAGGACGGCCTCCTCCAGCTCGACCACACCGTCGGTGATGTCGCGGATGGCGTCGGACACGTACAGCCGTACCGGAGCGGCGGAGTGGCCCGGGACCGACAGGCCGTGGCGCTGCTCGTTCAGCAGCGCCTCCTGTCGCTCCGCGCGGGCGCGGGCCGCGCGGAACGCCCGCTCGGCCGGGCCGGGAGCGCGGTGCTCCTCGATCAAGGAGCCCCGGCCCGGGGCGAGTTCGGTGAGCAGTTCGGGGAATTGGCGGATCAGGGTCTCGGCCCAGAGACCGGCGTCGTGCGCGGCGCGCTCGCCTTCGGGGCCGCCGTCTCCGTCGTCGTCGCGGAGCGGGGAAGGTGCGGGGTGGGTCATGGGGTCCTCCGTGTGCGGTCGGCTCCGGTCATCGGGGCGGCGGTGCGTTTCGTCCTGGGGCGGGCGGGGGCTGCCGGGGGCGGGCGGTGGTGATCGGCGGGTCGGCGGGGTCGGCGTGGCTACTGGGGACCGGCCGTGGCCACCCGGGCCGACGACGCTCACCCGCGCGGGCCGTGGTCACCGGTCACGCCGTGGGCCGCGGGCCGTGGTCACCGGTCACCGCCGTGGGCCGTCGAGGGTGACCGGGCGGCCGTTGCGCCACAGCCGTCCGGCGCTGACCCCGTCGAACCAGCTCTCGGCGGGGGCCACGGACTCCTCGCACCGCCGCTGCACCGGACAGCGGGCGCAGGCCCGCAGGGCCGGTTCGGCGTCTGCGACCCGGCGGGCGAAGACGACGGCGGGGGAGAGGCCGGAGCATGCGGCGGCCGAACGCCAGCCGGTGGGCTCCCCGGCGTCGGAGGCGTGAACTGCGGAGGGTGCGGGCATGGCGGTGCTCCCAGAACGACCGAGACGGATCAAGATGTTGCGAGCTCGCACACTGATATGTTGCGTGTGGGCTCGCAACTGAAAAGAGTCGATCTTCTGCACGGAATGCTTACAATTGCTTGCGCGCAATCGTGTAATTCCGTGCGCGCGAGCGCGTTAGTCTGGGTGCGCCTTGGAGGGAGGCGACCACCTGTGACCGCCAGCGAACTGGACCAGTTCACGGCGTGGATCGAGGAACTGATCCGCGCACGGGGATACGACATCGACAGCCCGCGCGGCGGAGGCAAGTCACGGCTCGCCGACGAGGCGGGCGTGCACCGCGCGGCCATCACCCGGCTGCTCCAGGGGCAGAGCATGCCGGACCTGGAGACGACCCGGCGGCTCGCGCACGTCCTGGGCGTCCCGGTGCGCGACATGCTGATCCGCTCCGGCCGCCTCTCCGAGGAGGACCTGCCGCTGCCGGACCTCGGGGGCGGCGCGTCCGGGGCCGCCGCGCCGCACCGCCGGCTGACCCTTGAGGAGGCTGCCGCCGGGCTCGGCGTCCCGCGAGACCAGTGGGACATGTTCATCCGGGTCGCGGCGCAGTTCCTGCCGACGGCGGACACGGACTCCGGGCGGGGCGCGGCCGAGTACGGCTCGGCCGCTGCGGTGAAGGGTGCCGGGAAGGGCTGACCGGACTTCTGCGCGGGCGCGGCCAGTATGATTTTTCTGGCCTGTCCCCCCATCCATGCAGGCTCCATGCCATTCGGGGCGACCGATGGGACGTGAAAGTGGGCCGTGCATGGTCGAGGGTGAAGAGCGCGCCCGCTCGGCGCGCGGCTCCCCCGGCGAGTGTGGGGGCGGGACGGTGTACGGGGCGCCCCCGGAACAGGACGGGGAAGCGGACCTTCCCGCTCACGGGGCATCGACGGGGCACAGCGGTACCGGCCCGGGTCCGGCCGGACCGCCCGACGGCTTCTCCGATCTGCTCGCCACCCTCGGCGCGTACCTGGAGAACCACCCTCCGGCCGACGTCGCCGTCCTGTTACGGGCGGAGCTGGAGCGCCGCGAGTTCCGGGCGTACGCGAACGGCTGGCGCGACGCCGCCGACCAGTACGAGCCCGCTCTGGAGCAGGCGCGGCGCATCGCCCAGAACCGCAGGCTGAGGCTCGTCGGCCGCACCCCGGGCCAGGCCGCCGTCATCCCGTTCCCGCAGGACGCACCCGTCGCCACGGAAGGCGCGCCGAATCGGAGCGCCCCGGGTCCCGTGGAAGCCGCAGAGGCGGCGGAAGCCGGAGAGCCCGCAGAAGGCGCCGGGCCCGGCCCCGACGGCGTACCGGAACACCACCCGGACACCTCCGCCCCCGCACCACCGCGATCCGCCCCGCCGGGCCCCGGCCTGGTGGCGAAGAACCGGAACTCCCGGGCGCCCACCATCCCGCGCCTGGCCGTCCACCGTCCCGGCCGCCCCGACCCCCGGGACCAGGTGCCCCGCACGGACCGGGGAGACCGGGAGAACCGGGAGGGCCGGGAGAACCGGGAGGCCCTGCCCCGCCCCGGACTGGGACCGTGACGGGACGGGCCCACCGGCCGGTAGTGAAGGCCCCGGCCGGTGGGAAGACCCCGGCCGGTGGGAAGGCGCCGAAGACCCCGGCCGGTAAAGGGGCCTACAGGCTTGTGGAACTTATGGAAATGGAAGGGGCGTGGGGGCGGCCCATAGGATCGGTCGTCCCGCACGTACATCGATCATGGACGGGCGTTGGTCTTCGTATGGGTCTGTTTGTTCTCTTCTCCGTGATGGCGCTCGCCGTGGCAGCCTTCGGTGTCCGGATCGCCCACCTCCGTTGGCGGCACGAGGACTTTGTCCAGAGCGGGCGGGGGATACACACCCAGGGGGTCTGTATCAACCTGAGGTTCAGGCCCGGCAGCGGGCTGGTCGCGAGCCTCGTCCATTACACCGACGAGGAAGGGCGTCAGCATGTCGCGGCGACGCCGGTGAGCACCTCCATCCCCATCCAGGTCGGGGCGACCGCGGAGGTGACGTACGACCCCAAGGGGAAGGCGATCCCTCTGGTCAACGGCGAGGCCCAGGCGACCGGCGGCTACGGGTTCGCCGTGGTGTGTTTCGCGCTCGCGGCGGTTTTTCTCTTCAACGGGCTCCAGGCGATCTGACGTTCACCCGGCACGGGCTCTGTAAAGTTCCGCCATGCTCATAGGCGTGCTCGTCCTCCTGGCCGTCGCCGGTTCGCTTGCGCTTGCCGGAATCGCGTCCGGGGCTCTTGAGCTGCTCGTCCTCGCGCGGCTCAGGCGCGGCGGGGCGGAGGCGGACGCCGTGTGCACCGGCCATACATGGGGCACGTCCAGGAAGATCTATCGGCTGGAGTTCACCGATTCCCGGGGCGGGGTCCACCGGACCTGGACGCCGCGCTACTGCGAGGCCGGCCGGACCTACCCGGTCCTCTACGACCCCTCCCGCCCCGAGCGATCCGCCCTCGTCCCGCTGCGGGTCTGGGATCCGGCCCGGCCGCGCCAGGTCATGATGCTCCTCGGGTTCGCCGGCCTGGTGGTGCTCGGGGCGATCGTGCTGGTGATGGAGTGACGTGACGTACGGACGCGTCGGAAAGCCATGAAAGGGCGGCCACCCCTGAAGCAGAGCGACAGGGACGGCCGCCCGCTCCGTCGGCTCAGCCGAGCAGCGCCCGGTGGACCCGAAGCAGGGCGTGGGTGCCCACGGTGAGCAGGGGCGGTACGTCGGGCAGCGGGACCTTGCGGGCGAGGGCGAGGATGTCGATGACGATCGCGTAGTCGTCGACCACGGACTGCGGCAGTCCGGGGGCGGTCATGGCCGGGGCGTAGGCGGAGGCGGCGTCACCGTATTCGATGACGGCCAGTCTGACGTCGGTGCCGAGCGCGCTCGGCGTCCGGAACACGGGCTCGCGGTGGTCTGCTGTCACGTGTGGACCCCCCTTGGGCCGGGCCGTTCCCGGGGACCGGGCCGGCTGGTCGTCGGCTATGAGCATTGTCCGGCAGGGTGGCGGGCGGCGGCAGGGCTTGAGCACGCTGTTTCCGTGCTGCTTCGTTGCCGGGATCCGGCAGCGTTCCGGAGCGTCGGTCACCAGGGGCCGCAGCCGTCACAGAAGGACGTCGCAGGTGGTCGGCGGGCCCGGCGTGTCGGGGTGGACAGCATTTGTTTTGACCCAGCTCCGTGAGGTAGGTACGCTCAAGCCTTGTGCCTGGGGTGTGCCTGGGCTCCGGTGCGTGTCCTCAACCGCACCGCGAGCTCGTCGGTGGCCACCGCAATCTGCGCCCCTTCTGCCCCCAGGGCAGGAGCCTGCAGTATTCGACACACCCGACCGCGTGGGTCGGTGATGTTCCAGGTTAGTTTCACGAACGGCACACAGAAACCGGAGAAGTAGTGCCTACGATCCAGCAGCTGGTCCGGAAGGGCCGGCAGGACAAGGTCGAGAAGAACAAGACGCCCGCGCTTGAGGGTTCGCCCCAGCGTCGCGGTGTCTGCACGCGTGTGTTCACGACCACCCCGAAGAAGCCGAACTCGGCACTCCGTAAGGTCGCGCGTGTGCGTCTGACCTCCGGTATCGAGGTCACGGCCTACATCCCGGGTGAGGGACACAACCTGCAGGAGCACTCCATCGTGCTCGTGCGTGGTGGCCGTGTGAAGGACCTGCCGGGTGTTCGTTACAAGATCATCCGCGGCTCCCTTGACACCCAGGGTGTCAAGAACCGCAAGCAGGCCCGCAGCCGCTACGGCGCCAAGAAGGAGAAGTAAGAATGCCTCGTAAGGGCCCCGCCCCGAAGCGCCCGGTCATCATCGACCCGGTCTACAGCTCTCCTCTTGTCACCTCGCTGATCAACAAGATCCTGCTCGACGGCAAGCGTTCCACCGCCGAGCGGATCGTGTACGGCGCCATGGAAGGCCTCCGCGAGAAGACCGGCAACGACCCGGTCATCACGCTGAAGCGCGCGCTTGAGAACGTCAAGCCCTCGCTTGAGGTCAAGTCCCGCCGTGTCGGTGGCGCCACCTACCAGGTGCCGATCGAGGTCAAGCCCGGTCGCGCCTCGACCCTCGCGCTGCGCTGGCTCGTCGGTTACTCCCGCGCCCGTCGCGAGAAGACCATGACCGAGCGCCTCATGAACGAACTGCTCGACGCCTCCAACGGCCTCGGCGCTTCGGTCAAGAAGCGTGAGGACACCCACAAGATGGCCGAGTCCAACAAGGCCTTCGCGCACTACCGCTGGTAGTCGCTTACCCCATCGAGACCGAGAGAAGACTGAGCCATATGGCCACCACTTCGCTTGACCTGGCCAAGGTCCGCAACATCGGGATCATGGCCCACATCGACGCGGGCAAGACGACCACCACTGAGCGGATCCTCTTCTACACCGGTGTGAGCTACAAGATCGGTGAAGTCCACGACGGCGCTGCCACGATGGACTGGATGGAGCAGGAGCAGGAGCGCGGCATCACGATCACGTCTGCCGCGACGACCTGTCACTGGCCGCTCAACGATGTTGACCACACCATCAACATCATCGACACCCCGGGTCACGTCGACTTCACCGTCGAGGTGGAGCGTTCGCTCCGCGTCCTCGACGGTGCCGTCACCGTGTTCGACGGTGTCGCGGGCGTCGAGCCGCAGTCCGAGACCGTCTGGCGTCAGGCGGACCGCTACGGCGTTCCGCGTATCTGCTTCGTCAACAAGCTCGACCGGACCGGTGCGGACTTCTTCCGCTGCGTCCAGATGATCATCGACCGCCTCGGCGCGACCCCGATCGTCATGCAGCTCCCCATCGGCGCCGAAGCGGACTTCACGGGCGTCGTCGACCTCGTGTCGATGAAGGCCTTCGTGTACCCCGAAGAGGCCGCCAAGGGCGAGATGTACAACATCGTCGACATCCCGGAGAACCTCCAGGAGTCCGCCACCGAGTGGCGCGGCAAGCTCCTTGAGGCCGTCGCCGAGAACGACGACGCCATGATGGAGCTGTACCTGGAGGGCAACGAGCCCACCCAGGAGCAGCTGCACGAGGCGATCCGCCGCATCACGCTGGCCTCCAAGGGCAGTGCCGACTCCGTCACCGTCACCCCGGTGTTCTGTGGCACCGCGTTCAAGAACAAGGGCGTCCAGCCCCTGCTCGACGCGGTCGTGCGCTACCTGCCTTCCCCCCTGGACGTCGAGGCCATCGAGGGCCACGACGTCAAGGACCCGGAGAAGGTCATCTCGCGCAAGCCCTCGGACGACGAGCCGTTCTCCGGCCTGGCGTTCAAGATCGCGAGCGACCCGCACCTGGGCAAGCTCACCTTCGTCCGGATCTACTCCGGTCGCCTGGAGGCCGGCACCGCGGTGCTGAACTCCGTCAAGGGCAAGAAGGAGCGCATCGGCAAGATCTACCGCATGCACGCGAACAAGCGTGAGGAGATCGCGTCGGTGGGCGCCGGCGACATCATCGCCGTCATGGGCCTGAAGCAGACCACCACCGGTGAGACGCTGTGCGACGACAAGAACCCGGTCATCCTGGAGTCCATGGACTTCCCGGCGCCGGTCATCCAGGTCGCCATCGAGCCCAAGTCCAAGGGTGACCAGGAGAAGCTGGGTGTCGCCATCCAGCGCCTCTCGGAGGAGGACCCCTCCTTCCAGGTGCACTCCGACGAGGAGACCGGCCAGACCATCATCGGTGGTATGGGTGAGCTCCACCTTGAGGTGCTCGTCGACCGCATGAAGCGCGAGTTCCGCGTCGAGGCGAACGTCGGCAAGCCCCAGGTCGCGTACCGCGAGACGATCCGCAAGGCCGTCGAGCGCATCGACTACACGCACAAGAAGCAGACTGGTGGTACCGGCCAGTTCGCGAAGGTGCAGATCGCCCTTGAGCCCATCGAGGGTGGCGACGCCTCGTACGAGTTCGTCAACAAGGTCACCGGTGGCCGCATCCCCCGTGAGTACATTCCCTCGGTGGACGCGGGTGCCCAGGAAGCCATGCAGTTCGGCATCCTGGCCGGTTACGAGATGGTCGGCGTCCGCGTCACCCTTCTCGACGGTGGTTACCACGAGGTCGACTCCTCGGAGCTCGCCTTCAAGATCGCCGGTTCGCAGGCGTTCAAGGAGGGTGCCCGCAAGGCCTCTCCCGTGCTCCTTGAGCCGATGATGGCCGTCGAGGTCACCACGCCCGAGGACTACATGGGTGATGTCATCGGCGACCTCAACTCCCGCCGTGGCCAGATCCAGGCCATGGAGGAGCGCAGCGGCGCTCGCGTCGTGAAGGGCCTCGTGCCCCTCTCGGAGATGTTCGGCTACGTCGGAGACCTCCGCAGCAAGACCTCGGGTCGCGCAAGCTACTCGATGCAGTTCGACTCCTACGCCGAGGTTCCGCGGAACGTCGCCGAGGAGATCATCGCGAAGGCCAAGGGCGAGTAACTCTCCCGAGCTCACGCTTTAGGCTTGTCACCGGAGCCGGGCGGGCATGCGGCACAGCGCGCGAGCACTGTGCCGTATGCCCCCGGCGCCGGCACCCCAGCAAAGATCACCTGGCGCCGATGAAGCAAGGCGTACAGAACCACTCAGGAGGACCCCAGTGGCGAAGGCAAAGTTCGAGCGGACTAAGCCCCACGTCAACATCGGCACCATCGGTCACATCGACCACGGTAAGACGACCCTCACGGCCGCCATTACCAAGGTGCTGCACGACGCGTACCCGGACCTGAACGAGGCCTCGGCCTTCGACCAGATCGACAAGGCTCCCGAAGAGCGCCAGCGCGGTATCACCATCTCCATCGCGCACGTCGAGTACCAGACGGAGTCGCGTCACTACGCGCACGTCGACTGCCCCGGTCACGCGGACTACATCAAGAACATGATCACGGGTGCGGCGCAGATGGACGGCGCCATCCTCGTCGTCGCCGCCACCGACGGCCCGATGCCGCAGACCAAGGAGCACGTGCTCCTGGCCCGCCAGGTCGGCGTTCCGTACATCGTCGTCGCCCTGAACAAGGCCGACATGGTGGACGACGAGGAGATCCTGGAGCTCGTCGAGCTCGAGGTCCGTGAGCTCCTCTCCGAGTACGAGTTCCCGGGCGACGACGTTCCCGTCGTCAAGGTCTCGGCGCTCAAGGCCCTCGAGGGCGACAAGGAGTGGGGCCAGTCGGTCCTGAACCTGATGGCCGCCGTGGACGAGTCCATCCCGCAGCCCGAGCGTGACGTCGAGAAGCCGTTCCTCATGCCGATCGAGGACGTCTTCACGATCACCGGTCGCGGTACGGTCGTCACCGGCCGCATCGAGCGTGGTGTCCTCAAGGTCAACGAGACCGTCGACATCGTCGGTATCAAGACCGAGAAGACCACCACCACGGTCACCGGCATCGAGATGTTCCGCAAGCTGCTCGACGAGGGCCAGGCCGGTGAGAACGTCGGTCTGCTCCTCCGTGGCATCAAGCGCGAGGACGTCGAGCGCGGCCAGGTCATCATCAAGCCGGGTTCGGTCACGCCGCACACCGAGTTCCAGGCGCAGTCCTACATCCTGTCGAAGGACGAGGGTGGCCGCCACACCCCGTTCTTCAACAACTACCGCCCGCAGTTCTACTTCCGTACCACGGACGTGACGGGCGTCGTGACCCTTCCCGAGGGCACCGAGATGGTCATGCCGGGTGACAACACCCTCATGGACGTCGCGCTGATCCAGCCGGTCGCCATGGAAGAGGGCCTGAAGTTCGCCATCCGTGAGGGTGGCCGGACCGTGGGCGCCGGCCAGGTCACCAAGATCATCAAGTAGTTCTCTGCTTGGTCATCGCTGACCTGGTGGCTCATTGAGTCGCAAGAAGGGCCCCGCACCTCGTGAGAGGTGCGGGGCCCTTCGCCATGCATGGGGTACGGGGCCGGGGACGCGGCCCCGTACGTTACGGGCGTGCCGCCATCGCCCCCGCCCCCGCCCACGGCACGGTGGCCGTCAGGGTGAAGGTCCCGTCCTCGGCCCCGGCGGTGAACTCCCCGCCCAGCGCCAGGACCCGGCCCCTGAGCCCCGCCAGCCCCGTACCGTCCCGCCCGGACTCCGGCGCGGCGGCCCCGTCCGCCTCGGCGCCGTCGTTGCGGACCGTCAGCCGGGCCGCCGCCCCGTCCGTACGCAGGGTGATCGAGCAGTGCGTGGCGCGGCTGTGCTGGAGTACGTTCCCGACGGCCTCGCGCAGGACGAAGCGCAGGCACCCCACGACCGCCGGAGCGGCCTCGGCCCTCGGCGGCAGCACGGTCCGCACCTCCACCCCGGAGGCGGTGAGCACCCGCTGGGCGTGGGCCAGCTCCTCGGAGAGGGAGAGGTCACCGCCGTCCGGCCGACTGATCGACCGCACGTCGTCGTGGAGCCGCCGGGCCAGCGAGATGATCTCGGCCAACGCGCGCCGCTCCGGTGCGGGGGCGGCGGCGGGGTCCCCGCTGCGCAGCGCCGCCTCTCCCTGGAGTGCGATCGCCGTCAGCGAGGAGCCGACCAGGTCGTGGAGGTCCTGCTGCATCCGGGCCCGCTCCCGCTGCTCCGCCAGGTGTGCCGCGTGTTCCCTGCTGCCGTGCAGCCGGGCCGTGAGCAGGGCGAGGTGGGCCACCGCGAAGACGGTGCTCGCGGTGATCGCCGTACCGAGGAGGATGCTGAGCGGGCTCCGGTTGGTGGTGATCAGCCCGGTGGTGGCCAGCAGCGGCCCGCTGGCTCCGACCGCCAGGGCGATCGGTACGGAGGTGTTCGGCGGCAGCGTCAGCAGGACGGCCCCGGCGAGGAAGCCCAGCAGGCTCAGCCACCGGTAGTGGAAGAGCAGCAGCGGGAGGTAGGTCAGCACCGCCTGGACCAGCAGCAGCCCCCACCGCCAGCGGTAGGGCAGCCGGTACGGCGGTGGCGCGTACTGGCCCAGCATCACCGCGGGCATCAGCACCAGCACGGTCAGCCCGGCGACCACCGTGCGCTTGCCGAGCGGTGAGGCCGCCACATCCAGGGCGACGAGGGAGAGCGAGCCGACCACCAGGACGATCAGCGCTCCGAAGGCCACCCCGGCGCCCTGCGGCGCCCCCGCTCCCAGGCGTGCTGGACGCCTCATCCGTTTCTCCCCGCGCTCTCTTCTTTTGGCTTGTGCGCCGGCACCGGTTCTTCTTTTGGCTTGTGCGCCGGCACCGGTTCTTCTTTTGGCTTGTGTCCCGGCACCGGTCGATTCTCCCGTAGCCGCGACGCTCCTCAGGACGTCTGCCCCGTGAGCCATGCCCCATGGCCCGGCTCCCGCCGGACATCCGGGTGCCCACAGGCCGTGAACTCCCGGCTTTCGTGAAACCTTCACTTCTTCTCCATCGGCCTCCTTGCTTGGATCACCTCTGTTTCATGCCCACTACAACAGAGAGTTGCTGAAAGTGTCGGAGCACATACCTCCCGCCCAGGCGTGGGAGGGCTCATCGTTGGCCCTGCAGCGGCGAAGACGACTTCTGCCGCGGATCGCCCTCGGCGCGGCCATGGTGCTCGCGGTGGAGATGGCCCTGGTGACGGAGAGCGGCCAGGCCGTGGCCCTCACCCAGCAGGCCCAAAAGGCTCCGGCCGAGGAGAAGCCGGTCTCCGAGGGGCCCCGCGAGGCTGCGGACATCCTGTCGGCGAAGGTTGCCGCCAAGCTGCACGGCAAGCGGGTGGAGGCGCTCTCCGAGCGCACCGAGACCTCCACGACGTGGGTGAACAAGGACGGTTCGCTCACCACCGAGCTGACGGCCGGTCCGGTCCGCTTCGAGGAGAACGGCGCCTGGACCGACATCGATGTCGAACTCCGCGAGACGGCCGACGGCGTCGAGGCCAAGGCCCACCCGAACGGCCTGAGCCTGGCGGGCAGGGGCGGTACGCTGCCGCGCTCGCTGCGCGAGGCGGACAAGGCCCCCGCACGCGACCTGGTCACCCTCGGCGAGGGCGACGAGCGGATCACCCTCCAGTGGAAGGGCGGACTGCCCGCCCCCGAACTGGACGGGACGCGCGCCACCTACCCCGAGGCGCTGCCCGGCGCGGACGTGATCGTCGAGGCGACCCGTACGGGCTTCGAGCAGTACGTCGAGATCAAGAAGCGTCCGGCCGAGGGCTACTCGTACACCCTGCCGCTCAAGGCCAAGGGCCTGACGGCCAAGGAGCAGGCGGACGGCAGCGTGCTGTTCACCGACCGGAAGAACGGCAAGCGGGCCGTGATGCCCGCCCCGGTGATGTGGGACGCCACCGTCGACAAGGTCTCCGGCGAGCGCACCCGCCGGGTGCCGGTGGCGATGAAGGTGGTGCCCAGGAGGGGCGCTGTCGACCTGGTCGTCACCCCGGACGCGGAGTTCCTCGCCGACCCGGAGACGAAGTACCCGGTCACCGTGGACCCGTCCACCTCCTCGCTGTCGAACGTCTTCGACACGTACGTCCAGCAGGGCGAGACCCGCGACTGGTCCACCGATGTCGAGCTCGACTTCGGCAACCCCGGTACGACGAACGCGAACGGCACGCCCCGTACCGCCCAGTCCTTCATCACCTGGAACACCGCGCCGATCGCCGACGCCCTGGTCTCCAGCGCCAAGCTGAGCCTGTGGAACTTCCACTCGGCCAACACCACCTGCGCCGCACAGCCGTGGCAGGTCTGGTCCTCGCCCGCCGCGACGACGGCCAGCCGGTGGACCAACCGGCCGACGATGACCGCGCTGAAGGCGGAGTCCACCGAGACGCGGGGCAACGCCGCCTGTACCTCGCAGCCGGACGGCTGGATCAACGCGAACGTGACCACGCTGGCCCAGGAGTGGGCCGCGGCCAAGGCCACCCGCGGCCACCTGGGCATCCGGGCGAAGAGCGAGACCACGGTCGCCCAGTGGAAGCGGGTGAACTCCGCCAACGCCGCGAAGAACCCGCCGAAGCTGTCGGTGACGTACAACTTCCGGCCGCGCACGGGCACCAAGCAGGAGGCGGGACCGCCGTTCTTCTCCTATTCCGGCGCCTACATGGTCAACACCCTGACCCCGACCCTGCGCGACACCTTCGTCGACGCGGACGGTGACAAGGTCAACGGCACCTTCCAGATCTTCGACAGTGCCACCGACAAGCAGGTCGGCTCCCCGATCGTGTCGAAGTTCGTGGCCTCCGGGCAGGCCGCTTCGGTGACCGTGCCGGCGGGGGTGCTGGCCGAGGGGAAGACGTACAAGTTCCGTACGAGCCCCTATGACGGCACGCACTACAACACCGGCTGGTCGGCCTGGAAGACCTTCACGGTCGACACCAAGGCCCCGTCCGCCCCGGCGAAGATCGCCTCCACGGACTACCCCCCGGGGCAGTGGGTCAAGGGCGAGGGGCAGCCGGGCACCTTCACGGTCACTCCGCCGAGCGGATCCGACCACAACTGGTTCGAGTGGTCCCTCGACGGCGTGACCTGGACCAAGGTCGCCGCCGGCGGTACCTCCGCGAACAGGACGATCACCCTCACCCCGCCGAAGAACGGCAGCCACACCCTCCAGGTGCGCTCCGTCGACCGGGCGGACAACAAGTCCGAGGCGCTGGAGTACCTCTTCCACGCCGGTTCGGGCGGCTTCGTCCAGCCCTCGGAGGGTGAGCGGACCGCGCGCCGGCTGCCGCTGGTCGCCGAGGCGGAGGCCGGCAAGTACAACGCCGTCTCCTTCTCCTGGCGCCGCTCCGAGGCCGACCCCTGGGTGCGGATCCCCGCCGGGCACGTCACCTCCGGCGGCAGCGCGCTGACGGCCTGGCCCGTCCCGCTGACGAACGGCAGGAACGCACCGCTGGTGTGGAACGCCACCAGCACCGTCGACCCGGACGGCACCGTCCAGCTCAAGGCCGACTTCACCGGCCCGAACTCCGCGACCAGCAGCACGATGCCGCTGACCGCGGTCGTCGACCGCAACGCGGACGGCGCGGCCACCAGCGAGGTGGGTCCGGGCTCGGTCAACCTGCTGACCGGCAACTACACGCTCTCCGAGACCGACGTGTCGCTCTTCGACCTGTCGGTGTCGCGCACGGCCGCCTCGCGCACCCCGAACCGGGGCGCCGACCAGGAGGGCCAGGCCGCGATCTTCGGCAAGGAGTGGGTCTCCGGCACCGCCGCCGAGGCCACGGAGTCCGACTACAGCCACGTCCGGCGCGTCTCCGACACCGCGGTCGACGTGGTGCTGGAGGAGGGCGACGCGATCCACTTCACCGCGAACGCGGCGAAGAACGGGTGGATCCCGGAGCCCGGCTCCGAGGACCTGACCCTCAAGGGCAGTGTGAGCGGCACGTTCACGCTCTCCGACACCGAGGGGACGGTCACCACCTTCGCCAAGGCGGACGCCGCGGCGACCACCTGGCAGCTCTCCAGCGTCCTGGACGACGGCCTGACGAACTCCACGACCAAGGTGGTCTCCGAGACCGTCACGGTCGCCGGCAAGAAGCTGGCCCGCCCGAAGCGGATCATCGCCCCGACCACGGCCGCCACCACGGCCGCGTGCGAGACGACGCCCGCGACCAAGGGCTGCAAGGTCCTGGAGTTCGTCTACGCGACCACCACCACTGCCACCGGCACGGAGACCAACGCCCAGTTCGGCGACTTCACCGGCCAGGTCCGCGAGATCCGCGTCTGGGCCACCAGCCCCGGAGCCTCCGCCGCCACGGCCACCACGGTGGCGACCTACCGCTACGACTCCAACGGGAGCCTGCGCCAGCAGTGGGACCCCCGGCTGAGCCAGGCCTCCCAGACGCAGTACGCGTACTACGGGGGCCGGGTCACCTGGATGCAGCAGCAGAGCCAGCTCCCGTACACCTTCACCTACGGCAACGCCGGAGCCGGTACGGCCCCCGGCGACGGGATGCTGCTGAGCGCTTCCCGGCAGGCACTCAAGCAGGGCACCGCCAACACGGTCGAGGGCAACGCGGTCACCAGCGTCGTCTACGGTGTCCCGCTCACCGGCGCCAAGGCGCCGTACGCCATGGGTGCGGGTTCCGTGGCGGTCTGGGGCCAGCTCGACCACCCCACGGACGCCACCGCCGTCTTCCCCGCCGACGCCGTCCCGGCCTCGCACGACGCCGATGACCTGGCATCCGGCGCCTACCGGCGCGCCACGGTGACCTACCTCAACGCCTCGGGCCGTACGGTCAACTCGGCCACGCCCGGCGGTCACATCTCCACCACCGAGTACGACCGCTTCGGCAACACCGTCCGTGAGCTGACCGCGGGCAACCGGGCGCTGGCTCTCGGCGCCACGGCGGACGAGCAGGACGTGCTCACCGACCTCGGCATCGTCGCCCGCTCGGCCGCCGAACGGGCCCAGCTCCTGTCCACCACGTCCACCTACGACGAGCGCGGGGTCCGGGAGGTGGAGGAGTTCGGCCCGATCCGCCGGGTGGACCTGACCGAGGACCTCAAGGAGGGCAGCACCGTCCTGGTCACCTCCGGCACCTCGGTCCCGGCCCGGTCGTGGACGGTGAAGGAGTACGACGAGGGCCGCCCGACCGACGGCACGGCCATGGTCAGGGACCAGGTCACCCTGACCGTCACCGGCGCCCGGGTCCGCGACTACTACTCCGCCATGGGGGAGAAGCGGGTCGAGTCCGTCCAGTACGACTGGGCCAAGGGCCTGCCCACCCTCACCACCAAGGACGCCGGCGGTCTCGGCCTGACCACGACGACCGGTTACGACGGCCAGGGCCGGATCACCTCCCAGGTGCTGCCCGGCGGGACGGGCGGCGACGCCGCCACCCGGATCACGGAGTACTGGTCGGCGACCGGTACCGGCTGGTGCAAGGGGCGCCCGGAGTGGGCGGACCGGGTGTGCTGGACGGGACCGGCGGGTGACATCACCGGCGGCGGCTCGCAGCCGAACAAGCTGGTGAACACCACCACGGAGTACGACCGCTGGGGCAACCCGGCCACCGTCACCGACGAGGTCGGCGGGGTGTACCGGACGACCACGACGACGTACGACGGCGTGGGCCGCCCGGTCTTCTCGAAGACCGCGGGCGGGCTCGGCCAGGGGGTCCCGGAGACCACCACCGAGTACGACGCGGCCACCGGGCAGGTCACCAAGGTCGTCTCGCCCACCGGTGGGACGATCACCAAGGCGTACGACCAGCTCGGCCGTCTGATCTCCTACACCGACGCCGACGGCGGGGTCACGAAGACCGAGTACGACCTGCTCGACCGGAAGATCAAGGTCACCGACTCGGTCCCGTCCACCGTGACCTACACCTACGACCACGCGGCCGAGCCGCGCGGTCTGGCCACGCGGACCACGGACTCGGTCGCCGGGGCCTTCTCGGCGACGTACGACTCCGACGGGTCGGTCGCCACCGAGAAGCTGCCCGGCGGCTACACGCTGAACGTCACCGAAGACACCACCGGCTCCACCGCATCGCGTGTCTACACACGTGACAGCGACGGCACCACCGTCTTCAGCGACCGGGTCAGCGAGTCCGTCCACGGACAGGTGACCGGCCACCAGGGCTGGTCCAGCCAGACCTACCGCTACGACCGGGCGGGCCGGCTCACCGGCGTGGACGACACGGCCGGCGAGGTCTGCACCCGCCGCGCCTACACCTTCGACAAGCGCACCAACCGCACGTCCCTGTCCACGTCGGCCGCCGCCCCCGGCGCCGACTGCACCTCCACGGGAGCCACCTCCACCACCTACACCTACGACAGCGCCGACCGGCTCATCGGGTCCGGCTACACCTACGATGCCTTCGGCCGCACCACCGCGCTGCCGGGCAGCACCATCGGCTACTACGCCAACGATCTGGTCCACCGGCAGACGGCGGGCGACCAGCGCCAGACCTGGGAGCTCGACGCCGGACTGCGCTTCCGCTCCTGGACGGTGGAGACGGGCTCGGGCACCACCTGGACCCGTACCGGCTCCAAGCTCAACCACTACGACGGCGACGGCGACAACCCGCGCTGGGTCGTGGAGGACACCGGCACCGGGGTGCTGAGCCGCAACGTAGAGGCCGCCTCGGGCGACCTCGCGGCCACCACGTCCAAGACCGGCGACACGGTGCTCCAGCTCTCCACCGTCCACGGTGACGTGGCCCTCCAGCTCCCGCTGGACCCGGAGAGGGCTCCGGTCGCCCTGGACAGCGACGAGTACGGCAACCCCCGCGAGGGCCAGGAAGCCACCCGCTACACCTGGCTGGGCGCCAAGCAGCGCTCCACCGAGACCCTGACGGGCCTCACGCTCATGGGCGTGCGCCTCTACAACCCGGCCACCGGCCGTTTCCTGTCGGTGGACCCGGTGTACGGGGGCAACCTGAACGCCTACGAGTACGCGCACGCGGACCCGCTCAACCGTTTCGACCTGGACGGCAGGTGGAGCTGGAGGAAGAAGTGGGGCGCGGCCAAGCGCTTCGTCAAGAAGTACAAGTGGGACATCGCGCTCGCGGCCGTCAGCTTCATCCCCGTCGTCGGAACGGTGGCGTGGGGCATTCGTGCCGTTCGCACCTACCGGACCGTCCAGTCGTTCAGGAAGGCCAAGCACGCGGCCCCTCGGGTGAGGTCGGTGAACCGCTACGTCAACCGTCGCGCGGTTGGTCAGGTGGCGAGGGGTGGCGTCTGCGCGGCCAGCTTCGCCGGAATCGGCAGCTTGACCACCTACCGGAGCAACGCGAGCTGGCGGTCCGACGCGGCTGTCGGAGCCGGTGCCGCGTTCGGAGCGGCCTACTACGCGAAGAGGCGCAAGTGCTTCAGCTAGCCCCTGACCGAGGTATGTTCCGGATCCCGCGCCGGATCTAGCAATACCCAGCAGTGGTGGGGGGGGGGGGGGGGGGGGGGCCCCCCCCCCCCCCCCCCCGCCACGGGGGATGTTATATAGATTTACGCCCCCCCGCAAGGAGAACA
>NZ_JBHYVE010000027.1:17414-37316 GCF_042750035.1 Streptomyces sp. NPDC059452
CGCACCCCGCCCCGTATTTAGAAAACCCCTCCTGGGGGGGGGGGGGGGCGCTCCGGCGCCCGCGCCCCACCTTCCGAAGGACTGATGATGCTGAGAAAAGTGACGCCCCGCTCTCTGATGATCCCGGGTTCGACGATCGCCGTGCTGATCGTGCTGATCAGCCTGGGGGCGGACCCGACAGCAAGGGATATCCCGCTGTGGTATCCGGTATTCACCGCGATATTCATTCTGCGGCCGGTCATCTTCCCCATCGTCTTCCGGGAGCAGTACGCATCCGCCGAAGCCGATTGCGCAGGGATCGGCCCCAGCCCCGCGGTGTCGAGAATCGCCTTTGTCCTGGTCTCCGCCGTCAGTGCGGTGCTTCTGATGCCCCGCTCGCCCGGCACCGAGGGCGTGGTGGACGGCGTGATCCTCACCACGTGGTTCTGGCTGGCCGTGGTGGTCGCTCTGGTGCACGGTGCCGCCTCCCCGGTCGTATGGCCGCTGGCCCGCCGGCGAGCCGCGTTCACGGGCCGAAGGGACCGGAAGCGGGCACAGGGGCAGGGGCCCGGCACGGTGGTGTCCCCTGACCGCGGCAACACGTGAACATCTCACTCCCCCCGCCCGTCCTCCCGTGGTCGGATCGACGCCGACCGATCTGCGCCGCCCGCCCACAAGGCGGGTGCGGCGCGCGACGCAGCGGGGGAACACAGAGCCATGACAGGGCGGACGAGACGCGAGAGAACCGAGATCAGGGCCGTATGGGCGGTCGCCGGGTCGGTGTACGCCCTCGCCGTCCTGTGCGCGGTGGCCCGGGGCCCGCAGACGCTCCTCTACTTCCTGCCCGCGCTGGTCGGAGTCCTGGTCGCGGTGTGGTGCGTACGGCAGGGAGTCCTCGTCGCCGTGAGGGCCCGGGCCGTCGGCGATAATCGAGCGTGTGATCAGGGTGCTGGTGGTCGACGACCATGACGTGGTGCGGTCCGGTCTGACGGCTCTCCTGTCGGCCGAATTCGGCATCCAGGTCGCCGGACAGGCGGCGGACGGCCCGGCCGCGCTCGCCGAGGCGGAGCGGCTGCGCCCGGATGTGGCGCTGCTCGACATCGACCTGCCGGGCCTGGACGGGATCACGGTCGCCGCGGGGCTCACGGAGCGCGTGCCCGCCTGCCGCACGCTGATGCTCACCGCGCTGGACCGCCCGGGCCATCTGCGCCGCGCGCTGGCCGCCGGGGCCGCCGGGTACCTGCTCAAGAGCACCGGTCCGGCGCAGGTCGCCGACGCCATCCGGCGGATCGCGGCGGGCGGCCGGGCCATCGACCCCCGGATGCACGGGGCCGAGCGGACCGGCCCGAGCCCGCTCACCGAGAAGGAGGCGGAGGCCCTGCGGTTCGCCGCCGGGGGCGCGCACTCCCGGGAGATCGCCGCCGACCTGTTCCTCAGCGTGGGCACCGTACGCAACCGCCTCTCGTCGGCGATCGGCAAGCTCCACGCCCGTACGCTGGTCGACGCCCTGCGCATCGCGGAGCACCACGGCTGGCTGTGAACGCCCGGCGCCCTGGGACGCTCTGGGCTGCCCCGCCCTCTGCTCCGGTTCGTTCGTTCATCTCTCCCCGCCACGCCCCCACCCTCCTCACCCCCGAGGTGCCCATGGACAGCCACGGCCGCAAGCGCATGATCAGACTGTCCGACATCGTGCTGCTCGTGGGGCTGCTGGCGGTCGGCGGAGGGCTGGCCGTGCTCCTCGGAGGCGGCTGGCAGAGCCAGGCGGCGCTGGCCTTCTTCGGTATCGGGGGCGGAGCCTTCGTCGGCACCCGGATCCGGCAGCGGAACGGATGACGCAGGCCCCCACGGACGCAGGCCCCCACGGACGCAGGCCCCACGGACATGGGCCCTCATGGATGTAGGGCCCCGGTACCTCAGGGCGGAGAGGTAAGGGGGCCCTACGTTCTACGGGGACGGCGGTCGGTCAGGTGCCGCCGTCCCCGGGTATGGCTGCCGGTCAGACGCCCGCGATGGACCGGACCTCAGACGCCCGCGATGGACTGGATCCAGGAGCGGTACGCGGTGACGTTCGTGTACGCCGTCGTGGTCTGCCGGTCGCTGGTGGAGGCCACGCCGACCTGGATGCCGTTCAGCGTCATCGGGCCGCCGGAGTCGCCGCCCGCGGTGATGCCGTTGCCGCGCCGGGCGCAGATGGCCGAGCCGCCGTACGCGTCACCGCAGCCGCCGGTCACCGTCACGTTGGCGACCTTCAGATAGCGGGACTGGCAGGTGGACTCCGGGCTGCACCGTGCGGTGGCGCCCCAGCCCCAGACCTGGACGTTCTGCCCGACGCTCACCGAACCGGGGTTGCCGAGGCGGGAGTAGGTGGTCTGCACGGAGCGGTCCAGGCGGACGAGGGAGATGTCCGCGCTGTGGTTGTACGTCTGGACGCCGTTGGCCACCACGCCGCCGCTGTGCTGGTCGAGGCTGCCGATGCGGAACGACAGGCCGCCGCCGGTGACGCAGTGTCTGGCGGTGAGGATCCAGGTCGGCGCGATGATCGTCGCCGAACAGGTCTCCCGGCCGTTGGAGAAGAGCCGCGCGGCCCACGGGGCGTTGGTCGCCTGGCCGCCGCCGATGATCTGCGTCGTGGGGGGCGGGGCGTCCGTCAGCGGGGGTGCCGGGGCGGCGGTGGCGGTGGGGGTGAGAAGAGCGAGGATGGTGGCCGCCGCCGCGAGGGCAGCAGGAACTAGCCTTGCTATTCGCATGGTTCCTCATTTCGGGGATCACGCTGAGGGGCGTGTTTGTGGGGGTTGACGGCCCCAGAGTGCCGAAGAACCCACCGACCGGGTACTAACGCTTCCCCATAACGCGGCGTTATGGCCGGGCGAACTCTAGGTAACGCTACCGGACCGTCAGATGCGCGGCACAGCACCCGTACCACCCCGCCACGGCCCACCCCACCACAGGCCACCCCGAGCCACCGGCTCAGAAGCTCCGGTCGGCCTGGACGCCTGCGTCACCAACCCCTCACGCGGCTCGTCAGGCGGCGGCCTGCGCGTAATGGGTGCGGCAGTCGCGGCAGTGGCCGGGGGTGGGGGAGCGGAAGGCGCGTTCGCAGCCGTCGCAGGTCTGGAAGGGGGTGACGGCGGTACGGGGGCGGGTGGGCGGTGCCGTGAGGTCGTCGGCGCCGGGAAGCGGTGGGGGCAGGAGAGCGATGAGCCGGTGCCTGAGGAGCTTGGCGGGGTGCCTGAGGGGCCGGGGTGGGTCGGTGGTGAGCGTGCGGCGGACGGTGTCCGGGTGGGCGTCGCGTTCCAGCCAGGCCGCGACGGCGGGGGCGAGTTGGCGGACGTCGTCCTCGGAGAGCGTGAACTCCGGTGCGTGGCGGCGGAGATCGGCCAGGAGCGCGGCGGCGGCGCGGTGGAGCTCCGGGGTGAGTTCGCGGGGCTGGGGGAGGGGCCGGAGCGGTGGCTTGGGAGCGGTGGGCGGCGGTACGAGCCGTACGGGGGGTGGGGTGGCCGTGATCTGTGGGCGGGGCTCCGGTGCGGCGGGGGGCCGGGGCTGGTCGGAGGGCGCTGGTACGGGAGGGGAGTCGGGCACCCCGGGCGCTGCGGGTGTCGCCGGGGCGGGGGTTGGGGCCGGGGCCGCAGGTGCCTCCTGGGCCGGAGCCGGAGCCGGAGCCGGGGCCGCAGGCGCCTCCGGAGCCGGGGCTGCGGCTGGTGTCGGCGGCGGCGGTGCCGGTGCCTGCGCCTGTGCCGGTGTCTGGGGCGGTTGCACCGGAGGCGGAGGCGGAGGCGGCGGGGGCATGGGCGGTTGCTGGGGTGCCGCTGTGGGCATTTGCGGCTGTAACAGGGCCGAGGGCTGGTTGCAGAACACCGTGACGGTGGTGATCTGGCCGTTCGGCTGGCGCCTGCGGGCGCGTTGCAGGTAGCCGTGGGCTTCCAGTTCGCGCAGGGCGGCGGCGATGACCTGTTCGCCTTCGCGGTAGCGGGCGGCCAGGGCCTTGATGCCGATCTCGGTGCCCTGGGGCAGGGACTGGATGCGTACGGCGAAGCCGACGGCGACGGTGCTCAGGGCGGGGTCCTGGGAGAGCTCGTTGCCGACGACGACGAAGCGGCGGGTGTACGGGATCACGATGTGGATCACGCCGGAGGTGGGGAGAGGCCCGGGAAGCTCTGCCAGGGCGCGCATGAGGGCAGTATTCTGCGGTGTATCCATCGGGAAGGTTCCGTCTTCCTTGGTGGTCAGGCCCTCGATCGGGATTGGAGTCCCGGCCGGGGGCCGACGTATGTCTGATGTCTGGTGGCGTGAGCATATGCCTGCCAACCGGTACGAAATCCAGCCCAGTTGGTGAATCTCACCCGTGTGGGTGACGGGCCCCCGGGGGTTGTCAGGTGGGTGCCGGGCCGGGTCGGGTGGGGTTGGTTCTTTCTCTTGGTTCTTAAGTAGTTGATGTCCCGGGTCACCGCGTCGCGGCCGAGCACGATCCGGTAAGTCGTACCGGATCGCGGTTCCTCACGACCCGGTGGAGATCGTCACCGTACGAGGTCGATTTCCGCCCAGACCGTCTTGCGCGGGACGGGTCCGGGAGCGATGCCCCAGTGGTCGGCCAGGGCCTCGACGATGAGCAGGCCGCGCCCGCTCTCGGCGTCGTCCTCGGGCGGCTTGACGGCACCCGGGCCGGGCGGGACGGTGTCGCCCCGGGTGTCCGTGACCTCGATCCGCAGCGTCTGTCCGCTGACGGTGAGGCTGAGTCGGAAGTCCCGCCCCTGTACGCGGCCGTGGACCGAGGCGTTCGCCGCCAGCTCGGCGACGATGTGCGCGGCCGACTCCGACGGGAGCCCCCAGGCGCCGAGATGGGCCACGGTGAGCAGCCGGGCGAGCCGGGCGCCTCGGTGGGTGGGCGAGAGCAGCACGGTGAACTCCCGTTCGATGAAAGGGTGTTGGGTGCGGACGATTTCTCGGTTCATGTCACTCAGCGTGGCCGTCTCTGCGTACCGTGCCCAGTGACTGAGCCCTTGCGTACGGTGCCTGTCCGGGGCTTGTCCGGCGCTGTCCGGGCCGTCCGCAGTGACATGCGGGGAACGGACGCCGTTGACCGAAGAACGGCACGCACCTGGGAAGTGGGGCTCGCATGAGCGTGGTTGGTGACGGTACGGAGCACGGAGACGGCGGGGCGGACGAGCCCGGCTGGGAGGTCGACCCGGACGATGAATCGGGCGTGGCGGTGGTCGCCACCGTCGGCCGTCAGATCAAGGCATGGCGCGAGGCGGCGGGCATGCGGGCGGGGGAGCTCGGGGCGGCGATGGGGTACGGGGAGGACCTCATCTACAAGGTGGAGGGCGGCAAGCGCATCCCCCGCCCGGAGTTCATGGACGCGGCGGACAGGGTGCTGGGGGCGGGCGGCAAGATCGCGGCGATGAAGGCGGATGTCGCGGAGGTCCGGTACCCGAAGAAGATCCGGGAGCTCGCGAAGCTGGAGGCCGCGGCGGTGGAGCTCTCGGCGTACGGAAGCCACAACATTCACGGGCTCCTGCAGACCGAGGACTATGCGCGGGTGTTGTTCGGGATGCGGAGGCCCGCGTTCTCGCAGAACGAGGTGGAGCGGCTGGTGGCCGCTCGCGTAGCCAGGCAGTCCATCTTCAGCCGTTCACCCGCCCCGGAGCTTAGCTTTGTCCAGGAAGAGGTGACCTTGCGGCGCCATCTTGGGGGCAAAATGGTGATGCGGCGACAGCTCGAACGCCTCCTGGAACTAGGGCAGCTGCGGAATGTCGAGATTCAGGTGATGCCGACCGGTCGCGACGAGCACGCCGGAATGGGCGGTGAGATGCAGGTGCTGAAGTTCAAGAACGGCTCGGCGGTGGGACGCTCCGAAGGGGACTTCGGCAGCCGACCGGTCTCCGACCCGAAGCACCTCCGGATCATCGAGCTGCGGTGTGGCATCATCCGGGCGCAGGCTCTCAATCCGAGGGAGTCGCTGGCCTTCATCGAGCAAGTGCTGGGAGAGACATGATCAGCGAGACCTCTGCCGGAGACGCTTCAGCGCTGGAGTGGGTGAAGAGCAGCTACAGCGACAGCAGCAACAGCAATGAATGCGTCGAGGTCGCGACTGCCCCGGGTGCCGTGCACGTGCGCGATTCGAAGAACGCCCGGGGTCCCCGTCTCGCCCTCGCCCCCGCTGCCTGGGCGGGCTTCGTGTCGTACGCCGCCGGGCACTGAACCCCTTCTGCGCTGGGAGAGACATGTTCAGCGAAGCCCCTGTCGGAGACGCTTCCGAGCTGTGCTGGCTCAAGAGCAGTCATAGCGACAGCGCCAGTGGCAGCGAGTGCGTCGAGGTCGCCCCGGCCCTCGACGCCGTCCACGTACGCGACTCCAAGAACCCCCACGGCCCCCGTCTCGCCCTCACCCCCGCCGCGTGGGCAGGCTTCGTCCCGTACGCCGCCGGGCGCTGACCTCACCCGCTCACGGCCGCGACGACCGACGCGATGATCGCGAGGGCGGGCTGAGCGATGTCCGCCGCTCCCGCCAGCACCTCCCGCAGCCGTTCCGCCCGCAGCCGGAACGCGGACCTGTCCGGCTCGGGCGTCCCGGCGAGCCGGGCGAGGTCGTGCACCGCCCGCGCGGCCTCCTGCCGGTCGGCGTCGGCGGGATCGGTGCTGGAGAGGGTCAGCCGGAGGAGGCGGTGCAGCTCCTCGTGGCACCGGGCTCCGGCGTACTCGTTCTGGAAGTCCTGGACGACGGTGTCCACGGGACGGTTGATGAACGTCGTGTTCTGGCCGAACGGGTCGGCCCGTTCTCCTGTGGCTGCCCGGCCGCCCGGGCCACACCGAGGCGCCGGGCCTCCCTCAGGGCGTACTCCAGGCACTCCGCCACGGTCATGGACGGCGCGGTACGGAGATCTCGAAGGCGTCGCCCAGCGTCGCTTCGTGCAGCTCGTGCCAGCGGGCGGAGGCGTCTTCGTCACCGAGGGAGCAGTCGCACCGAACCTCCCCCGAGAGTCTTCCGCGCCAGGCTGGGGCCTGGGGCCTGGGGCGGGGAGGCCTTCCGGCACTGGCCGAAGTGGCGCGGGCCCGTCGGGGACAACGGCCGGAACCAACCGGAGGGGACGCGGCCCCCGGGCCCGACTGCGGAGCCGGAGGGCCCCCGGGAGGGCCGGAGGGACGGCCGGAGGCCCCCGGGGCGGCCGTACGGGGCGCGGCCCCAGCCCCGGCTGCCGGGGCCTCCGGCCCGCCCCCGCACCCCCGTCCGGCGCCCCCGCACCCCCATATGCGCGTCCCCGTTTGAGTACTCGCTCGCTCGGGGTAGGATTCCCGGCTCGATTGGCCAGGCCCGCGCCCCGTATGGCACACTGACCAGGTTGCTCGGTTGAGTGTCAATGCTGCGCGCCTCCCGCCGGGAGGACCGGAAGCGAGTCCCACAGTACTCGTCGGCCCTGTATGGGCCGGACGTACGGGAATCTTCCGGGAAGCAATGCAGGGCGCCGGCCAGGCACCCGGTGGGTGTTCCGCCCCCGGTTCCGCGGTCTCAGGGCCCGCACCCCCTTGGTTGGGATTTCCTTCGGGAGATTTTCGTAGAGGGGATGCGACACGCCCGACCGCGTGGGTCGGAGGAGGAGTCCAGAGAACCCCCGGGTTCCAGAGCGTTACGAGAGACAGGACTACTAGTAGCCATGGCGGGACAGAAGATCCGCATCCGGCTCAAGGCCTACGACCACGAGGTCATCGACTCCTCGGCGAAGAAGATCGTCGAGACGGTGACCCGCACTGGTGCGTCGGTCGCGGGCCCGGTGCCGCTGCCCACTGAGAAGAACGTGTACTGCGTCATCAAGTCGCCGCACAAGTACAAGGACTCTCGCGAGCACTTCGAGATGCGCACCCACAAGCGCCTCATCGACATCCTCGACCCCACGCCGAAGACGGTTGACTCGCTGATGCGTCTCGACCTGCCGGCGGGCGTCGACATCGAGATCAAGCTCTGAGGGGACGGGCCGAGATGAGCAAGAACATCAAGGGCGTCCTGGGCGAGAAGCTCGGCATGACCCAGGTCTGGGACGAGAACAACCGGGTTGTCCCGGTGACCGTCGTCAAGGCCGGTCCGTGCGTCGTGACGCAGGTCCGTACGAACGACAGCGACGGCTACGAAGCGGTGCAGATCGCCTTCGGCGAGATCGACCCGCGCAAGGTGAACAAGCCCCTCAAGGGTCACTTCGCCAAGGCCGACGTCACCCCGCGCCGCCACCTGGTGGAGCTCCGCACCCCTGACGCCAGCGAGTACACGCTGGGCCAGGAGGTCACTGCCGAGGTGTTCGAGTCCGGCGTCAAGGTCGACGTCACGGGCAAGAGCAAGGGCAAGGGCTTCGCCGGTGTCATGAAGCGTCACAACTTCAAGGGCCTCGGCGCCGGGCACGGCACCCAGCGCAAGCACCGTTCCCCCGGTTCCATCGGTGGCTGCGCCACCCCTGGGCGTGTCTTCAAGGGCATGCGCATGGCGGGCCGCATGGGTAACGAGCGCGTCACCACCCAGAACCTGACCATCCACGCGGTTGACGCGGAGAAGGGTCTGCTCCTCATCAAGGGCGCGGTCCCCGGTCCGAACGGCGGCCTCGTCCTGGTCCGTACCGCGGCCAAGGGGGCTTGAGGTAATGAGCACCATTGACATCCTTTCGCCGGCAGGCGACAAGGCCGGTACCGTCGACCTCCCCGCGGAGATCTTCGACGCCAAGACCAGCGTTCCGCTGATCCACCAGGTCGTTGTCGCTCAGCTGGCCGCTGCCCGTCAGGGCACGCACAAGACCAAGCGCCGCGGCGAAGTCCGCGGTGGTGGCAAGAAGCCTTACCGCCAGAAGGGCACCGGCCGCGCCCGTCAGGGTTCGACCCGCGCCCCGCAGTTCGCCGGTGGTGGCGTCGTCCACGGCCCGCAGCCGCGTGACTACTCGCAGCGGACCCCGAAGAAGATGAAGGCCGCCGCCCTGCGCGGTGCCCTCTCGGACCGGGCCCGTCACTCCCGTATCCACGTCGTCACCGGCGTGGTCGAGGGTGCCGCCTCCACGAAGGCCGCCAAGACGCTGCTCGGCAAGATCTCGGAGCGCCAGAACCTGCTCCTGGTCGTCGACCGCGCCGACGAGGCCGCGTGGCTGTCCGCGCGCAACCTGCCCCAGGTGCACATCCTGGAGCCGGGCCAGCTCAACACGTACGACGTGATCGTCTCTGACGACGTGGTCTTCACCCAGGCCGCTTTCGAGTCCTTCGTGTCTGGCCCCCAGACCGCTGAGACCGAAGGGAGCGACGCCTGATGAGCGAGGCGACCGTTACCAGCAAGACGTACTCGGACCCGCGTGACGTTCTCGTCAAGCCCGTGGTCTCCGAGAAGAGCTACGCGCTGCTCGACGAGAACAAGTACACGTTCATCGTCGCGCCCGGCTCCAACAAGACCCAGATCAAGCAGGCCGTGGAAGCGGTCTTCTCGGTCAAGGTCACCGGGGTCAACACGATCAACCGGCAGGGTAAGCGCAAGCGCACCAAGACCGGTTTCGGCAAGCGCGCCGACACGAAGCGCGCCATCGTGACCCTCGCCGAGGGCGACCGTATCGACATCTTCGGCGGCCCGACCTCCTAATAAGGGGTCGAGTCGTCCGGAATCGGACGAGGACTGAGAAATGGGTATCCGCAAGTACAAGCCGACGACCCCGGGCCGTCGTGGCTCCAGCGTCGCCGACTTTGTCGAGATCACGCGGTCCACGCCGGAGAAGTCGCTGGTCCGCCCCCTGCACAGCAAGGGCGGCCGTAACAACGCCGGTCGTGTGACCGTTCGCCACCAGGGCGGTGGCCACAAGCGCGCCTACCGAGTGATCGACTTCCGTCGTCACGACAAGGACGGCGTGCCGGCCAAGGTCGCGCACATCGAGTACGACCCGAACCGCACCGCGCGCATCGCGCTGCTGCACTACGCGGACGGCGAGAAGCGTTACATCGTCGCTCCCCGTGGCCTGTCGCAGGGTGACCGTGTCGAGAACGGTCCGACCGCCGACATCAAGCCCGGCAACAACCTGGCGCTGCGCAACATCCCGGTCGGTACGACCATCCACGCCATCGAGCTGCGGCCCGGCGGCGGCGCGAAGTTCGCCCGTTCCGCGGGTGCCTCCGTGCAGCTGCTGGCGAAGGAGGGCACCATGGCCCACCTTCGTATGCCGTCGGGTGAGATCCGCCTGGTCGACGCGCGCTGCCGCGCGACGATCGGTGAGGTCGGCAACGCCGAGCAGTCGAACATCAACTGGGGCAAGGCCGGCCGTATGCGCTGGAAGGGCGTCCGCCCGACCGTCCGCGGTGTCGCGATGAACCCGGTTGACCACCCGCACGGTGGTGGTGAAGGCAAGACCTCCGGTGGTCGTCACCCGGTCTCGCCGTGGGGTCAGAAGGAGGGTCGTACTCGTTCTCCCAAGAAGGCGAGCAACAAGTACATCGTCCGCCGCCGCAAGACGAACAAGAAGCGCTAGGAGCGGGTTTAGATGCCGCGCAGTCTCAAGAAGGGGCCCTTCGTCGACGGCCACCTCATCAAGAAGGTGGACGTACAGAACGAGGCAGGCACCAAGAACGTCATCAAGACCTGGTCCCGTCGCTCGATGATCGTCCCGGCCATGCTGGGTCACACCATCGCGGTGCACAACGGCAAGATCCACGTCCCGGTGTTCGTCACCGAGTCGATGGTCGGCCACAAGCTCGGCGAGTTCTCGCCGACTCGCACCTTCCGCGGCCACGTCAAGGACGACCGGAAGTCGAAGCGCCGCTAAGCGCGGGGTGGAAACGACTATGACTTACACCGAAGGGACAACCATGGAAGCCAGGGCCCAGGCGCGGTACATCCGCGTCACGCCCATGAAGGCCCGCCGCGTGGTGGACCTCATCCGTGGCATGGATGCCACGGAGGCTCAGGCGGTCCTGCGTTTCGCCCCGCAGGCCGCGAGCGTGCCGGTTGGCAAGGTGCTGGACAGCGCCATTGCCAACGCTGCACACAACTACGACCACACCGACGCCTCTTCGCTGGTCATCAGCGAGGCGTACGTGGACGAGGGCCCGACCCTGAAGCGGTTCCGTCCGCGTGCTCAGGGCCGTGCCTACCGGATCCGTAAGCGGACCAGCCACATCACCGTGGTCGTCAGCAGCAAGGAAGGAACCCGGTAATGGGCCAGAAGGTAAACCCGCACGGGTTCCGGCTCGGCATCACCACGGACTTCAAGTCCCGCTGGTACGCCGACAAGCTGTACAAGGACTACGTCAAGGAAGACGTCGCCATTCGTCGCATGATGACGAAGGGCATGGAGCGGGCCGGCATCTCCAAGGTGGAGATCGAGCGCACCCGCGACCGCGTCCGCGTTGACATCCACACCGCCCGTCCGGGCATCGTCATCGGCCGCCGCGGCGCCGAGGCCGATCGCATCCGTGGCGAGCTGGAGAAGCTGACCGGCAAGCAGGTCCAGCTGAACATCCTCGAGGTCAAGAACCCCGAGGTGGACGCTCAGCTGGTGGCCCAGGCCGTCGCCGAGCAGCTCTCCTCCCGCGTCTCCTTCCGTCGTGCCATGCGCAAGAGCATGCAGAGCTCGATGAAGGCCGGCGCCAAGGGCATCAAGATCCAGTGCGGCGGTCGCCTCGGCGGCGCCGAGATGTCCCGCTCGGAGTTCTACCGCGAGGGCCGCGTGCCCCTGCACACGCTCCGCGCGAACGTCGACTACGGCTTCTTCGAGGCCAAGACGACCTTCGGCCGCATCGGCGTGAAGGTCTGGATCTACAAGGGCGACGTCAAGAACATCGCCGAGGTTCGCGCCGAGAACGCCGCGGCCCGCGCCGGCAACCGTCCGGCTCGTGGCGGCACCGACCGCCCGGCCGGCCGTGGTGGCGGCCGTGGTGGCGAGCGTGGCGGTCGCGGCCGTAAGCCGCAGCAGTCGCCGGCAGCCGAGGCCCCCAAGGCCGACGCCCCCGCCGCCGCTGCTCCGGCTGCTGAGAGCACCGGAACGGAGGCCTGACCGAAATGCTGATCCCCCGTAGGGTCAAGCACCGCAAGCAGCACCACCCGAAGCGCAGCGGTATGTCCAAGGGTGGCACGCAGGTTGCGTTCGGCGAGTACGGCATCCAGGCGCTGACCCCGGCGTACGTGACGAACCGTCAGATCGAGTCCGCTCGTATCGCGATGACCCGTCACATCAAGCGTGGCGGCAAGGTCTGGATCAACATCTACCCGGACCGTCCCCTGACGAAGAAGCCCGCCGAGACCCGCATGGGTTCCGGTAAGGGTTCTCCCGAGTGGTGGATCGCGAACGTCAAGCCGGGTCGGGTGATGTTCGAGCTGTCCTACCCGAACGAGAAGATTGCTCGTGAGGCGCTCACCCGCGCTGCTCACAAGCTTCCGATGAAGTGCCGGATCGTTCGGCGCGAGGCAGGTGAGTCGTGATGTCGGCCGGTACCAAGGCGTCCGAGCTGCGCGAGCTGGGCGACGAGGAGCTCCTCAACAAGCTCCGCGAAGCCAAGGAAGAGCTGTTCAACCTCCGCTTCCAGGCGGCGACGGGCCAGCTCGAGAACCACGGCCGGCTCAAGTCCGTCCGTAAGGACATCGCCCGGATCTACACCCTGATGCGCGAGCGCGAGCTGGGCATCGAGACGGTGGAGAGCGCCTGATGAGCGAGAAGACTGTGACTGAGACCAGCAAGACCGAGCGCGGATTCCGCAAGACCCGTGAGGGTCTGGTCGTCAGCGACAAGATGGACAAGACCGTCGTCGTCGCTGTCGAGGACCGTGTCAAGCACGCGCTGTACGGCAAGGTCATCCGCCGTACGAACAAGCTCAAGGCCCACGACGAGCAGAACTCCGCCGGCGTCGGCGACCGCGTCCTCATCATGGAGACGCGTCCGCTGTCCGCCTCGAAGCGCTGGCGCATCGTCGAGATCCTCGAGAAGGCCAAGTAATTCCTGAGGGGTTTCCCTCAGGTCAGTTCCGCCAGGCTCGGTGAGGGAGCCGCGTAAGTCATTTACGTGGCTCCCCGCCGGGAACCGGCAGACGATCAGGAGATAGACGTGATCCAGCAGGAGTCGCGACTGCGCGTCGCCGACAACACGGGTGCGAAGGAAATTCTCACCATTCGTGTTCTCGGTGGCTCGGGTCGCCGCTACGCGGGTATCGGTGACGTCATCGTCGCCACCGTCAAGGACGCGATCCCCGGTGGCAACGTGAAGAAGGGTGACGTCGTCAAGGCCGTCATCGTTCGCACCGTCAAGGAGCGTCGTCGTCCGGATGGCTCGTACATCCGCTTCGACGAGAACGCCGCCGTCATTCTGAAGAACGACGGCGACCCCCGCGGCACCCGCATCTTCGGCCCGGTGGGCCGGGAGCTGCGCGAGAAGAAGTTCATGAAGATCATCTCGCTCGCGCCGGAGGTGCTGTAAGCATGAAGATCAAGAAGGGCGACCTGGTTCAGGTCATCACCGGTAAGGACAAGGGCAAGCAGGGCAAGGTCATCGTGGCCTACCCCGCTCAGGACCGCGTCCTCGTCGAGGGTGTCAACCGGGTCAAGAAGCACACCAAGGCCGGTCAGACGGCTCGCGGTTCGCAGACGGGTGGCATTGTCACCACCGAGGCCCCGATCCACGTCAGCAACGTTCAGCTGGTTGTGGAGAAGGACGGCAACAAGGTTGTCACCCGCGTCGGCTACCGCTTTGACGACGAGGGCAACAAGATCCGCGTTGCCAAGCGGACCGGTGAGGACATCTGATGACTGCCACCACTGCGCCGCGTCTCAAGACGCGCTACCGCGAGGAAATCGCCGGCAAGCTGCGTGAGGAGTTCTCGTACGAGAACGTCATGCAGGTTCCCGGTCTGGTCAAGATCGTGGTCAACATGGGTGTGGGCGACGCCGCCCGCGACTCCAAGCTGATCGACGGTGCCGTCAAGGACCTCACCACGATCACCGGCCAGAAGCCGGCCGTCACCAAGGCCCGCAAGTCCATCGCACAGTTCAAGCTGCGCGAGGGCCAGCCGATCGGCTGCCACGTCACCCTCCGTGGTGACCGGATGTGGGAGTTCCTGGACCGTACGCTGTCGCTCGCGCTGCCGCGTATCCGTGACTTCCGTGGCCTGTCGCCGAAGCAGTTCGACGGCCGTGGCAACTACACCTTCGGTCTCACGGAGCAGGTCATGTTCCACGAGATCGACCAGGACAAGATCGACCGGGTCCGGGGCATGGACATCACCGTGGTCACCACGGCGACCAACGACGACGAGGGTCGTGCCCTGCTTCGTCACCTCGGCTTCCCGTTCAAGGAGAACTGACCGTGGCGAAGAAGGCTCTGATCGCTAAGGCCGCCCGTAAGCCGAAGTTCGGCGTCCGCGGGTACACCCGCTGCCAGCGCTGCGGCCGGCCCCACTCCGTCTACCGCAAGTTCGGCCTGTGCCGCGTGTGCCTTCGTGAGATGGCTCACCGTGGCGAGCTGCCGGGCGTGACCAAGAGCTCCTGGTAACTCTCCTCCGCCCTAGGGCGAAGGGAAGTTCTGGAGACTCTCGGTAAGCATCTGGGTCGGTAGGAGCCCCGCTTTTCATGCCGTAGGCTTGAAGGGTTGGGCGCCTGCCGCCCACGACCGACTTACTACGCCGTAGGTCCCCGCACCGCACCCGTCCCGCCACTGAGTGGGGAGAGGGATGGCGCATACAGGAAACCCCGGCGAGAGAGGCCGAAGGCCAACTCATGACCATGACTGATCCCATCGCAGACATGCTCACGCGTCTGCGTAACGCGAACTCGGCATATCACGACGATGTCTCGATGCCGCACAGCAAGATCAAGTCGCACATCGCGGAGATCCTCCAGCAGGAGGGCTTCATCACCGGCTGGAAGGTCGAGGACGCCGAGGTCGGCAAGAACCTCGTCCTCGAGCTGAAGTTCGGCCCGAACCGCGAGCGCTCGATCGCCGGCATCAAGCGCATCTCGAAGCCGGGTCTGCGTGTATACGCAAAGTCCACCAACCTGCCGAAGGTTCTCGGCGGCCTGGGCGTGGCGATCATCTCCACGTCCCACGGTCTCCTGACCGGCCAGCAGGCAGGCAAGAAGGGCGTAGGTGGGGAAGTCCTCGCCTACGTCTGGTAGTCGGGAAAGGAAGGAAAGCTCATGTCGCGAATCGGCAAGCTCCCCATCCAGGTTCCCGCCGGTGTGGACGTCACCATCGATGGCCGTACGGTCGCCGTGAAGGGCCCCAAGGGTTCCCTCTCGCACACCGTCGCCGCGCCGATCGAGGTCTCCAAGGGTGAGGACGGCGTTCTCAACGTCACCCGCCCGAACGACGAGCGTCAGAACAAGGCCCTCCACGGCCTGTCCCGCACGCTGGTGGCGAACATGATCACCGGCGTGACCGCGGGTTACTCCAAGGCGCTCGAGATCAGCGGTGTCGGTTACCGCGTCCAGGCGAAGGGCTCCAACCTGGAGTTCGCCCTGGGCTACAGCCACCCGATCCTCATCGAGGCGCCGGAAGGCATCACCTTCAAGGTCGAGTCGCCCACCAAGCTCAGCGTCGAGGGCATCGACAAGCAGAAGGTCGGCGAGGTAGCCGCCAACATCCGCAAGCTGCGGAAGCCCGACCCGTACAAGGCCAAGGGCGTCAAGTACGCGGGCGAGGTCATCCGCCGCAAGGTCGGAAAGGCTGGTAAGTAGCCATGGCATACGGTGTGAAGATCGCCAAGGGCGACGCGTACAAGCGCGCTGCCCGCAAGCGCCGCCACATCCGCGTCCGCAAGCACATCTCCGGTTCGCCGGAGCGTCCCCGCTTGGTCGTGACGCGTTCCAACCGCCACATCGTGGCCCAGATCATCGACGACATCGCGGGCCACACGCTCGCGTCGGCGTCGACCCTGGACACCTCGATCCGTGGTGGCGAGGGTGACAAGAGCGCTCAGGCCCAGCAGGTCGGCGCCCTGGTCGCCGAGCGTGCCAAGGCCGCAGGCGTCGAGGCCGTCGTGTTTGACCGCGGTGGTAACCAGTACGCCGGGCGGATTGCCGCTCTGGCTGACGCCGCCCGTGAAGCCGGGCTGAAGTTCTAAGCCCCGGTTCCTACGCACAGCGGACGTAACAGAGAGAGGTAAATCCAATGGCTGGACCCCAGCGCCGCGGAAGCGGTGCCGGTGGCGGCGAGCGGCGGGACCGGAAGGGCCGTGACGGTGGCGCCAGCGCCGCCGAGAAGACCGCGTACGTCGAGCGCGTCGTCGCGATCAACCGCGTCGCCAAGGTTGTGAAGGGTGGTCGTCGCTTCAGCTTCACCGCGCTGGTCGTGGTGGGCGATGGTGACGGCACCGTCGGTGTCGGATACGGCAAGGCCAAGGAAGTTCCCGCGGCCATCGCCAAGGGTGTCGAAGAGGCCAAGAAGAACTTCTTCAAGGTCCCGCGCATCCAGGGCACCATCCCTCACCCGATCACGGGCGAGAAGGCCGCGGGCGTCGTCCTGCTCAAGCCGGCTTCCCCCGGTACCGGTGTTATCGCCGGTGGCCCGGTGCGTGCCGTGCTTGAGTGCGCCGGCGTTCACGACATCCTGTCGAAGTCGCTTGGCTCGTCCAACGCGATCAACATCGTGCACGCGACCGTGGAGGCCCTCAAGGGCCTGCAGCGTCCCGAGGAGATCGCGGCCCGCCGCGGTCTGCCCCTTGAGGATGTCGCCCCCGCGGCTCTGCTCCGTGCGCGTGCGGGAGCGGGTGCGTAATGGCTCGCCTCAAGATCACGCAGACGAAGTCGTACATCGGCAGCAAGCAGAACCACCGCGACACCCTGCGTTCGCTCGGGCTCAAGCGCCTGAACGACTCGGTTGTCAAGGAGGACCGCCCCGAGTTCCGCGGCATGGTGCACACCGTCCGCCACCTCGTGACGGTTGAGGAGGTTGACTGACATGGCGGAGAACAGCCCGCTGAAGGCCCACAACCTCCGGCCTGCCCCGGGCGCCAAGACCGCCAAGACCCGTGTGGGTCGTGGTGAGGCGTCCAAGGGTAAGACCGCAGGCCGTGGTACCAAGGGTACGAAGGCCCGTTACCAGGTTCCGGAGCGCTTCGAGGGTGGCCAGATGCCCCTCCACATGCGTCTCCCGAAGCTCAAGGGCTTCAAGAACCCGTTCCGCACGGAGTACCAGGTCGTGAACCTGGACAAGCTCGCGACGCTCTACCCCGAGGGTGGAGAGGTCACGGTGGCCGACCTGGTCGCCAAGGGCGCTGTGCGCAACAACCACCTCGTCAAGGTCCTCGGACAGGGCGAGATCTCCGTGGCGCTGCAGGTTTCGGTTGACGCCGTCTCCGGCTCCGCCAAGGAGAAGATCACCGCCGCCGGCGGTACGGTCACCGAGCTCGTCTGAGCCCCGGTACAGACCTGAGCCCGGCCGGTCGCCTCTTCGGAGGTGACCGGCCGGGCTTCTGTATGTCCTGGCTCCGGGCGCCCCCGGGCCCTTCTGCCGCCGTTTTACGAGGCGTTGAGGAGCGGGGCCCGTTTCTTTTTGTGGCGCTGTACGGGAACCGTAAAGGCTCGGGAAAGGTTGAACGGGTGTCCACCGCACCGATGGTGGGCGCGTCGAGGGGCGTTCGCGTCCCAAATGGTGTGGCTTGGCCGGTCTTTCGCGGCGGGGCCGGAGTGCGGGCCGTGCACCGGTGCACAGCGCGTGTTTCCTGCTCAGTCCCGGGCCGGGTAGGGTAGCGCCGTTCATCTTTTGTGGCCTCCTTACGATGTAGGGCTGCCTTGTATCCGATCCCATCCAGTCCCATCCAGACCCGTCGCCTCTGACGCATAGCGCGGGGGTCGCAGGAGGCACCGTGTTCACCGCGTTCGCCCGAGCGTTCAAGACGCCCGACCTGCGCAAGAAGCTGCTCTTCACGCTGGCCATGATCGTGATCTACCGGCTCGGGGCGCACGTCCCGGCTCCCGGTGTCGACTACGCGAAGGTCCAGCAGTGCATCGACCAGGCCGATTCGGGTGGCCTGCTCGGTCTGATGCAGATGTTCAGCGGTGGCGCCCTGCTGCAGATCACCATCTTCGCGCTCGGCATCATGCCGTACATCACGGCCAGCATCATTCTCCAGCTGCTGACCGTTGTGATTCCCCGACTTGAGGCCCTCAAGAAGGAGGGGCAGTCCGGCACGGCCAAGATCACGCAGTACACGCGTTATCTGACGGTCGCGCTGGCCGTCCTCCAGGGCACCGGCCTCGTCGCCACCGCCCGCAGCGGTGCGCTCTTCCAGAACTGCAACGTGCGCGATCAGATCGTGCCGGACAAGTCGATCTTCACGACCCTGGTCATGGTCATCACCATGACCGCCGGTACCGCCGCCGTCATGTGGCTCGGTGAGCTCATCACCGACAAGGGCATCGGCAACGGCATGTCCATCCTCATGTTCATCTCGATCGCCGCCACGTTCCCCGGCGCCCTGTGGGCCATCAAGGAGAGCGGCAAGCTGGCCGACGGCTGGATCGAGTTCGGCACGGTCATCCTCATCGGCTTCGTCATGGTCGCCCTCGTCGTCTTCGTCGAGCAGGCTCAACGCCGGATCCCGGTGCAGTACGCGAAGCGCATGATCGGGCGCCGTTCCTACGGCGGTACGTCGACGTACATCCCGCTCAAGGTGAACCAGGCGGGTGTGATTCCCGTCATCTTCGCCTCCTCGCTGCTCTTCATCCCGTCGCTGATCGTCCAGTTCTCCGGCTCCACGTCCGGTTGGGCGACCTGGATCACGGACCACTTCGTGACGGGTGAGCACCCGTACTACATCTCGGTGTACTTCGTACTCATCGTGTTCTTCGCCTTCTTCTACGTGGCCATTTCGTTCAACCCCGACGAAGTCGCCGACAACATGAAGAAGTATGGTGGCTTCATCCCGGGTATCCGGGCAGGCCGACCTACTGCCGAGTACCTGAGCTACGTGCTCAACAGGATCACTTGGCCGGGCTCGCTGTACCTGGGCCTGATCGCTCTGGTGCCGACGATGGCGTTGGCAGCATTCGGCGGCGCGAACCAGAACTTCCCGTTCGGCGGGACGAGCATCCTCATCATCGTGGGTGTGGGTCTGGAAACCGTGAAGCAGATCGAGAGTCAGCTCCAGCAGCGCAATTACGAAGGGTTCCTCCGCTGATGCGAATCGTCCTCGTCGGGCCTCCGGGTGCCGGCAAGGGAACGCAGGCCGCGTACCTTGCCGAGAACCTGTCGATTCCGCACATCTCCACGGGCGACCTCTTCCGCGCCAACATCAGCCAGGGCACCGACCTTGGCAAGCAGGCCCGCGCCTACATGGACGCAGGCCGGCTGGTGCCGGACGAGGTCACCATCGGGATGGCCAAGGACCGTATGTCCCAGCCGGACGCCGTGAACGGCTTCCTGCTGGACGGCTTCCCGCGGAACGTGGGCCAGGCCGAAGCCCTTGACGTGATGCTCAAGGACGAGGGCGTGAAGCTGGACGCGGTCCTCGATCTGGAGGTCCCCGAGGAAGAGGTCGTGAAGCGGATCGCGGGTCGCCGCATCTGCCGCAACGACAGCGCGCACGTCTTCCACGCGACGTACAACCCGCCGAAGACCGAGGGCGTCTGCGACGTCTGCGGCGGCGAGCTGTACCAGCGGGACGACGACAGCGAGGAGACGGTCCGTACCCGGCTGGAGGTCTACCACACGCAGACCGAGCCGATCATCGACTACTACCGGGCCCAGGGCCTGGTGGTGACCATCTCCGCGCTCGGCAAGGTCACCGAGGTGACCGAGCGCGCCATGGCGGCTCTGAAGAAGTCCGACGACCAGGACTGAGCCCCACCCGTACCACCGCTGTACAGCCGGCCGCGGCGCCCCCCGGGGGCCCCGGCCCCGGGGTTGGGCCCGTTAGTGTGGTGACGGCGCGGGGGGGGCCCCCCACCAGGGCAACACGCGACGCGTGGGGGCCCCGGGAGTGGGGGTTTCCCAAC
>NZ_JBHYVE010000027.1:37326-124202 GCF_042750035.1 Streptomyces sp. NPDC059452
GCTCCCCGTGTTCCCCCCGCCCCCCTGGCGGCCTTATAACACGCCCCCCCACCAGCACTCCCCCCCCCCCCCCCCCCCGCTCTACCGCCGGCCGCGCCCCCCCCGGGCCCCGCGGCCGACTGTTTGCGCCCGTATCGTTGGGTACGGCCGCGCGGCGGACCCGTCACTTGTCACCGACGATGCAGAGAGGCGCCGAGCAATGGTGCAGATCAAGACCCCCGAGCAGATCGCGAAGATGCGCGAGGCGGGGCTGGTGGTCGCTGCCATTCACGCGGCCACCCGTGAGGCCGCGGTGCCCGGCGCCACCACGAAGGACCTGGACCAGGTCGCCCGCAAGGTGATCGCCGACCACGGGGCGAAGTCGAACTTCCTCGGTTACGGCGGGTTCCCCGCGACCATCTGCACCTCGGTCAACGAGGTCGTCGTCCACGGCATCCCGGACGACAAGACGGTCCTCAAGGACGGCGACATCATCTCGATCGACGCCGGGGCCATCGTGGACGGCTGGCACGGCGACGCCGCGTACACCGCCTTCGTGGGCAGCGGTCACGCTCCGGAGCTGGTCGAGCTCTCCCGGGTGACCGAGGAGTCGATGTGGGCCGGGATCGCCGCGATGAAGGTGAACAACCGCCTCGTCGACATCTCCCGGGCGATCGAGTCCTACATCCGCCGGCAGCCCCGCCCGGCCACCGGCAAGTACGGGATCATCGAGGACTTCGGCGGCCACGGCATCGGCTCCGAGATGCACATGGACCCGCACCTGCTGAACTACGTCTCCCGCAAGCGCGGCAAGGGCATCAAGCTGGTCCCCGGTGTCTGCCTGGCGATCGAGCCCATGGTCTCGCTCGGTACGGCGCGGACGGAGACCCTCAGCGACGACTGGACGGTCCTGACGACGGACGGCACCTGGTCCTCGCACTGGGAGCACTCCATCGCCCTGACGGAGCAGGGACCGCTGGTCCTGACCGCCCCGGACTGCGGCCGGGCGAAGCTCGCGGAGTACGGAATCACGGCCGCGCCGGACCCGCTGGGGTGACCCGTCCGCTCGCGGAAGGTCTAAGGATCATCAGCAGTGGGCAAACTTGACGGATTCGTCTTTTGGAGTCCGCTGACGTAGACTGACTCGTCGGCTCTGGTGCATCCGTGTGTCCGCAGGTAAGACACGGGATCGCGAGAGCCGATCAAGGTAGCCGATTCGAAAGGCGAAGCGTGGCCAAGAAGCAAGGTGCCATCGAGATTGAGGGCACCGTGATCGAGTCCCTCCCGAACGCAATGTTCAAGGTGGAGCTCCAGAACGGTCACAAGGTCCTGGCGCACATCAGCGGCAAGATGCGGATGCACTACATCCGTATCCTCCCGGATGACCGGGTCGTGGTGGAGCTCTCTCCGTACGACCTGACGCGTGGCCGGATCGTCTACCGCTACAAGTAGATCTTGCCCGCACCCCGTTTCGGCGCGGTGATGGCACTGACCCGGAGAACCTGACATCCCATGAAGGTCAAGCCGAGCGTCAAGAAGATCTGCGACAAGTGCAAGGTGATCCGCCGTCACGGTCGGGTCATGGTCATCTGCGACAACCTGCGCCACAAGCAGCGCCAGGGCTGACGCACGACCCCCCTGCATCTCGCAGTTCTTCGCGCGACGCACGTAATCACGTACATACGCAGAGCCCGTCCAAGCCACGGCTGACGACACCTCCGGCGGGGGCCGGAGACCCGGGCGTACCACCTCTCCCAGCGAGGGGTCGGCGGTCGGGAGTGGTTCTGTGGAAGACCCCCGAAATAACAACTGGAGCCATTGAATGGCACGCGTTTCAGGTGTTGACATCCCGCGCGAAAAGCGCGTGGAGGTTGCCCTCACCTACGTCTTCGGTATCGGGCGCACCCGGTCCAAGGAGATCCTCGCCTCCACCGGCGTGAACCCGAACACCCGCGTTCGTGACCTGGCCGAAGAGGACCTGGTCAAGATCCGCGAGTACGTGGACGCCAACCTCCGCACCGAGGGTGACCTCCGCCGTGAGGTCCAGGGTGACATCCGCCGCAAGATCGAGATCGGCTGCTACCAGGGCATTCGTCACCGCCGCGGTCTGCCGGTCCACGGTCAGCGCACCAGCACGAACGCGCGTACCCGCAAGGGCCCGCGTCGCGCCATCGCCGGTAAGAAGAAGCCGGGCAAGAAGTAGTCCTCAGCGGACGCACTGTGCCGACCGGATCTCCGGACCGGCGCAGCAACCAGCGGTCTTCGCTGTAGGACCGATCACCTCCCCTCTCCATCTGGAGTCAAGACATGCCCCCCAAGGGTCGTCAGGGCGCAGCCAAGAAGGTGCGTCGCAAGGAAAAGAAGAACGTCGCTCACGGCCACGCGCACATCAAGAGCACGTTCAACAACACCATCGTCTCGATCACGGACCCCTCGGGCAACGTGATCTCCTGGGCCTCCGCCGGCCACGTCGGCTTCAAGGGCTCGCGCAAGTCCACCCCCTTCGCCGCGCAGATGGCCGCCGAGTCGGCCGCCCGCCGCGCGCAGGAGCACGGCATGCGCAAGGTCGACGTCTTCGTCAAGGGTCCCGGCTCCGGCCGTGAGACCGCGATCCGCTCCCTCCAGGCCACGGGCCTTGAGGTCGGTTCGATCCAGGACGTCACCCCGACGCCGCACAACGGCTGCCGTCCGCCGAAGCGTCGCCGCGTCTGATCCGTCGCGGCCGGTGACGGCCGCGCGTCAGTAGCGTCCGGGTCCGGGCGGTACGCCTCATTCGGGGCGTACCGCCCGTACCCTTGTTGCATCTGTCGGGCATCAAATAGTGGGTGCCCACGACTGAAGGACTCTCCCCATGCTTATCGCTCAGCGTCCGTCGCTGACCGAAGAGGTCGTCGACGAATTCCGCTCCCGGTTCGTGATCGAGCCGCTGGAGCCGGGCTTCGGCTACACCCTCGGCAACTCCCTGCGCCGTACCCTCCTCTCCTCGATCCCCGGTGCCGCTGTCACCAGCATCCGGATCGACGGGGTCCTGCACGAGTTCACCACCGTGCCGGGCGTCAAGGAGGACGTCACCGACCTCATCCTCAACATCAAGCAGCTGGTCGTCTCCTCGGAGCACGACGAGCCCGTCGTGATGTACCTGCGCAAGCAGGGCCCGGGTCTGGTCACCGCCGCCGACATCGCGCCCCCGGCCGGTGTCGAGGTGCACAACCCCGACCTCGTCCTCGCCACGCTGAACGGCAAGGGCAAGCTGGAGATGGAGCTGACCGTCGAGCGCGGTCGCGGCTACGTCTCCGCCGTCCAGAACAAGCAGGTGGGCCAGGAGATCGGCCGGATCCCGGTCGACTCCATCTACTCGCCGGTGCTCAAGGTCACGTACAAGGTCGAGGCGACCCGTGTCGAGCAGCGCACCGACTTCGACAAGCTGATCGTCGACGTCGAGACCAAGCAGGCCATGCGTCCCCGTGACGCCATGGCGTCGGCCGGTAAGACCCTGGTCGAGCTGTTCGGTCTGGCGCGCGAGCTCAACATCGACGCCGAGGGCATCGACATGGGCCCGTCCCCGACGGACGCCGCGCTCGCCGCCGATCTGGCGCTGCCGATCGAGGAGCTGGAGCTCACGGTCCGTTCGTACAACTGCCTCAAGCGCGAGGGCATCCACTCCGTGGGTGAGCTCGTGGCGCGTTCCGAGGCCGACCTGCTCGACATCCGCAACTTCGGCGCCAAGTCGATCGACGAGGTCAAGGCGAAGCTGGCCGGTATGGGCCTCGCGCTGAAGGACTCGCCTCCCGGCTTCGACCCGACCGCCGCCGCCGACGCCTTCGGCGCCGACGACGACGCGGACGCCGGTTTCGTGGAGACCGAGCAGTACTGAGCCGCCTTCCGGCCGGGGTGCCCTGATGTGAGGGTGCCCCGGGCCGGGGCCGAGGCTCTGTCCTCAATCGCCGGACGGGCTTGATTTTGGCCGATGTCCGGCAGCTACGACTTCCGTGAGGCGTCCGCCTCGCGGGAACTGACACCGGTACCTGATACGGCCGGTGCAGCACACAAGGAGAATCACCATGCCGCGTCCCGCAAAGGGTGCCCGTCTGGGCGGCAGCGCCGCGCACGAGCGTCTGCTCCTCGCCAACCTGGCGAAGTCGCTGTTCGAGCACGGCCGCATCACGACGACCGAGGCCAAGGCCCGCCGCCTGCGCCCCGTCGCCGAGCGCCTCGTCACCAAGGCGAAGAAGGGCGACATCCACAACCGTCGCCTGGTGCTGCAGACGATCACGGACAAGAGCGTCGTCCACACGCTCTTCACCGAGATCGCCCCCCGATACGAGAACCGCCCCGGTGGTTACACCCGTATCACCAAGATCGGCAACCGTCGTGGCGACAACGCCCCGATGGCGGTCATCGAGCTGGTCGAGGCGCTGACCGTGGCCCAGCAGGCCACCGGTGAGGCCGAGGCCGCGACGAAGCGTGCGGTCAAGGAAGACGCCCTCAAGAAGGACGAGGCCCCCGCGGCCGAGTCCACCGAGGCCGTCGAGGACGCCAAGCCGGTCGAGAAGGCCGACGAGGAGTCCAAGGACGCCTGAGCGTTCTGACGACCACGGGACGGGCCCGCATCTCCCTTCGGGGCGGTGCGGGCCCGTTCTGCTGACCAGGGTGTGGACCAGGGGTGTGGAGAGGATGACGCGGTGAGTGACGAGGCGGAGCCCGGTTTCGTACGGGTGCGGCTGGACCTGTCCTACGACGGCAAGGACTTCTCCGGCTGGGCGAAGCAGACCAGCCGGCGCACGGTGCAGGGCGAGATCGAGGATGCGCTGCGGACCGTGACGCGGTCGGCCGTGACGTACGACCTGACGGTGGCGGGCCGCACGGACGCCGGGGTGCACGCACGGGGGCAGGTGGCCCATGTGGACATGCCGGAGGCGGTGTGGGCCGAGCACGAGGAGAAGCTGCTGCGGCGGCTGGCGGGCAGGCTTCCGCAGGATGTACGGATCTGGCGCGCGGCCCCCGCCCCGGCCGGGTTCAACGCCCGTTTCTCCGCGCTCTGGAGGCGTTACGCCTACCGGGTCGGCGACCGGCCCGGCGGGGTGGACCCGCTGACGCGCGGTCATGTGCTGTGGCATGACCGGCCGTTGGACCTGGACGCGATGAACGAGGCGGCCGCGCTGATGGTGGGCGAGCACGACTTCGCCGCGTACTGCAAGAAGCGCGAGGGCGCCACCACCATCCGTACGCTCCAGAAGCTGAGTTGGGTACGGGATCCGGCTTCCGGGGTCCTCACCGCGACCGTGCAGGCGGACGCCTTCTGCCACAACATGGTGCGGGCGCTGATCGGGGCGGCGTTGTTCGTCGGTGACGGTCGGCGCCCGGCGGCCTGGCCCGCCGAGGTGCTGGCCGCGAAGGTGCGCGACCCGGCGGTGCACGTGGTGCGGCCGCACGGGCTGACGCTGGAGGAAGTGGCGTACCCGGCGGACGAGTTGCTGGTCGCTCGGGCCGAGGAGGCCCGTAACGTCAGGACGTTGCCGGGGGCGGGGTGCTGCTGAGGCGTCGGGACGGACCGGGGCAGGGTGCCGCTGTGGCGTCAAGGTGCTCTTGGCGGCGGGGTGTTGAGTACGTCAGGACGCTGCTGGTGCGGGTTGCTGCTGAGGCTTGCGTGGCGGAGGCTTTACGCGTCCGGTTCCGCGGCCGCCTGTGAGGCCTGGAGCCGGCCGCGCTGGTGGATCTGGCGGAAGACGAAGTTCGTCAGGTCGTCGCCGACCGCGAAGACGTTCTTGTCCTGGGCGGTGACGCGGGTGCCGTCGGTGAAGCCGCCGACGGTGAAGTAGGCGTACCGGCCGTAGGAGTTGGCGGTCCGTCGGCAGACCGTACCGCCGCGGCAGAAGGTGGGTACGCCCGCGCCTTCGAGGGAGGCGATGCCGCCCGACGCCTGGTCGACCGCCTTCTCCGCGCGGGCCTGGGTGTCGAAGACCGCGATGCCGACGGTGACGGCGACCCCGTCCTTGCGGTAGGTCGCGCGGATGAGCTGCTCGCAGCCGTTGTCGGCGAGGACCGCGCCGAGGGCGCCCTGGGTGGCGTTCGCGCAGTTGGTGACGCGGTTCGTCGCGCCCTTGAGGTGGATGCGGTCGCCCATGGCGAGCTTCTCGCCGGGGAAGAAGCCGTCGACGGTGATCGGCGCCTTGTCCTTGGCCGCGCTGGCTATGTACTCCTTCGGGTCCGGCGGGGGCGGCGGGGCCACCGAGGAGAAGGAGGGCTCGGGCGCGGAGGTGTCCTCCGGGAGGTCGGCCGGGGCGGGCAGCTTGCTCGCGCTGCTGCCCGGGTCGCTCTTGCCGCCCCCCGTGCTGACCACGGCGGTGGCCACGATCGCGCCGACCAGCGCGGTGGCCAGCACCCCGCCGCCGATCATCAGCCACCGCTTGCGGCGGGCGCGCGCGGCGGACTCCTCGGCGAGCGCCGCCCAGTCCGGAGTCCCGTTGTCCCCTGGCCCCCAGGAGGGCCCCCCTTGCCATGAACTCATGCGCGAATCCTAGAGCGTTCCGTTCGAGGGGAGGACCGGCGGTCGTAAACCGGTTGGGCCAGGGCCTCGCGGGCCGTGACAATGCTCTGTATGGGACATCTAGAAGCAGGCCACCTGGAGTACTACCTGCCGGACGGACGGGTGCTGCTCGGCGACGCCTCGTTCCGGGTGGCCGACGGGGCCGTCGTCGCCCTCGTCGGGGCGAACGGGGCGGGCAAGACGACCCTGCTGCGCCTCCTCGCCGGTGAGCTCCAGCCGCACGGCGGCACGGTCTCGGTGAGCGGCGGGCTCGGTGTGATGCCGCAGTTCGTGGGCTCGGTGCGGGACGAGCGTACGGTGCGTGACCTGCTGGTGTCCGTGGCCCAGCCCCGGATCAGGGAGGCCGCGAAGGCCGTCGACGCGGCCGAGGAACGCATTCTCACCGTCGACGACGAGGCCGCGCAGATGGCGTACGCGCAGGCGCTGAGCGACTGGGCCGAGGCGCGCGGGTACGAGGCCGAGACGGTCTGGGACATGTGTACGACGGCGGCGCTGGGTGTCCCGTACGAGAAGGCGCAGTGGCGTGAGGTGCGCACGCTCAGTGGCGGTGAGCAGAAGCGGCTGGTGCTGGAGGCGCTGCTGCGCGGGCCCGACGAGGTGCTGCTCCTGGACGAGCCGGACAACTATCTGGACGTCCCCGGGAAGCGGTGGCTGGAGGAGAAGCTGAAGGAGACCCGTAAGACGGTCCTCTTCGTCTCCCACGACCGGGAGCTGCTGTCGAGGGCCGCCGAGAAGATCGTCAGCGTGGAGCCGAGCGCGGCGGGCAGCGATGTGTGGGTGCACGGTGGCGGCTTCGCCACGTACCACCAGGCGCGCAAGGAGCGGTTCGCGCGGTTCGAGGAGCTGCTGCGGCGGTGGCAGGAGGAGCACGCCCGGCTGAAGGCGCTCGTCCTGCGGATGCGGCAGCAGGCGGCGAACAGCCCCGACATGGCCAACCGCTACCACGCGATGCAGACCCGCTTCAAGAAGTTCGAGGAGGCGGGCCCGCCGCCGGAGCCGCCGCGCGAGCAGGACATCCGGATGCGGCTGCGCGGCGGGCGGACCGGGGTGCGGGCGGTGACCTGCGAGGGGCTGGAGCTGACCGGGCTGATGAAGCCGTTCGACCTGGAGATCTATTACGGGGAGCGGGTGGCCGTCCTCGGCTCCAACGGGTCCGGCAAGTCGCACTTCCTGCGGCTGCTGGCGGGGGAGCCGGTGGCGCACACGGGGGAGTGGAAGCTGGGGGCGCGGGTCGTGCCGGGGCACTTCGCCCAGACGCACGCGCACCCGGAGCTCCTGGGGAAGACCCTGGTGGAGATCCTCTGGTCCGAGCACGCCAAGGACCGGGGCGGGGCGATGGGGGTGCTGCGGCGGTACGAGCTGGAGCGGCAGGGGGACCAGGCGTTCGAGCGGCTGTCGGGTGGGCAGCAGGCGCGGTTCCAGATCCTGCTGCTGGAGCTGGCGGGGACGACGGCGCTGCTGCTGGACGAGCCGACGGACAACCTGGACCTGGAGTCGGCGGAGGCGTTGCAGGACGGGCTGGAGGTGTACGACGGCACGGTGATGGCCGTCACGCACGACCGGTGGTTCGCGAAGTCCTTCGACCGGTATCTGGTCTTCGGCTCGGACGGGGTCGTACGGGAGACGTCGGAGCCGGTGTGGGACGAGCGGCGGGTGCAGCGAGCGCGGTGACCTTGGCGGTCGGCGGCGGGGGTGGGGGTGGTGGCGGCCGGGGCCGTGGGGGTGCGGTGCGGGGGGCCGTGCGGCGCCGTTGCGGGGGCGCTGCCCCCGGGCCTCCGCGCCTCAAACGCCGGCGGGGCTGAAAAGACCGCCTCAAGCGCCGGCGGGGCTGGAAAGGTCGCCTCAAGCGCCGGCGGGGCTGGGGGCGTGAGGCGGGGGTGAGGAGATCGCCTCAAGCGCCAGCCGGGCTGAAGGTGTGCGGCGAGGCTGGACCGTGCGGCTGCGGGGCTGGGGGTGCGGGACCGTTTTGACCCGTCCGGGGCGGGGCGGGTAGTGTCGAGGTTTGTTATGCGTATCGGCTTCGTCGTTTTCGTACGAGAAGCCCTTACGTAGGTTCTCTGGAGCAGTTACCAGTGGCTCGCATACGGGCAGCGTCCCGGCAGTGTGAGCCCCAGCTGCATGATCGCTTCAGGGGTGCCATGTGTTGTCTGGACCTCATCCACTGAAGAAGCGAAGGCTACGAAGTGCGTACGTACAGCCCCAAGCCCGGAGATGTGACGCGCCAGTGGCACATCATCGACGCTCAGGACATCGTCCTGGGCCGTCTGGCCACCACGGCTGCGAACCTCCTCCGAGGCAAGCACAAGGCGATCTACGCCCCCCACATGGACATGGGCGACTTCGTCATCATCATCAACGCCGACAAGGTTCACCTGTCGGGTAACAAGAAGACCCAGAAGATGGCGTACCGCCACTCGGGCTTCCCGGGCGGTCTCCGCTCGGTGCGCTACGACGAGCTGCTCTCGAAGAACCCTGAGAAGGCCGTCGAGAAGGCGATCAGGGGCATGATCCCCAAGAACACCCTGGGCCGTCAGGTGCTCTCGAAGCTCAAGGTCTACGCGGGCGACCAGCACCCGCACGCTGCGCAGCAGCCGGTCCCGTTCGAGATCACCCAGGTCGCGCAGTAGTTCCGGCCACCCCCTAAGACATACAGAAAGATCTGAGGAGCATCGTGGCCGAGACCACTGTTGAGAACCCTGTCGAGGGCACCGAGGGCGAGGAGACCTTCGCCGAGGTGACCACCTTCGAGTCGGAGGTCCCCGTCGAGGGTGAGTACACCTCCGAGTCGCTCGCGGGCCGCTTCGGCGACCCGCAGCCCGCGGCCGGCCTGGGCCGTCGCAAGAACGCCATCGCCCGCGTCCGGATCGTTCCGGGCACCGGCAAGTGGAAGATCAACGGTCGCACCCTTGAGGACTACTTCCCCAACAAGGTGCACCAGCAGGAAGTCAACGAGCCCTTCAAGGTGCTTGAGCTCGACGGCCGCTACGACGTGATCGCCCGTATCTCGGGTGGCGGCGTCTCCGGTCAGGCCGGCGCCCTGCGCCTCGGCGTGGCCCGCGCGCTGAACGAGGCGGACGTGGACAACAACCGCGCCACGCTGAAGAAGGCCGGCTTCCTCTCCCGCGACGACCGCGCGGTCGAGCGCAAGAAGGCCGGTCTCAAGAAGGCCCGTAAGGCGCCGCAGTACAGCAAGCGCTAAATCGCCTGCTCGTCTGCATCACACGTACGCCCCGGCGGCACACTCCGTGCTGCTGGGGCGTTCGTTTATCGGGCCCCGCAGGCGTATAACGGCATGAGACGTTCATCGGCCCGCACGCGCGTACCTCTCTTATGAGGCTGACGAGCTGCGCCATGCCGCCTGCCCGGCCATTTTGCTGTTTTCGTGGTTGTGGTTGTTTAGTTTCGCTTTGCTTTGGTTTTTTGTGGTTTCGGAGCACCTCGGAGGACACCAGTGGGACGACTCTTCGGTACGGACGGAGTGCGCGGTGTCGCCAACGCGGATCTGACGGCCGAGCTCGCGCTCGGGCTCTCGGTCGCGGCGGCGCACGTACTCGCCGAGGCGGGCACCTTCGCGGGCCATCGCCCGACCGCCGTGGTCGGCCGTGACCCCCGGGCATCCGGAGAGTTCCTGGAGGCCGCCGTCGTGGCCGGTCTGGCCAGCGCGGGCGTGGACGTCCTGCGCGTCGGCGTGCTGCCGACGCCGGCCGTGGCGTACCTCACCGGCTCGCTCGGCGCGGACATCGGCGTGATGCTCTCCGCCAGCCACAACGCCATGCCGGACAACGGTGTGAAGTTCTTCGCGCGCGGCGGCCACAAGCTGGCCGACGAGCTGGAGGACCGGATCGAGACGGTCTACGAGCAGCACCGCACCGGTGAGCCGTGGAGCCGCCCGACCGGCGCGGGCGTGGGCCGGGTCACCGACTACACCGAGGGCTTCGACCGGTACGTCGCCCACCTCATCGGCGTTCTCCCCAACCGGCTCGACGGGCTGAAGGTCGTCCTGGACGAGGCGCACGGCGCCGCCGCCCGGGTCTCGCCCGAGGCGTTCGCCCGGGCCGGGGCCGAGGTCGTCACCATCGGCGCCGAGCCGGACGGCCTCAACATCAACGACGGCTGCGGCTCCACCCACCTGGACCTCCTGCGCGCCGCCGTCGTCGAGCACGGTGCCGACCTCGGCATCGCCCACGACGGCGACGCCGACCGCTGCCTGGCCGTGGACGCGGCGGGCGAGGAGGTCGACGGCGACCAGATCCTGGCCGTCCTGGCCCTCGCCATGCGGGAGGCCGGGCAGCTCCGCAAGGACACCGTCGTCGGCACCGTGATGTCCAACCTCGGCTTCAAGATCGCCATGGAGCGCGAGGGCATCCAGCTCGTCCAGACGGCCGTCGGTGACCGTTACGTCCTGGAGTCGATGAAGGCCGAGGGCTTCGCGCTCGGCGGCGAGCAGTCCGGCCACGTCATCGTCCTGGACCACGCCACGACCGGCGACGGCACGCTGACCGGCCTGATGCTGGCCGCCCGCGTCGCCGCCACCGGCCGGAGCCTCGCGGAGCTGGCCGGGGTCATGCAGCGCCTGCCGCAGGTGCTCATCAACGTGCCCGACGTCGACAAGTCCCGCGTCACCACCTCGCCCGAACTGGCCACCGCGGTGACCGAGGCGGAGCGCGAGCTGGGCTCCACCGGTCGCGTACTGCTGCGTCAGTCGGGTACGGAGCCGCTGGTACGGGTCATGGTCGAGGCCGCCGACATCGAGCAGGCGCGCGCGGTCGCGGGCCGGCTGGCCGATGTGGTGAAGTCGGCGCTGGGCTGAGCCGCCGCTCTGTGCTCCGTGCTCCGTGTACGGACGGAAGCCCCCGGCGCGCACGCGCACGCCGGGGGCTTCGCCTTTCAGGCTTCGCCCCGGATGCTCAGGAGCTGTACTCCAGATCCGTCCGAGACGCCTTCTGCACGGCTTCCACAAGCCCGCCCGTGTCCAGGTCCTCCAGATACGTGACCATGCGGTCCCGGGCATCCCGCAGATGCTCACCCAGCTCTGAGGTCCCCACCTGAGTCGGCAGCAGGACGCGACGGAACTTCGGGTCCTGGATCAGCCCGGCCGCCAGCTTCTCCGCCAGCCACAACGGTGTCCGCTCGCGAAGGGCGAAGGTGAGGTGGACGCTCGACTCGTACCCCTCGGGTACGTACGGGTTGTGTACCCATCCGCGGGGCAGGAGCAACGACTGCCCAGGGAGGAGGTCGACGCGCATGTCCGGGCCGGCCGCCTCCCACTGGGGGACGTACTCCTCACACCAGACCCGGAAGCTCTCGTTGTGCTCCCGCATGGGCGCCTCTACGGGTGGCTTCCACAGGTCCCAGCGCTTGACCCCGGCCAGTTGGACGATCACCGCCATCTGCTGATCCCAGTGGTGGCGCAGCCCTTGGTTCCCGCTCGGCGTCATGAAGGCGTGTACGTAGTTCGAGTAGCCCGTCTCGGTCTGGATGTTCTGAGAGATCCTGGCCATGGGCGGGAGGATTCGTTGCAGGTTGCCGACCCTGACCGTGTGGCCGCCGTTGTACAGCCTCATCAGCTTTGTGGCATCGGTCCTGCCTTCCTCCTTCGTGTACGTTTTCGCGTTCAGCGACGGATTCGGGGCCCGTACGACCGCGATCTCTTCCGAGGGGAGACAGCCCGTGGCCATGTGTTCGAAGAGGAGACGTGCGCTGATCCGACTTTCCAGCGCACGGCTCTGTCGGTCGTACACACGAGGCTCATCGGGCCAGGTGTCCAGCAGGTCGGTGACGCCTTGCTCGGGGAGCAGGAGACGCAGCGACATGACGCTACCTCCTTACGCGGGTGGAGACAGGGGGCAAGAGATCTCAGGGTGAAACCGGTTCGGGCAGCAGACGACGGAGTAGGAGACCAAGTTGTCGGACGGGGTGTAGTAGACCCAGCTCACGTCCACACCGTGCGGCAGGACGTCCGCGGCATATTCGACCTTGGTGTCGAGGCTGCTGTAGGCCTTCAGCCCGTCCGGCCGCTCCATGGGCGGGCTGGACTCATAGATCCTGGTCAGCCATGCCAAGGAGCCTTCGACGTCGCGCCACGTACGTTCGTGGGCGGCGTGGTCCTTCTTCATGAGCCAGTAGCCGGTCATGGTCGGCGGCACGTTGCCCGACTGGAACTCCGCGGCGGCCTCTCGATATCGGTCGAGCGCCCGCTGCTGCCCCTTGTCTTCGGGGCTCGTGATCATCGGGGGTCCGTTGGGATGCGGGGGCCTGCGGCTTCCTTCCGCCCCGTACACCTTGGCGGAACCTACCCACGGGCCGTACCCGTGCCAGTGGCCAGTCCAGTTCATCGTGGCCTTTCGGAGAGAGGGGCCGGGCCGCCACACGGGCGGCCCGGCGCGAAAGGAGGGACTGTGGCTACGCGGTGAGGCTGCGCTTCGCGACCCAGCCTCGGGCGAAGTCGTCCAGCTCCTCCGTGCTGAAGCGCAGCTCGCGGCCGACGTCCTCCGGCTTGTTGCCTCGGACGGCGAAGGCCCCGCTGCCGAGGTCGCTGATCTCGACGCAGGACTCGTGCTCGCCCTGGAGGTTGCCGCCGCAGAAGTTCTCGAACGCGCCCTCGTCGACCGGGAGCGAGTAGATGCCGTTGCGGGTCATGGAGTAGACCTTCCTCATGCAAGGACCGTGCGGAGACCCGTTCTCCGCGCCGTGGAACGACCGTCTGCGGGGCATGGTCAGGAGTTGTAGGTCTTGATCCAGTCCGCGAGGGTCTTCACTTGCTCTGCCGTGCAGCCACCAGGCCGCACGGGGTCCCACCGTGTCGCTCATGATCATCGCTCCGCATGGCTCAGCCCGAGGTGGGACGCCTCAGAGCATCGGCCTCGCCGGCAACAGGGCTCAAGAGCCTTCTGCGAACTTGCATGGATTCACCCGAGCGCCTTGATCGCTGAGATGATCAGGTCTCGTGCCTGGCCGCCTACGACGGCCAGCCGGGACAGCTCGGCGTACGTCGTGACGTAGTCCTGTACCTCATGGGGCTGCGTCACCGTGAGGCTGCCGGAGACAAGCTCCACGGCAACCCGGTCCTCGTCGTAGATGGCGAAGGACTCGGTCGGCCAGCCGACTCCGCGGGGGCGGCGCATCGGAATCACGCCGAAGCTCACGGCTGGCTGGAAGGCGCTCGTCAGGAGCTGCCTGAGCTGCCCGGCCAAGACCTCTCCGTCTCCCAGCACCGTGTGCAGCACCCACTCCTCGACGAGCATGGCGAAGCTCTGGCGTCCGGACTGAAGCACCTTCTGGCGTTCCATCCGGATGGCGACGGCTTCTTCGATCTCGCCCGGAGCATCACGGAGCGAAACGACCGTCTGGAGCACCGCACGGGTGTAGTCCTCGGTCTGGAGCAGCCCGGGTACGACCCAGGACTGGTAGAAGCGGAATCGGCGGGTACGTTCGAAGAGGGGCCTGACCGAGTCCTGAACGTGCTCGATGCCGCCGCGTTCCAGGCGCTTCCACTCGACGTACATGCCCTCGACCATGCGCGCTGCTGCGATCAGGTCGGTGATCTGATCCTCCGCACCGCAGAGATACGCCCAGACCCGGATGTCGTGGTCCGAGGGTGTGGTGGTACCGCTCTGGATGCGGCTGCACTTCGATTCGTGCCACCCGGCCCCCGCCGCCAGCTCGCGTGCAGTGAGGCCGGCCCGCTTCCTCAGGTCACGCATTCGCGCGCCGAGAGCCTTCTTCGCGTGGGCGACGTTCTCGGCCGCGTGCTGCGCTTCTGTCGACGGGGACACGGGTTGCACCAGTTGGACTAGCTGATCAGGACGGGGCGTACTCCTCGTGCGGGATGCCTCGCTCCCACACGCTCTCGAAGGCATGCGAGCAGAGCCTGACCAGGCCCGGCTCCCGGGTCCGCTCCTCGTCACCTTCCGGAGACAACTCCCCGTCCCCGGTGAAGTGGAGGAAGACCACCAACTCGCCGTCGAACAACCAGAAGTCGTTCCCCGGGAGCGCTAGATCCGACGCCTTTCGGCGAGGCAGCCACCGAGTGTGTTCCCCGCTGACGTTGCCGTCCGCCGTCAGATGGTACTCAAAACGGATGTAGTCGGAGACGGGTTCGGAGATGATCCTCGCCCTCCGAACCTCCACTCCTCGGCTGGTGATCTCGCGCATGAGTTCGCGCCAGGCACTCTGGTCCCCGTCGTCCTCGGGAGACACGCTGCCGGGGTCCTTCTGCCACGCGATGAACCGAGGATCGGACCTCATGTACCCGTCGCGCATCTCCAGATGCACGGCAGACCGTTTCGCGAGCCTGAACAGCTCAATGAACGTCGGCTCCGGTTCCGTCACCACTGCCAGCCACCCCCCGGAAGAATTGCGCCATGTACGTCGGAATCTCCACGACTCCTTCGTGGTCAGGCAGATCCAACTGGTCAAGGCGCTCTTGGTCCAGAACCTTGAGGCCCTGAACCAAGTACCTGTGCCGTACGTCGTCGTAGTAGACCGTCGCGCTCTTGCCTTCCGGGCTGTCGGGGTCCTTACCGAGCACATGCAGGGCCATGACGACCTCCATCATCGCTGGGTTGGCGATCTCCGTCTTCAGCTTGCACCGAACTGAGGCCGGTGCGCTGCTTCTTGATTACTACCGGCTGAAACAACCCAGGAGGGTGATGACCTCGTTCGGTGGTCCCGGCGGGCACGACGATGCGCAGATGCAGTACGCGGCCGGTCCTCCTCCCCGGGGCCGAACGGTCAGAGCTTGCGCAGGGAGAGCCGTTGGACCTTGTGGTCCGGGCCCTTGCGGAGGACCAGGGTGGCGCGGCCGCGTGTCGGGGCCACGTTCTCCAGCAGGTTCGGCTTGTTGATGGTCCGCCACATGGTGCGCGCGTACTCCAGCGCCTCTTCCTCGGAGACCTGGGTGTACTTGCGGAAGTACGAGGACGGGTCCTGGAACGCCGTGTCGCGCAGCTTGCGGAAGCGGCTCAGGTACCAGGTCTCGATGTCCTCGGCGCGCGCGTCCACGTACACGCTGAAGTCGAAGTAGTCGGCGAGCCCGACCCGCGTCCGGCCGTCCTTGCCGGGCAGCGCGGGCTGGAGGACGTTGAGCCCCTCCACGATGAGGATGTCCGGGCGGCGCACGGTGAGCCGTTCGCCGGGGACGATGTCGTAGATGAGGTGGGAGTAGACGGGGGCGGTCACCTCGTCCTTGCCCGCCTTGATGTCCGCGACGAACCGGGTCAGCGCCCGCCGGTCGTAGGACTCCGGGAACCCTTTGCGCGAGGTCAGCCCGCGCGCCCGGAGCTCCTTCATCGGCAGCAGGAACCCGTCCGTGGTCACCAGCTCCACGCGCGGGTGCTCGGGCCAGCGGGCCAGCAGGGCCTGGAGGATGCGGGCGCTGGTGGACTTGCCGACGGCGACACTGCCCGCCACCCCTATGACGAACGGGGTGCCGCGCTGTTCCCCGTGCCCGTTCCCGGCGTCCCCGAGGAAGGTGTTCAGCGCGCCGCGCAGGCCGGAGGTGGCCTGGACGTACAGGTTGAGGAGCCGGGAGAGCGGCAGGTAGACGTCCCGCACCTCGTCCAGGTCGATGACGTCCCCGAGCCCCCGCAGCCGCTCCACCTCGTTGGCGGTCAGCGGCAGCGGCGTCTTGTCCCGCAGGGCGCTCCACTCGTCGCGCGAGAGGTCGACGTAAGGGGTCGGCGCATGCTCGGTGCGACGCTGAGGGCTCCGTGCGGGCGATGTGATCACCCTTCATTGTTGCGGGAGTTTTAACGGAGTGGGGGGTGGGGTCGGTCACGTGGGTGTCGGTTCCGTGCCCGGGGGGCCGCGGTGGGCCCGGTGTCCGCTCCCCTGTGCCGGACACCGGGCCGGTCGTGCGGCCGTGCGGTCGTGCGGCCGGGTTTTCCTGCCCTGCGGTCGGAGCTCCCGGCCCTGTGGCCAGGGCTTTCGGCGCCGTACGGTCAGGGCTTCCGGCCCTTGGCGTCGACCACGGCGGCGTGGGTGCGGGCCAGGTCCATCAGGACGTCGCCGCGCTTCTGGACGACGTCCGGGGCGCCGCTGTCCCCACGCACGGTGTGCGTCCTGGTGACGACGGAGCGTTCGCCCGCGTAGCCGTACCCCACCGGGTCGATGAGGATCTCGTGCCGGGTGTCGCCCTCGTCGCGGTCGCGGGTGATCGCGATGACCTCGCGGCCGGAGGCGTCCCGGATCAGGTGGTCGGTGACCTCCACGCCCTTCACCGTGGCCATGGCCCGGTAGATCCGGGCGAGCGCGTCCGGCGGGATCGGGTACGACTCCAGCAGCACGGACAGGACGCGGAAGCTGTGCTCGTCCTCTGCCTCGGGGGGCCCGTCGGGTCCGCTGCCGGTGGGGAAGATCCTGCGCAGCTCCGCGAGCAGCGCCCCGGGGGCCTCCGGCAGCCCGGTGGCGATCCGGTAGGACTCACGGGCGGACCGGTAGTCGGTGTCGGACGTGTCGTTCTCCGCGAACGTGTCCTCGTACGGGACCCACCGGTCCGGGCTGAACCCCGGAGGCACGTCGACGCCCGCCTCCTGGAGCTCCTTCACCGCCTCCGCGTTCTCGGAGGCGCCGTCCACGACACGGGTGTAGATCCACTGGTCGGGGCGCGGTTCCGGCGGGACCTTCTGCCGCTCCAGGTGGTCGGCGGCCCGGTTCAGCACGGCGGCCGGGCCGGACAGGTCGAGGTCGCCCACGACGGTCGCCGGGGCCGTCTCCTCGGGCGGGGACGTGTCGACGACCTGGGTGATGACGAGGGCCGCCGCGGTGACCGCCACCACGGCACCGAGCGAGGCGATCCGCCAGTCCCGCAGCCGTCGCCCCAGCCCCGCCCTCACGGCGGAGGTACGGCTTGCGCCCCGGCCCGCGATGGCGTCGGTGAGGCGCCTGCGGCCGGGGGCGAGGTCGGCGCGGCCGGGCACGGGGGCATCGGCGCGCAGCTCGCGCAGCCGGGTCATTTCGTCCATGACGGGTTCAGCTCCTGTCCGGCCGGGGCGGGCGACGGGTCGAGTGCCGAGGTGAACGCGGGATCGGTGCTCAGGGCCTCGCGGACCTTGCGGCGGGCCCGGTTCAGCCGGGACCGCACGGTGCCGAGCGGTATCCGCAGCGCCTCGGCCACCTCCTGGTAGCCGAGGTCGGCCCAGGCGACGAGCAGCAGGACGTGGCGGTCCCCGGGCGAGAGCGCCGCGAGCGCCCCTGCCAGCGGCGCCTGGACGGCGATCCGGTCGTCGGCCCGGTCGCTCCAGGACGCGGCGACGGGGTCGTGTCCCGTACGGGCCAGGGCCTTCAGCGCCCGTACCTCGGTACGCCGGTGCTTGCCGATCAGGTTGGCGGCGATGCCGTACAGCCAGGGCCGGGCCAGCCGGTGGGCGGTGTCGTAGCGGTCGCGGGTGCGGAACGCGATGAGGAACGTCTCCGCCGTGATGTCGTCCGCCGGGCCCTCCCCGAGCCGGCGGGCCACGTAGCGGTGGATGTCCGGGGCGTGCCGGTCGTAGAGCCCGGCGAAGAGCTCGGGCTCGGCGAGGGACCGCGTGATGACGTCGGCGTCGTCCCTGCCGCCTCTGTCCTCGCTGTCCTCTCTGCCGTCGCCTTGGGTGTCGGGGCGGGCCGGAGGTGGTCCGGGCACTGCGCCTCCAGGGTTGGTCGGTCGGTGGGTGTGTCGGTCACCCCTGTTGTCCGCAGGGGCCGGAAAGGTTCACGCCCGCTTGTAACATCGCGGGCCGCCGGGGCGTGTCTATGACAGGAAGCAGCAGAGAAGCGGCAACGACCCAACAAACGACCACAACGAACGATCACAACAAACGACCACAGGCAGGGACAGGAACAGGATGTCGACGGAAGCTGAGTTCGACGCCTTCTACGCGGCGACGGCCAGACGCCTGGTCGCCACGGTCTACGCGATGACCGGCGACCTGGGGGAGGCCGAGGACGCGGTCCAGGAGGCGTACGCACGGGCCTGGCAGCGCTGGGACCGGCTGACCCGCGAGGGCGACCCGCTCCCGTGGGTGCGGACCGTCGCGTCCCGGCTCGCGGTCAGCGCCTGGCGCCGCGCCCGCAACCGGCTCCGCGCCCAGCTGCGCCACGGGCCCGCCCCGGACGACCCGGGACCGTCCGGCCGCTCCGGCGACCGGGCCGCGCTGGTGGCGGCCCTGCGGGAGCTGAGCGCGGACCAGCGGCGGGCGGTCGTGCTGCACCACCTGCTCGACCTGCCGGTGGAGGAGGTGGCCCGCGAGACGGGTTCCACCAGCGGCGCGGTACGGACCCGGCTCAGCCGCGCCCGCAAGCAGCTCGGCGAACGGCTCGCGCACATCGACACGTACGACGACGAGGGGATGGCCCGGCATGGCTGACATCGAGGAACTCCTGACCGACGCCCCCGTACGGCTGGCCCCGGCCGCGGCGGTCCGCGCCCGCGGCGAGCGCCGCCGGGCCAGGCAACGGACGGCCGTGGCGGCGGTGGCGGTGGTGGCCGCCGGGTCGCTGGGCTTCGGTGTGTGGGCGGGCCTGGTCCTGCCGCAGGAGAAGGGGGCGGACCGTACGGAGGTGGCCGCCCCGGGCCCGAACCCGTTCCTGTCCGACGGGGTGGTGGAGACCCCGGACCCCTCGGAGCTGCCCGGCCACGAGGTCCTGCGCTGGAGGACCGTCCATACGGAGACCGACGACGAGGCCGAGAACGCCCCCCTGCCGCAGGCGGGCCTGGACGCCGCGTGCGAGGTGCGGGCCGGTGGCGCGGCCGAGCCCGAGCAGCAGTTCACCCAGAGGTACGTGGGCAAGGACGGCGCACGCGCCCGCTACCGCGTCTCCGAGTACGCGACCCCGGCCGCAGCCGCCGAGGCCGTGAGCCGACTGGACTCGACGCTCGTCAACTGCGGGGTGGACCGGGCCGAGGGGGCCAAGGGGACGGCGGACGCCGAGTACTCCGGGGTGACCCGGCAGACGGCCGCGCAACTCGTCGTCACCGTGAAGTCCTGGGGGGCGTGGGTCGCCGTGCAGGAGACGCAACTGCTCCCGGCGGACGTGAACGACTGACCGGGCCCCCTCGGCTGCCGCGACCCGGTGGGCCACGACCCGGTGGGCCGGGATGCGGTGGGCGGGGATGTGGTGGGCCGGGATGAGGGTGACCGCGTCCCGGTCGGCCACGACGTAAAAGCTTTTAAGTACTTGCCTTTAACTTGTTGTTTAACCAAAGTCGTTCGGCGGGGACGCGGCAACGGTGACCTGGGCGGTCCAGGACCCGGGTTTCCGGGGCGGATTCCAGGTCACGTCGACCCGCGCTTCGTGGAAGTCGCGCGCGAGTCCCACCACTATGGCCGCTGCGGCGGCCTGTGCCTCGGCTGGGTCGGCGTTGACCGAAACGTCGGCGAGGCGCCCGCAGTGCATCCCGCCGTCCATGGTGAGGACACTGTGGCGCCAGCCTTCCGGCGTCGCGAGCAGGATGATGTCCTTCGGCATGCCGAAGGGAGGCCGCCTCTCCTTCTCCCGCTTCTGTCTCGTCATGGAGCCATCCAACCTGGTCGGCTTTCTGACGTTTCAGGCGGGCGGGACGGGACTTCAGGTGCCCCGCGGCGGGGCTTGGCGCCGACTTTGTGGTGGGCGGGACGGCTGAACGCCTCGCCGGTGGCGAGGACTCGCCCGACGTCGTGTCGGAGCTGGGCGTAGGCAGCGATCGCGAGCCAGGTCCACCGGTCGGCCGCTTCGGAGCTGCGGAGTCGGGGCTTGGTCCAGCCGGGGGTCTGCTTGAACAGGCGGAATGTGTGCTCGATGTCGAAGCGGCGAAGGAAGGACTGCCAGCAGCGGTCGACATCCAGTGTGGTGGCGCCGGTGCCGGACCACCACAGCCAGACCGGCTTGTTGACCCCGCCGCTGGGCAGCTTCTGAACGACCAGGCGGATGACGGTCCCCTCGATGAGCGGCAGCGGGCCGTCGTGGTCGAGCCATGCGGCCCGGCGGGTCAGCCGCGGGTGCAGCCGGTCCCATGCCTGCGCGGTCGCCGAATACGAACTCGCCGCCGTGCTTGGGCGGCCGGCCGCCCTTGGGATTGGTCAGGTGGAACTCTGCGCGCGAGGGTGTCGCACGCCGCATTACCCGGTCCGAACGGAGCCGGCCGATTCCTTGAGGTCCGGAAGAAATTTCGGGCGGCGTGTCGATCGGGGACCGGTCCGTTCGTCGTCATCGTGTAAGGCGGCCCGTACGGCGGGCGCGACACATCGGTGACAGGAGTCGGACCATGAAGTACATGCTGCTGATCCACAGCGGGGCCGTCGACGAGCAGGGCGGTGCGCCGCAGTGCACCGTCGAGGACTGGATGGCCTACGACAAGGACGTACGCGACGCGGGGATCCTCGTCTCCGGGGAGTCGCTGGCCGACCTGGTGACCGCCACCACCGTGCGGGTCTCGCCCGCCGGGGAGCGGACCGTGACGGACGGGCCGTTCGCGGAGACGCGGGAGCTGCTGGGCGGGTTCCTCGTCATCGACGTACCGGACCTGGACACCGCTCTCGACTGGGCCGCCCGGTGTCCCGGGGCGCGGGACGGGGGCTCGGTCGTCGTGCGGCCGGTCGCGGACTTCGGGGGCTGAGAGCGGTGGCGGAGGAGGGTGTGTCTCCCGGGGAGGCTCAGGTCGCTGTTGAGGCGGTGTTCCGGGAGGAGCGGGGGCTTTTGCTGGCCTCCCTCGTGCGGCGGTTCGGGGATCTTGATCTGGCCGAGGAAGTGACCTCCGAGGCCGTCGAGGCGGCCCTGCGGCACTGGCCGGCCGAGGGGGTTCCCGCCCGGCCCGGGGCCTGGCTGCTGACGACCGCGCGGCGCAAGGCCGTCGACCGGTTGCGGCGGGACCAGGCGTACGCGGCCCGGCTCGCCGTTCTTCAGGCCGACGCGGAACGGGCCGAGGCCGTCACCGTACCGGCTGAGCTGGGTGAACTGCCGGACGAGCGGCTTCAGTTGTTCTTCACCTGCGCCCACCCCGCCCTCGCCGCCGAGGACCGTACCGCCCTCACCCTGCGCTGCCTCGCCGGGCTCACCACCCCCGAGGTGGCGCGGGCCTTCCTCGTACCGACCGCGACCATGGCCCAGCGGATCGTGCGGGCCAAGAAGAAGATCCGCGAGGCCCGGATCCCGTTCCGGGTGCCCGGACCCGACGAGCTGCCCGAGCGGCTGCCCGGGGTGCTCCAGGTCGTCTACTCGGTCTTCACCGAGGGGTACGCGGCCAGCTCCGGCCCCCGTCTCCAGCGGCTGGACCTGGCCGAGGAGGCGATCCGGCTGGCCCGGATCCTGCGCCGCCTGCTCCCCGCCGAACGCGAGAGCGCCGGGCTCCTCGCGCTGCTCCTCCTCGTCCATGCCCGACGTGGGGCGCGGACCGGTCCGGGCGGGGAGCCGGTGCTCCTGGAGGACCAGGACCGGGGGCTCTGGGACCGGGCGATGATCGAGGAGGGGCGGGCGCTGGTGGTGGCGGCGCTGACCGGGGGGCCCGCCGGGCCGTACGGGGTGCAGGCCGCCATCGCCGCCCTGCACGACGAGGCGGCGGACGTGGCGTCCACGGACTGGGCGCAGATCGTGGCCCTGTACGACGTGCTGCTCACCCTCACCCCGTCCCCCGTGGTCGCGGTGAACCGCGCAGTGGCGGTGGCGATGCGGGACGGGCCGGGGGAGGGGCTGGCGCTGCTGGACGCGCTGGCGGGGGAGCCGAGGCTGCGCGCGTACCAGCCGTACGCGGTGGCGCGCGGCGATCTGCTCAGCCGCCTGGGGCGGGAGGGGGAGGCCGCCGCGGCGTACCGGGAGGCGCTGGAGCTGGCGGGCACCGAGCCGGAGAGGGACGCGCTGCGGCGGAAGCTGGGGGAGGGAGGGTGAGCCTTCTGCCCCTCCCTCAGGGGGTTACTTCACGTCTGCGTGGTCCCACGAGGCCGTAGGTTCGCCCTTCGGGAGGGGCGGTGGGCCGCTCGTGTCCGGTCGTGCCAGGACCGCCTGTGTCTGTCAGTCCTTCAGTCCTTGACCGTGAACCCGGCCGCCTTCAGCGCGAACGTCCTGCCGCCGTCCTTCGCGGAGGCCAGGACCGCCACGTTCCAGGCGCCCTTCGGCGATTCGGCCGCCTCCGCGCCGGTGACCTTCACCCGGTACGTGCAGAGCGCGGCCCTGTCCCCCGAGGGGCCCGAGGGCTCACAGGTGGCGGACTCCACGTGGGCCATCTCCTCCGCGTCCGGGGCGGGCGTCATGGTCTGGGGCCAGGCCAGCACCTTCAGGTTCCGGATGCCGGAGTCGTCCGACACCCGGGCGGTGAAGGTGAGCGAGCCGTCCTTGTCCGCGCTCGGGGCGACGTACGTGGCGGAGGCCTTCGTCACCTCGGGCCCGGTGCTCCCGGTGCTCCCGGTTCCGGCGAAGGCGTAGGTGCCCGCTCCTGCCAGCAGGGCGACACCGGCGAGGGCGGAGACGGTGACGGTGACGACACGCTTGGGCATGAGGGCTCCTCGGTGAAGTGATGGCCGGTCGGATCAGCGGTCGATCGGTGCTATGTGGCCATGGTGGGGCTGCCGGGGAGCCCGGGGCGTGAGTGCGCGTGCTCATTCCTCGTACTCAGTGGTGCAGGTCAGGTGTCCAGTTCGGGAGTGTAGGAGAGCTCCAGGGAGACGGGCTCGGTCTGCTGGTCCGAGGCGGTGACATGGGTGGTGTGGCGGGTGAGGCGCAGGCCCATCGCGGCGAGTTCGCCCGGTTCGTGGAGGGCGCAGAGCAGGGCGGCCGCCGCCGGGAGGGTGAGGGGGGTGGTGGAGCTGTGCCCGAGGACGGCGGCGGTGTCGGGGGCGGTGAGGGCGGCCTGGCCGGCGTGGTCGAGGACCTTGGCGGGGTCGTCGACGATGAGTTCCTCGATCTGGATGCGCCGGGTGCGGACGCGGAGGTCCAGGGGGCGGCGGGGGAGCTGCCTCGGCGGGGCGAAGGCGGGGTGAGGGTCCGGGTCGGTCAGGTTGGGGTGGTTCATGGGGTGGACTCCAAGGTGCGCGCGTACGGGACCGGCGAGTTCGGGGCGGGGGAGGGGTGCTGGGCGGGGGCAGGAAAGGTGCTGTACGGGGAAGGGGGCGGCGAGGGTGGAGGTGGTGGGCCAAGAGGGTGCCCGTCGTTCAACTGCGGTCCCGTGAGCAGGCGATGATGGTGCGGCGGGCGAGCGCGGGGATGATCGGGGCGCGCCGGCGAGCGGTGGTCGGGGTGGCCATGAGGGCTCCGCGAGGGTGCGAGAGGCGGTGGCAGCACTCCGCCGTCCTGTGGTCGGTGGAGTCGGACATACTCACCATGAGAGCGGCGCGCGATCATCGCAAGGTGCACTGTGTGCACTGTGCACAAGCTGCGTGAAGTGTCGGATGTCGAGCTGGAGCAGGAGGAGGAGCCGTGGCACGTGAACGGTCCGGCCGGACCGCGCAGCACCTGGTCCTGGTGGCGCGGCTGCGGCACCTGCGGGAAGGGGCCGGCCTCTCCGTACCCCAGGCCGCCAAGCGGCTCGGCTGGCACCCGTCGACGCTGCGGAGGCTGGAGCAGGCGCAGACGTCCCTGGACGTGGGGCAGGTGTCCGCCCTGCTCGACCAGTACGGGGCGGGGGTGTCCGAGACCGACGACATCATGGGGCGGCTCAACGCGGCCAACATGCCCGGCTGGTGGCATCCGTGGCGCGATGCGATGGACCCCTGGCTCATGGACCTGATGAGCGTGGAGTCCGCCACCAGCTTCGTACGCACCTGGGACCCGGCGCTCGTGCCGTTGCTGCTGCGCACCCCGGCGTACGCCATGGCCGTGGACGCCGTCATGCGGCCGGAGCTGGACGCGGCGGTCCGGCGGCGGCGCGCGGATCTGCTGATGATGCGTCAGCGGCGGCTGCGTGAGCAGCAGGCGCGGGTGTGGGCGGTCCTGCCGGTCACCGCACTGCGCTGCCGGGTCGGCGAAGGCGAGGTGATGCGCGAACAGCTCGCCGCACTCCAAGAGGCCGCGGAGCGGCGGGATGTGATGGTGCAGCTGCATCCCGAGAGTGCACCGCCCCATCCGCTGACCGGGGTTCCGGCATTGAGCCTTTACCGCGTGGAGATCCGCGAGATCGCGGATCATGTGGTGCGCGAGGGCGGGTTGCCGGGAACGGCGGAGGTCTGGGACAGCGACCCGCCCGTACAGGAATATCAGGCGATGCTGGACGTTTCGTGCGTGATGGCGATGCGTCCGGACCGAACGAGGGAGGTCCTGCAGGATGAGTACGACCGGGAACGGAAACGGGGCTGAACTGCCCGCGCAGATCGACACGAGCGTCGCGCACTCCGCGCGCGTGTGGAACTACTGGCTCGGCGGGAAGGACAACTTTCCGGCGGACCGGGCCGCGGGCGACGCCTACCGGGAGAAGTACCCGCTGATCGAGACGTTCGCGAAGGAGTCGCGTGACTTCCTGCGCCGTACGGTGACCTACCTCGCCCGCGATGCCGGGATCAGGCAGTTCCTGGACGTCGGCGCGGGCCTGCCGACGGCGAACAACACGCACGAGGTCGCCCAGCGGATAGCCCCGGATTCGAAGATCGTCTACGTCGACCACGACCCGCTGGTGCTGCTGCACGTCCACGCCCTGCTGACCAGCAGCGCCGAGGGCGCGACCGCCTACGTGGAGGCGGACATGCGCGACACGGAGGCCGTCCTGAACGGCGCGGCGAAGACCCTGGACCTGAGTGCGCCCGTCGCCCTGGTGATCTCCGACGTGCTGGGGCACATCGTGGACTGGGACGACGCCCTGTCCCTGGTGCGGCGGCTGGTGGAGCGGCTGCCCTCGGGCAGTTACCTCTCCCTGTCCCACTCCACCGCATCGGACGAGGCCCACCGGGCCGTCCAGGACGAGTACAACAGCAGCGGGGCGATCCCGTACATCTTCCGCGAGCCGGAGACCACGATCGCGTTCTTCGACGGGCTGGAGATGGTGGAGCCGGGGATGGTGTCCTGGCCGAACTGGCGGCCCGACGCGAACACCGGCACCACCACCGCCCGGGCCGGGTGGGGGGCCGTCGCCCGCATTCCCTGACCCGCCCCATTCCCGTAACCGCCGCGCCGCGCACCCGGATCGCAGGTGCGCGGCGCGCTTCGTCCCGTCTTGTTCCGATCGCCGAGGGGGTGCGGTGTGAGCGCCATGCATACGGCCGGACCCGACGCCGTCGGCCCGGGAGATGCCCGTACGGTGCGGGAGGGGGATGCCCGTACGGTGCGGGAAGCGGTGGCGGACCGGCTGCTGCGGGCCGCGACGCGGTCCGGTGCGCAACTGGTCAGCGAGGCCGCCGTTCTCGTCCAGGGGGCGGCGGTGCTGGCCGACCCGATCGCCGGGGCCGTCTACAGCACGCCCGCCACCGCGGCCGCCGAGGGCGTCCACGCCGCGGCCCATCCGCAGGACCGCCCGCACCACGTGCAGCGCCCGGCGGCCGGAGCCGTCCTCGTCCTGCACCCGGCGCCCACCGTGCCCGCCGAACACGTCGGCCACGTCGCCGCCACCACGGCGGCCCTCCTGGAGGTGCGCGGGCAGCGGGCCGCCGAGCTGCGCGCCGAACAGATGCGGCTGCACAGCACCTTGCTCCGGCTGCTGCTGGCCGGTCACACCGCCGCCGTCACGGACACCGTGAGCGCGGGCGGGCTCACGCATGTCACCGTCTACCGGCTCAGCGGCCCCGACGTCCCCACCGCCCACCAGGTCCTCTGGCGGGCCGCCCGCCCGTCCCTGGCCGGGCACGGCGGATCCTGCGCCCTGATCGGTGAGGTGGACGGCGAACTCCTGGTCGCCGAGCTCCACCACGGCAGCGACGACGGGCGGATCCTGCGCCTGGTCTCCCGGGTGAGCGAACGTCACGGCCTCCTCGCGGGGCTGGCCGGACCCCTGCCCCTGGCCGAGATGCCCACCGCTCACGCCGACGCGGCGGCGGCCCGGCACAGCGCCACCCCCGCCCACCGCATCGTCCCCGCCGACGCCGTCGGCACCACCCAGCTCGCCCGGCTGCTCCCCCCTGGCCCGTACGCCACCTGGGCGCGGTCCGTGCTGAGCCCGCTGGCCCCGGAACACCGGCACCTGCTCCTGGTCCGGCTCCGCACCGGCAGCGCTCCCCGCGCCGCCGCCGCGCTCGGGCTCTCGCCCGGCACGGTCCGCACCCGGCTCCGCGGCCTCGCCGCCCTCCTCGGCGCGGACCTGGACGATGTCACGGTGCAGGCGCACCTGTTGCTCGCGCTCCGGGCCCCGACCGGCGGCGACGATCCCGGCCCGGGGCGGGGGGATGATCCCGGCCCCGGCCAGGGCGATGACCCCGGCCCCGGCCAGGGGGAGAACGGCAGCGGCCAGGAGGGCGGTCGGGACCCCGGCGGCGAGGCCCGGCCGGAGAGCGGCGGCCAGGAGAACGGCGATCGGGCCCGCCTGGAGGCGCTGCCCGGCGGGATCCTGGACACCGACGCGGCCCGCACCTGGGCCGTCGGTCTGGTCGGAGGGCTCGCCCCCCATCTCCGGATCGCGCTCGCCTGCTGGCTGCGCCACCACGCCCGAACCGCCCCCGCCGCGACCGAGCTGCACGTCCACCGCACCACCCTGACGGTCTGGCTGACCCAGTGCGCCGAGCGCCTCGGGCAGAACCTCACCGACGCCACCGTCCGCGCCGAACTGCACCTCGCCCTGGAGGCCACCGCGAAGGACGGGGACGACCCGAGGGTCCTCCCCCGGCGGGGCGGGCGCACGTACCGCCGTCTGTAAGCACCCGCGCCGTGCGTCGTGCTCCGTCGTGCTCCGTCGTGCTCCGTCGTGCTCCGTCGCGAGGAGGCCCGGGCCGCCCTGGTCACCGTGCCCGTCCTCGCCCGCGGGGCGAGTGGCCGAAATCCGCTTCTTGACCCGGTCATGACATGGGTTCATCCTGTGCCCGTCGCACAGCTCCACCCCCCACCCCCACGGACTCAGGAGACTGCCAGCATGCGACTCGCCAGCACACGGAAACCCCGCCCGGCGAAGGTCGGAACGAAGACCAGGACGAAGACCAGGACGAAGACCAAGACGAAGACCAGGACGAAGGTCAGAAGGAACGCCACCCTCGCCGTCCTGCTCGCCCTCGGCCTCGCCGCCCCGGCGTCCGCCGTCGCCACCGCCGAGACCTCCGCCCCGAACGCGGCCGTCGCCGCGGACGAGCGGACGCTCCAGTACGAGATCACCGGGCGCACCACCCCCGCCGCCCGTACCGAGATCGCCCGCGCGGGCGTCTCGATCGACGAGGTGCACCAGCACGGCATCGTGATCACCGCGGACGCTGCCCAGGCCGGGAAGCTCCGGGCCAAGGGCCACGTCCTGGAGGCGCTGCCCGCACCTGACGCCGACGCCCACGACCACGACCACGGCTCGGACGGGGCCACCGCGCTCGACTTCCCGCCGGCCGACTCCCGTTACCACAACTACGCCGAGATGACCGCGGCCATCGACGCCCGCATCGCCGCCAACCCCTCGATCATGAGCAAGCGCGTCATCGGCAAGACCTACCAGGGCCGCGACATCGTCGCGATCAAGATCAGCGACAATGTGGGCACTGACGAGGCCGAGCCCGAGGTCCTGTTCACCGCCCACCAGCACGCCCGCGAGCACCTGACCGTCGAGATGTCGCTCTACCTGCTCCGCGAGTTCGCCGAGGGGTACGGCTCCGACCCCCGGATCACCCAGGCGGTCGACGGCCGCGAGCTCTGGATCATCCCGGACATGAACCCGGACGGCGGCGAGTACGACATCGCCACCGGCTCGTACCGCAGCTGGCGCAAGAACCGGCAGCCCAACTCCGGCTCCACCGCGGTCGGCACCGACCTCAACCGCAACTGGGCCTTCAAGTGGGGCTGCTGCGGCGGCTCCTCCTCCAGCCCGTCCTCGGAGACGTACCGGGGCAGGGCCGCCGAGTCCGCGCCCGAGACGAAGGTCGTGGCGGACTTCGTACGGAGCCGGGTGGTCGGCGGGAAGCAGCAGATCACGGCGGCCATCGACTTCCACTCGTACAGCGAGCTGGTGCTCTGGCCGTACGGCTACACCTACGCCGACACGGCCCCCGGCATGACGGCCGACGACCGCAACGCGTTCGCGGCGGTGGGCCGCAAGATGGCGGCGAGCAACGGGTACACCGCCGAGCAGTCCAGCGACCTCTACATCACCGACGGCTCGATCGACGACTGGCTGTGGGGCTCGCAGCGGATCTTCGGCTACACCTTCGAGATGTACCCGCGCTCGGCCTCCGGCGGTGGCTTCTACCCGCCCGACGAGATCATCGAGCGCGAGACCTCCCGCAACCGGGACGCGGTACTGCAACTGATCGAGAACGCGGACTGCATGTACCGGTCGATCGGCAAGGAGGCGCAGTACTGCTCGTGACGGGGTTCCCGCCGAGTGCGGGCCGGGTCCGGTGGTGCTTCACGGCACCGGCCCCGGCCCGCGAAGTGCCCGCGAAGCGCCCGCATTCCGTACACGGGAGGGCTTCCGTACACGGGAGGGGTTCCGTACACGGGAGGGGTTCCGTACACGGGAGGGGTTCCGTACACGGGAGGGGTTCCGGCCTTATGGTGCCACTATGTGCGGAATCGTGGGTTATGTCGGTGGGCAGTCGGCGCAGGACGTCGTCGTCGCAGGACTGAAGCGCCTCGAATACCGGGGCTACGACTCGGCGGGTGTCGCCGTGCTCGCGGACGGCGGGCTCGCCGCCGCGAAGAAGGCGGGCAAGCTCGTCAATCTGGAGAAGGAGCTGGGGGACCGGCCGCTGCCGGCCGGGCGGACCGGGATCGGGCACACGCGGTGGGCGACGCACGGGGCGCCCAACGATGTGAACGCCCATCCCCACCTGGACAACGCGGGCCGGGTCGCCGTCGTCCACAACGGGATCATCGAGAACTTCGCGGCCCTGCGGCGCGAGCTGACCGGGCGCGGGCACGCCCTGGAGTCGGAGACGGACACCGAGGTCGTCGCGCATCTGCTGGCCGAGGCGTTCTCGGCGGGCGGGGACCTCGCGGACGCCATGCGGCAGGTGTGCCGGCGGCTGGAGGGGGCGTTCACGCTCGTCGCCGTGCACGCGGACCAGCCGGACGTGGTGGTCGGCGCCCGGCGCAACTCCCCGCTCGTGGTGGGGGTGGGGGACGAGGAGTGGTTCCTCGCCTCCGACGTCGCGGCCTTCATCGCGCACACCCGGTCCGCCATCGAGCTGGGCCAGGACCAGGTCGTCGAGCTGAGCCGCGAGGGCGTCACCGTCACCGGGTTCGACGGGGCGCTCGCCGAGGTGCGCGAGTACCACGTCGACTGGGACGCCTCCGCCGCAGAGAAGGGCGGTTACGCCTCCTTCATGCTCAAGGAGATCGCCGACCAGCCCCAGGCCGTCGCCGACACCCTCCTCGGCCGGATCGACGGCGAGGGAACGCTGAGTCTGGACGAGGTACGCATCCCCGACGCCGAACTCCGCGAGGTCGACAAGGTCGTCATCGTCGCCTGCGGGACCGCGTTCCACGCCGGGATGATCGCCAAGTACGCCATCGAGCACTGGACCCGGCTGCCCTGCGAGACCGAGCTGGCCAGCGAGTTCCGCTACCGGGACCCGATCCTCGACCAGCGCACCCTCGTCATCGCCATCTCCCAGTCCGGCGAGACCATGGACACCCTGATGGCGCTGCGCCACGCCCGCGAGCAGGGCGCGAAGGTGCTCGCCATCTGCAACACGAACGGTTCGACGATCCCGCGCGAATCCGACGCCGTCCTCTACACGCACGCCGGGCCCGAGGTCGCCGTCGCCTCCACCAAGGCCTTCCTCACCCAGCTCGTCGCCTGCTACCTCGTCGCCCTGTACCTCGGCCAGTTGCGGGGCACCAAGTGGGGTGACGAGATCCGTACGGTGGTGCGCCAGCTCTCCGCGATCTCCGCCGAGGTCGACCGCGTACTGGAGACCATGGAGCCCGTCCGCGAGCTGGCCCGCTCCCTCGCCCACCACGACACCGTGCTCTTCCTCGGGCGCCACGTCGGCTACCCGGTGGCCCTCGAAGGCGCGCTCAAGCTCAAGGAACTCGCGTACATGCACGCCGAGGGCTTCGCGGCCGGGGAGCTCAAGCACGGGCCGATCGCGCTCATCGAGGAGGGCCTGCCGGTCGTCGTCATCGTGCCGTCGCCGCGCGGGCGTTCGGTCCTCCACGACAAGATCGTCTCCAACATCCAGGAGATCCGGGCCCGGGGCGCGCGCACCATCGTCGTGGCCGAGGAGGGCGATGAGGCCGTCGTCCCGTACGCCGACCACCTCATCACCGTCCCCGCAACGCCTACGCTGCTTCAGCCGCTGGTCGCCACCGTGCCGCTCCAGGTCTTCGCCTGCGAGCTGGCGACGGCCCGCGGCAACGAAGTGGACCAGCCGCGCAATCTGGCGAAGTCCGTGACCGTGGAGTGAGCCGGGGCGCGCGCCCCGGAGCGAAGTGATGGGGATGGCGAGGGTGGGTTCGTGATCATCGGAGTCGGGATCGACGTGGCCGAGATCGAGCGGTTCGGCGCCGCGCTGGAGCGTACGCCCCAGTTGGCCGACCGGCTCTTCGTCGAGGGCGAGCTGACCTTGCCCAGCGGCGAGCGGCGCGGAATCGCCTCGCTCGCCGCCCGGTTCGCCGCGAAGGAGGCCCTGGCGAAGGCGCTCGGGGCGCCGGGCGGGCTGCTCTGGAGCGACGCGGAGGTCTGGGTCGAGGAGAGCGGGCAGCCCCGGCTCCGGGTGCGCGGCACGGTGGCCGCCCGCGCGGCCGAGCTGGGGGTGCGGGGCTGGCACGTCTCGCTCAGCCATGACGCGGGGGTGGCTTCGGCGGTGGTGATCGCGGAGGGGTGAGGCTCGCGGAGGGCTGAGGTTCGCGGGGGCCGGGGTGACCGGGAGGCCCGCCGCCCGGCGGATCGGGAGGGGCGAGGGTCCACCGGCCCCCGGGGTGACCGGTCGGGGGCCGCTTCCGGCCGACGAGGGCGCGTGCGCGCATGTGGAGGTGGCGTTCGGGCCCGTGATCGCCCAGGGTTGGCGGTATGCGACGTGCCTACAGCGTGGAGACCGTACGGGCCGCCGAGGCCGCCCTCATGAAGCGGGTGCCGGAAGGTGCCCTGATGCAGCGTGCCGCCGCCGGGCTCGCCGCCGCCTGCGGGGATCTGCTCCGGCGCAACGGCCGGGTGTACGGGGCCCGGGTCCTGCTCCTGGTCGGCAGCGGCGACAACGGGGGCGACGCCCTGTACGCCGGTGCGCGGCTCGCCCGCCGGGGCGCCGGAGTGCGCGCCCTCCTCCTCGCGCCCGACCGGGCGCACGCGGGCGGACTCGCCGCGTTCCTGGCCGCCGGGGGGCGGATTGCCGACGGGCCCGATGAAGTCGGCGGCGCGCTCGACCTCGTCGTGGACGGCATCACCGGGATCGGCGGTCGCGGCGGGCTGCGCGAGGACGCCGTGGCCCTGCTGCGGGCGGTGACCCGGGACGGGGGCCAGGCCCAGAGCAAGGGGCAGGGCCGGGACCGTACCCCTGTCATCGCCGTCGACCTGCCCAGCGGGGTGGAGGCCGACAGCGGGGAGGTGCACGGCGAGGCCGTGACGGCCGACGCGACCGTCACCTTCGGCACGTACAAGCCGGGCCTCCTCATCGACCCCGCCGCCGAACACGCGGGCGCCCTGCGGCTGGTGGACATCGGGCTCGGGCCGGAGCTGCCGGAGCCGCCGGACCTGGAGGCGCTCCAGTCCGCGGACGTGGCGGCGCTGCTGCCGGTGCCGGGCGCCGAGAGCGACAAGTACAGCCGGGGGGTCGTCGGCGTCGTCGCCGGTTCCGAGCGCTACCCGGGCGCGGCGGTCCTCGCGGTCGCGGGCGCCCTGCGCGGCGGGGCGGGGGCCGTGCGGTACGTGGGCCCCGGCGCGGACGCGGTGATCGCCCGCTTCCCGGAGACCCTGGTGCACGCCGGGCCGCCCTCGAAGGCCGGACGCGTGCAGGCGTGGGTCGTCGGGCCGGGGCTCGGGGACGGGCGGTGGGCGGAGGAGGCCGCCGCCGATGTGCTGGCCGCCGACGTCCCCGTACTGGTCGACGCGGACGGGCTGCGGCTGCTGGACCCTGAGACCGTACGGACCCGGACCGCCGCCACCGTGCTGACCCCGCACGCCGGGGAGGCCGCCGCGCTGCTCGGCGTGGCGCGCGAGGAGGTGGAGGCCGGGCGGCTCGCCGCCGTACGGGAGCTGGCCGCCCGCTACCGCGCCACCGTGCTCCTGAAGGGGTCCACGACCCTCGTCGCGGAGGCCCGGGACACCCCCGTACGGGTCAACCCGACCGGGACCGGGTGGCTGGCCACGGCGGGCAGCGGCGATGTGCTGTCCGGGCTGACGGGGTCCCTGCTCGCGGCCGGGCTCGCCCCGCGCGACGCGGCCTCCGTCGGCGCCTACCTGCACGGACTCGCCGCCCGGCACGGCTCGGACGGGGGCCCGGTCTCCGCGCAGGACGTGGCGGACTCCATCCCGGCGGCCTGGCGCGATGTGCGGGCAGGGTGAGGAGAGGGGCGGGGTGAGGAGAGGGGTGGGGCGGGGGGCGTGCGGCGTAGGGGGCTGACATGCGGCGTACGCGGGTGGGGTGAGCGGGTCCGTGGCGGCGTGCGACTCGCGGGCGTGGCGGTCCGGGGCCATCGTGGAAGCCCGATAGCCGCGATAGCCCCGATGACTCCGATGCCCCGATGACCCGACGACCTCGATGACCCCGGCGGAAAGGCGGTCCATGCCGTGAGCGGCAGCGAACCCGTACGCGTACGCAGGGTCTACGACCCGCCCGAGGACGGCGACGGCACCCGCGTCCTCGTCGACCGGCTCTGGCCGCGCGGTGTCTCCAAGGAGCGGGCCGCGATCGATGTGTGGCTGAAGGAGATCACCCCCTCGGACGAGCTGCGGTCCTGGTACCACCAGGACCGCTCCGGCGCCCGCCACGACACCTTCGTCGACCGCTACCGCACCGAGCTGGCCGACCCGGCCCACACCGAGGCCGTCGACCGGCTGGTGGGGATCGTGCGCGAGGGCGGCCCGGTCACGCTGATCACCGCCGTCAAGGATGTCGCCGACAGTCATGTCCCGGTCCTCGTCGACCACCTCAAGCATGTGATGAAACGTACATAGGTCGTACATAGGTGTGGATAACGGCGTGCGGTGCCGGGGAGGCGGCAGGCACCTCTGAGACACTGGGCGCGATGAACGAGACAGCGTCCCTGAGAGCCCGTGCCGAGATCGACCTCGCCGCGCTGCGCGCCAATGTGCGTGCCCTGCGCGAGCGGGCGGCCGGGGCACAGCTCATGGCCGTACTGAAATCGGACGCGTACGGGCACGGGGCCGTGCCGTGCGCCCTTGCCGCCCGGGAGGCCGGGGCGACCTGGCTCGGCACCGCGACCCCGCACGAGGCCCTCGCCCTGCGGGCCGCCGGGCTCGACGGCCGGATCATGTGCTGGCTCTGGACGCCGGGCGGGCCCTGGCGCGAGGCCATCGAGGCCGACATCGACGTGTCGGTCAGCGGTCTGTGGGCGCTGCGCGAGATCGTCGCGGCCGGAGCCGACCGCCCGGCCCGCGTCCAGCTCAAGGCCGACACCGGCCTCGGCCGCAACGGCTGCCAGCCCGCCGACTGGCCCGAACTCGTCGCCGAGGCCCGCGCCGCCGAGCGGACCGGCATCATCAAGATCACCGGCCTCTGGTCCCACTTCGCCTGCGCCGACGAGCCCGGCCACCCCTCGATCGCCACCCAGCTCTCCGCGTTCCGGGACATGGTCGCGTACGCCGAGAAGGAGGGCGTGGAGCCCGAGGTGCGTCACCTCGCCAACTCCCCGGCCACGCTCACGATCCCCGAGGCCCACTTCGACCTCGTACGGACCGGCATCGCGATGTACGGCATCTCGCCCGCCCCCGAGCTGGGCACCCCCGCCGAGCTGGGGCTGCGCCCGGTGATGACGCTCGCCGCCGCCGTCGCCCTGGTCAAGGACGTCCCGGCCGGGCACGGCGTCAGCTACGGCCACCACTACGCCACCCCCGCCGAGACCACGCTCGGCCTGATCCCCGTCGGCTACGCGGACGGCATCCCGCGCCATGCCTCGGGGCGCGGTCCGGTCCTGGTCGGCGGCAGGGTCCGTACGGCGGCGGGCCGCGTCGCGATGGACCAGTTCGTGGTGGACCTCGGCGGCGACCGGCCCGAACCGGGCGCCGAGGCGGTGCTGTTCGGACCGGGCGACCGGGGCGAGCCGAGCGTGGAGGACTGGGCGGTGGCCGCCGGCACGATCGGGTACGAGATCGTCACCCGGATCGGCGGCCGGGTACCGAGGGTGTACGTGAACGGGACGGCAGGTCCGGCGGCTCCGGGAGGTCCGGCGGCTCCGGCAGGTCTCGCCGCAGCGACCGGCCCGAGCGCTTCGGCCGGACCGAACCATCCGGCCGGGCCGAACGATCCGACCGGGGGCGCACCGCAGTGAGCGACAGCAGCGCGGGGGCGGCGGCGGGGGACGTCGTGGCGGCTGCCGCTTCGACGGCGGCGGGCTGGCGCCGGGCGGGGGTGGCCGGGGCCGCGATAGGAGTGCTCGCCGCGGGTGCGGCGGCCGGGGTCGCCGTCGAGCGGCTGACGGTCGGGCGCGGGATGCGCAAGAAGGCCCGCCTCGCGCTGGACGCCACCGGACCGTACGGCTCCCTGCGCGGCACCCCGGGCCGGGCGGTCGCCGACGACGGGACCGAGCTGTACTACGAGGTCGACGAGGTGGAGCCCGCGCAGCCGGGGGACGGGGCCGTTTCCCGTGGAAACGGCCCCGGTGGCTCCACCGGAAACGGTCCCGGCTCCCCCGCCCCCGGCTCCACCGCTTCCGGCAGCCGCCGCCGTCGGCTCTTCGGGCGCAAGGCCCCCGCCCCCGTCACCGTCGTCTTCAGTCACGGCTACTGCCTCGGTCAGGACTCCTGGCACTTCCAGCGCGCCGCCCTGCGCGGCCTCGTCCGCGCCGTCTACTGGGACCAGCGCAGCCACGGCCGCTCCGAGCGCGGGCGCGCCCAGGCGGAAGGGGTGGGCCTCGGCATCGACCAGCTCGGCCGCGACCTCAAGGCCGTCATCGACGCGGCGGCCCCCGAAGGGCGGATCGTGCTCGTCGGCCACTCCATGGGCGGTATGACGATGATGGCGCTGGCCGATCAGTACCCGGCCCTCATCCGCGACCGGGTCGCCGCCGTGGCGTTCGTCGGCACCTCCAGCGGCAAGCTCGGCGAGGTCACCTTCGGGCTGCCGGTGGCGGGCGTACGGGCGGTGCGCCGGGTGCTGCCGGGGGTGCTGCGGGCGCTGGGTACGCAGGCGGAGCTGGTGGAGAAGGGGCGCCGGGCCACCGCCGACCTCTTCGCCGGGCTGATCAAGCGGTACTCGTTCAGCTCGCGGGACGTGGACCCGGCCGTCGCCCGGTTCGCGGAGCGGCTGATCGAGTCGACCCCGATCGATGTGGTCGCCGAGTTCTACCCGGCCTTCACCGAGCACGACGAGAGCGGCGCGCTGCCCGCCTTCCGGGATGTGCCGGTGCTGATCCTGGCCGGGGAGAAGGACCTGGTCACCCCCAGCTCGCACAGCGAGGCCATCGCGGAGGTGCTGCCCGAGGCCGAGCTGATCCTGGTGCCGGACGCCGGGCACCTGGTGATGCTGGAGCACCCGGAGACGGTCACCGACCGGCTGGCCGACCTGCTCGTACGCGGCGGGGCGGTGGCTGCCGCTAACGTTGGCGAGCATGGAAGCACCGCACAGCAGCCCGGCCGCTGAGACCGTTCCGGGCGCCCCCTCGGACCTCTCGACGGCCCCCTCAACGGACCTCCCCGAGGCCGTCACCGTGACGATCACCGTCGAGTCCCCCGAACAGATGCAGGACCTGGGTCGCCGCCTCGCGAGGGTCCTGGCCCCCGGCGACCTGGTCATGCTCACGGGCGAGCTGGGCGCCGGGAAGACGACCCTCACCCGGGGCCTCGGCGAGGGCCTCGACGTGCGCGGCGCGGTCACCTCGCCCACCTTCGTCATCGCCCGCGTCCACCCGCCGCTGGGCACCGGTCCCGCCCTGGTCCACGTCGACGCGTACCGCCTGGGCGGCGGTCTCGACGAGATGGAGGACCTGGACCTCGATGTGTCGCTGCCGGAGTCGGTGGTGGTCGTGGAGTGGGGCGACGGCAAGGTGGAGGAGCTCTCCGAGGACCGCCTCCGGGTCCTCATCGACCGCGCGACCGGCGACACGGACGACGACCGGCGCGAGGTGACCCTGGTGGGCATCGGCCCGCGCTGGGCGGGGCTGCGGGGGGAACTGGCGTAGCGGCAGCGCTGCCCGGGGCGGGGGAGGGCCCGTCTGTGGGGCGCCGGGACGATCAGTAGTGTTGCTCCGTTCGGCACTGACCACGGGGGAACGCGCATGGAACACCTACGCCACGACGATCCGGCGCGCGTCGGGCCCTACGTCCTGCTGGCGGCCCTCGACGCGCGGGACGGCGGCCGTCCCGGACCGGACCGCCGCTACCTCGCCCGCCGTGCCGACGGGGACGGCACCGTCCTCCTCTGCCTGCCCCGCCCCGGCGCCGACCCGGCGCGCTGGTCCGCCGAGGCGCGGGGCGCGCTCCGCCTCTCCTCCATACCCGGCTTCCTGCCCGTCCACGAGAGTGGCCACGACCCCTCCGGAGGGCCCTGGTACGCGGCCCCGTACACCCCGGCCCTCCCGCTCCCCGCCGCGCTCGCGGCGCACCGCGGCCCCCTCCCCGTGGCCTTCGTCCTGGCCCTGGGCGTGGCGCTGGCCCGCTCGCTGGCCGCCGCCCACGCAGTCGGCGCGGCCCACGCGGGGATCTGCCCCGCCACCGTCCTCATCACCTCCGACGGGCCCCGCACGACCGGGTTCGGCGCGGTCCGCGCGGCCGGGCCCGGCGCGGCGGCGGACTCCGGCCTCGAACCCGCGAGCATCGCGCCCGAGCAGCTGACGGGCGGTCTGCCCCGGCCGCTGGGCGATGTGTACGCCCTCGGCACGGTCCTGGCGTACGCGAGCACCGGCCACACCGTCCCCGAGAGCGCCGAACTGCCGCTCCCCCTGCGCACCGCGGTCTCCGGGTGCCTGGCCCGCGACCCGGCGGCCCGGCCCGACGCGGCACGCCTGGCGGCCGAACTCGCCGAGGCCGGGGCGGCCACCCGTGGGGGAGCGGGAGCCACCGTGCTCGACGGCGTGTTCCCCGTACCGCTGCCCGCCCGGGTCGCCGCGGAGCTGGTCCGGCAGTCGGCGGAGATGCTCGCTGCCGAGCTGCCCGTACCGGAGGAGCCGGTTCCGGGCATGCCCGGTCCGGCGGGCTCGCCCGCCCTCCCCGCGACGGACCGGGGCTGATCGCCGATGTTCTCCGCACTCACCCACGACGACCCGCAGCGGCTGGGCGGCTACCGGCCGTTGGCCCGGCTGGGCAGTGGCGGCATGGGCACCGTCTATCTGGCCCGCTCCGGCGGCGGGCGCGTCGTCGCCCTCAAGACCATGCACGCCCGGATCGCCACCGACCCCGTCTTCCGTACCCGCTTCCGGCTGGAGACCGAGGCCGCCCGGGTGATCGGCCCGGTGCACGGCGCCCGGGTCTTCGACGCCGACCCCGCCGCCGAAACCCCCTGGCTGGCCACGGAGTACGTCCTGGGGCCGACGCTCGACGAGGCGGTGGAGCTGACGGGGCCCCTGCCGGAGACGGCGGTACGGGCCCTGGGCGCCCGGCTCTGCGCCGCCCTCGGCCAGCTGCACCGCTCCGGGGTGGTCCACCGCGACCTCAAGCCGTCCAACATCATGCTCACCGCCGACGGCCCCAAGGTCATCGACTTCGGGATCGCCCGTGCCTTCGGCGACGACCGGCTGACCCGTACCGGGGCGGCGGCGGGCACGCCCGCGTACATGTCTCCCGAGCAGGCCACCGGCCAGGAACACACCGCCGCCGGTGACGTGTTCGCCCTGGCCGCCGTGCTGACCCTGGCGGCGGCCGGGCACGGCCCGTTCGGCTCCGGGCAGGCGGCGGACCTCCTGTACCGCGTCCGCTACGCCGAACCCGACCTCACCGGCGTACCGGCGGGCCTGCTCCCGGTGCTGGCGCGCTGCCTGGCCAAGGACGCCGCCGAGCGGCCGTCCACCGAACACCTCGCGGCCGAACTCGAACCGCCGACCGGTGACTTCGTGGAGCAACTGCCCGCCGCCCTGGTGATGGAGACCGTCCGCAGGTCCGCCGCCGTCTGGTCCGTGGCCCCGCACCGCCTCCCGCCGCCCGCGGACCACCCGGTGGACGGAGCCGCCCGCACGGCCACCGCACCGGCCGGGCGGTCCGCGCCGTCCCGCCGCCGACTGCTCACCCTGGGCGGCGGCGCCCTGCTCGGCGCGGCGGCGGTCGGGGCGGGGGTGAAGTTCCGGCCCGGCCAGGACACCTCCGCCGGGCCGGGCCCGAGTGCCGACAAGAGCCCGGCCTGGGACGTGCTGTGGCAGGTGAAGGCCGACTACGGCCCCGATCCGGAGGTGCCGTTGGCGCCGTACCTGCTGGAGAAGGCGGTCGTGGTCGCGGTCGACTCGAACGAGCTCCAGTCCCTCGACCCGAAGTCCGGCAAGGCCCGGTGGGACAACCCGGACCTGCACCACTTCCCCCACACCGCCTCGGACGGGCGGCGCATCCACGTGATCGACTACCCCTTCGAGGAGACCGATCCGTTCGTCGTCCGACCGTTGAACCTGACGGACGGAAAGCTCGGTGAGCCCGTCGCCGAGATCCCGGACCTTCAGGGGCGTCACCGGCAGAACCAGCTCCTCCGCGTCGCGGACGGGGCCCTCTACGCGGTGGGCGGACGCGGGCCGGTCTCGCCCCAGGCGTTCCGCGAGGACCAGTCCTGGTCGCTGGTGGCGCTCGGCCTGGACACCGGCCGCCCGCGCTGGACCGTGCCCCTGCCCGCGCGCCCCGATGGTTCGCAGCGGCGGCACTTCCTGGCGGCCGAGGTCCGGGGCGACCACCTGGTCCTGACCCGGCAGGACGCGGACGGCGGCCTCACCCTGTCCGTCCGCGACACCGGCACCGGGCGGCTGCTGTGGGAGCGCCCGCTCGAAGGGAAGCAGTCCGCCTTCGCCCGGGCGCGGTTCGCGGTGGACGACCGGTATGTCTACACGACGTCGGACGGACTGGCCGCCTGGCGGCTCGCCGACGGCAAGCAGGCCTGGCGGTTCACCCAGGGGCGGCCGGGGGCGGGGCAGAGCCCGCCCACGGTCGCCGACGACACGGTGTACGTCGTGGAGCAGGGCCGGGGGGTCCTCGCGGTGGACACCGGGGACGGGGCCCTGCGCTGGGCGGAGAAGGGCCGGGCGGACACCGAGATCGTCCTCGACGTGGAACCGGCCGTCGGCCCCGGCCACCTGTACAGCGCCTCCGCGTCCGGGCTGGTCGCCACCCGGCGGAGCGACGGCAGGTCGGACCGGCCCTTCAAGGCGGCGGTCGGCCGGTACTTCCCGCACGAGCCCTCGGGGCTGCTCGTCGCCGTGGGCGACGCGTACGCGGCCGGGTTCACCCTGCGCTGACCCGACGGGCGGGGCCGACCGCACGCCGCGCCCCACCCTCGTACGACCGACGACACGAACCGACGGCACGAACCAACAGAGCCCACCCACCCCACGAAAGGCACCGCTGCACATGCGCCCCCTGGAATCCGGCGACCCGATCAGCCTCGGCCCGTACCATCTGCGCGGCGTCCTGGGCGAGGGCGGTATGGGCCGGGTGTACGTGGGGCAGGACGCCCAGGGGCGGGCCGCCGCCGTGAAGGTCCTGCACGCCCACCTCGCCCACGACCAGAACCTGACGCAGCGCTTCGTCCGCGAGGCGCGGATGGCCCAGGCCGTCACGGGCGACGGCGTCGCACGGGTGCTGGACACCCGGACGGACGGCGGCCGCCCGTGGATCGCCAGCGAGTTCCTCGTCGGCCCCACCCTCGACGAGGCGGTCCGGGCGCACGGGCCCCTCGACGACCCCGCCGTGCGGGTCCTCGCCGTGGCGCTGGCCCGTGCGCTGCGGGACATCCACGCCGCCGGTCTGGTCCACCGCGACCTGAAGCCGTCCAACATCGTGCTCACCTCCTCGGGCCCCCGGGTCATCGACTTCGGCATCGCGCGGCCCGAGCACGGCTTCACCCTGACCACGACCGGCCAGATCCCGGTCACCCCCGGCTACGGGGCGCCCGAGCAGGTGCTCGGCCACCGGGTGGGCCCGGCGGCCGACCTCTTCTCGCTGGGTGCCGTGCTGGTGTACGCATCGAGCGGGCAGCGGGCGTACGAGGGGGCGCATGTCGCCGCGGTGCAGTACGAGGTCGTCCACGGCGAACCGAGGCTGCACGCCGTCCCCGACGGGCTACGGCCCCTGATCGCCCCGCTGCTGGCCAAGGATCCCGCGCACCGGCCCACCCCGGAGCAGCTGATCCCGGCCTTCGACCCGCCGCGCGGGGCCGGGCGGGTCTGGAAGAAGGGGCCGATCGCCCAGGACGTCACCGAGCGCGAGCGCGGCCTCGGCCTGCTGACCACGCTGCCCGCACAGGGGACCGGGAAGCCCGTGACGCGCCGCCGGGTGCTGACCGCGCTGGCCGTCGGCGGGGTGGTGGCGGCCGGTGGCGGCGGCGCGGTGTGGTGGCGCGGGCGGGCGGACGACCCGTTCGACATCCCGCCCGCGGTGGCGACGCCGAAGGCCCGCCCGTACTCCGCCGAGCGGGGCGACTACGTCCACGGGCAGACCCCCGACCCGCTGTGGACCGTCGAGTCGGCGATGGACGCGCAGACCCCGGCACCGCTGCCGGTACGCGACGTCATCGTGGCCGGGGCGCCCGGCGGCGGACTGGTGGCGCGCCGGGTCGTGGACGGTTCGGTGGCCTGGAAGGCGCCGGACGCCGATGCCGTCCGGCGCTATGTGTCGCTCTCGGACCGGCTGGTGGCCGCGGCCGACCGCAACGGCGTGCTGCGCACCTACGTGGCGTCCACGGGCGAACCCAAGTGGACGGCCGACGAGGCGGAGGTGGCCACCTTCCTGGCGGCGGACGACGACGCGGTCTACGTGGTCACCGAGGGCGGCCGGGTCCGGAGCATCGGCCGGTCGGACGGCCGGGTGCGCTGGACCGCCGACTCCGGCATCGAGCTGACCGGCACGTCCCGTGCGCGCGGCGTGCTCGCCCCGGGGCGCCTGGTGCTGGCCGGAACCCGCGATGTCGTCGCGCTGGCCACGGGGGACGGCCGCCGGGCGTGGACGCTCCCCGACCAGGCGGAGGGGAGGCCGGGCCTGGCGGTCGGCGGGGACACCGCCGTCGTGACCGGACACCGCCTGGTCGCCCTCGACGCCACCAGCGGCAAGGAGCGCTGGCACGAGGCGCCGAAGCTGAAGAAGGGCCTGGACCTCACGGTGTTCTGGGGGCCGCCGACGATCGTGGGGCCGCATGTGTACGCGGCCGTCCTGGGTGTTCCGCGACGGCGGGCCCTGGCCGACGGCCAGGGGACCGACTGGGTGTACGAGGGGCTGGTCGAGTGCGACCCGCACGGCCCGCTCGTCGTGCACGGCGAGGGCTTCTGGGCGCCGGTGGTCGGCAGCACCGGGGGCGGGATCAACGTCCTGGACCTGGTCGGCGACCGTACGTCCTGGGTGTTCCGGCTGATCGACCACCCCGACCGGTACTGGCTGAATGCCGACGGCGGACGGGTCTTCCTCACCGACGGCACATCGCTGAGCGCACTGCCCGTCTTCTGAGGCTCCCGGCACGAGCGCCTTCCGGCACCCTTCACCGGACCTTCCCGACGGGGTGTCGGTAAATTGTTGCGCACGGGACGGTGGTCGTGGTCACATGGGTACGAGACCTGGTTAGGTCTACCTAACCACGACCTCCACCGGAGCCCCAGGAGGCATCCATGCCGACGCCCGAGCGCGCGGAGCAGCAGCCCCGGCCGCAGCAGCCGACGCCGTCCGCCCTGTCGATGAAGGACCTGCTGGCTTCGTACGCGGCGGCCACCGCGGTCTCCACCCCGCCGAGCGATGCGGCGGACGGGCCGGGCGCGGCGGACAGGGCCGATGGGGCCGCCGGGGACGAGGAGACCGGGCGGGAGAGCACTGTGCGGCGCCGGGCCGCGTAGGACGTCGTCCGTCCGCGGCTGTCCGGTGGTGTGGTCGGAGGCCGTCCGGTGGTGTCGTCGGACGACGGCTGTTACCGGACGACGACCACCTTGGCGCCGACCGTCGCGAACGTCCACATCGCGTTGCCGTCCTCGCGCTTCATCCGCACACCGCCCGTCTTCGACGTCGGGTCCGGGGCCTCCATCGAGCCGTCCTGCGCCGCGCTGAAGCCGATCGCCACGTCGTCCACGTTGGCGAAGCGCACCACGTGCTCGATCGGTACGCCGTCGGAGCCCTGGACCGTGCCCGAGCGCGAGGTGACCTGGTAGACGCCGGGCGGCGGGCTGACGGGGCTCGGCATCACGGTGAAGGTGCGCAGCGCCTTGCCGTTGCCGTCCACCAGCCAGACCCGCCGGTCCTTCAGCGCGTAGACGACGCGCTCACCGGTGCCCGAGTCCGCCGGGACCGCGAGGGCGTCCTTCGTGGGCTTCGGCTTCGCGGTGGGCTGGGCCGTGGCGGACGCCGAGGCCTTCGGGGCGGCCGAGGAGGGGGACGCCACCGAATCGGGTGCGTTCGCCGATGCCTGGTAGGCGAGGACGCAGACCACGACGACCGCCGCCGCAGTGAGCCCGGCCACCATTCCCGAGCTTCCCCTAGCCACCGTGAGCTCCCCTTTCGCCCGCCGTATGTCTACACCGACTGTCTACACCGACGTTGTCGTACAAGCGTTTACGTCGTACCCGCGGATACCCGGTGACGGTAGCAGCAGGGGACGGGCAGGCCGGGACGCCGTACGGGCGCCGTACCGCCGTCGGCGGAGCCGTAGGCTGTTTGTGTGCTCTTGCTCGCCATGGATACCGCCACGCCCGCCGTCACCGTCGCCCTGCACGACGGTACGTCCGTCATCGCCTCCTCCGGCCAGGTCGACGCCCGCCGCCACGGCGAACTGCTGCTCCCCGCCGTCGACCGGGTCCTCGCCGAGGCCGGGGTGAAGCTCGACGCCGTGACGGGCGTGGTCGTGGGCGTCGGCCCCGGCCCGTACACCGGGCTGCGGGTCGGCCTGGTCACCGCCGCCACCTTCGGCTCCGCCCTCTCCGTACCCGTGCACGGCCTCTGCACCCTGGACGGCCTCGCGTACGCCGCCGGGCAGGACGGCGGTCTGGAGGGGCCCTTCGCCGTGGCGACGGACGCGCGCCGCAAGGAGGTCTACTGGGCGCGGTACGAGGACGCCCGCACCCGTACGGGGGACCCGGCCGTCGACCGGCCCGCCGACATCGCCGGGGCGCTCGCCGGGCTCCCCGTGGTCGGCGCGGGCGCGCTGCTCTACCCGGACGCCTTCCCGGACGCGCGCGGCCCCGAGCACGTCGCCGCCGGGGCGCTCGCCGCGCTCGCCGCCGAACGGCTCGCCGCCGGGCAGGAGCTGCTGGAGCCGCAGCCGCTCTATCTGCGCCGTCCCGACGCCCAGGTCCCGAAGAACTACAAGGTGGTCACCCCGAAGTGAGCGTCACCACCGCCGCCGTACTGCGCGAGATGCGCTGGTGGGACATCGAACCGGTGCTGGAGCTGGAACACGCGCTCTTCCCGGACGACGCCTGGTCGCCCGGCATGTTCTGGTCCGAGCTGGCCCACGCCCGCGGCCCCGGCGCCACCCGCCACTACGTCGTCGCCGAGGACCCGGCCACCGGCCGGATCACCGGGTACGCGGGGCTCGCCGCGCTCGGCGACCTCTCCGACGTCCAGACCATCGCGGTCAGCCGCGAGGCGTGGGGCACCGGCCTCGGCTCCGAACTCCTCACCGACCTGCTGAAGGCCGCGACCGCCTTCGAGTGCGCCACCGTGCTCCTCGAAGTCCGGGTCGACAACGTCCGCGCGCAGAAGCTGTACGAGCGCTTCGGCTTCGAGCCGATCGGCTTCCGGCGCGGCTACTACCAGCCGGGGAACATCGACGCCTTGGTCATGCGCCTCACCATGCAAGACCACGTATCGGAAAACGGGACTGAATGATGGCTGCCGACGAACCCCTCGTACTCGGCATCGAGACCTCCTGCGACGAGACCGGCGTCGGCATCGTGCGCGGGACCACCCTGCTCGCGGACGCCGTCGCCTCCAGCGTCGACACCCACGCCCGCTTCGGCGGCGTCGTCCCGGAGATCGCCTCCCGCGCCCACCTGGAGGCGATGGTCCCCACCATCGAGCGCGCCCTCAAGGAGGCCGGGGTCGGCGCCCGCGACCTCGACGGGATCGCCGTCACCTCGGGCCCCGGGCTCGCGGGGGCGCTGCTGGTCGGCGTCTCGGCCGCGAAGGCGTACGCGTACGCCCTGAACAAGCCGCTCTACGGGGTCAACCACCTCGCCTCGCACATCTGCGTCGACCAGCTGGAACACGGCCCGCTGCCCGAGCCGACCATGGCGCTCCTGGTCAGCGGCGGCCACTCGTCCCTGCTGCTGGCACCCGACATCACCGCCGACGTCCGGCCGCTCGGCGCGACCATCGACGACGCGGCGGGCGAGGCGTTCGACAAGATCGCGCGCGTGCTGAACCTCGGCTTCCCCGGCGGCCCGGTCATCGACCGCCTCGCGAAGGAGGGCGACCCGAAGTCCATCGCCTTCCCGCGCGGTCTGACCGGCCCGCGCGACGCCCCGTACGACTTCTCCTTCTCCGGCCTGAAGACCTCGGTCGCCCGCTGGATCGAGGCGAAGCGCGCGGCGGGCGAGGAGGTGCCCGTACGGGATGTGGCGGCGTCCTTCCAGGAGGCCGTGGTGGACGTGCTGACCCGAAAGGCGGTGCGGGCCTGCAAGGACGAGGGCGTCGACCACCTGATGATCGGCGGCGGGGTCGCGGCCAACTCCCGGCTCCGCGCGCTGGCGCAGGAGCGGTGCGAGCGGGCGGGTATCCGGCTGCGGGTGCCGCGCCCCGGGCTCTGCACGGACAACGGCGCGATGGTCGCGGCGCTCGGCGCGGAGATGGTCGCCCGCAACCGGCGCCCCTCCGATCTGGAGCTCTCGGCGGACTCCTCGCTGCCGGTGACGGAGCCGCATGTGCCGGGGGCCGCGCATGGCCATGGGCATGCGCACGATCACGACCACGTGCACGAGATCAGCAAGGACAACCTGTACTCATGAGCGGCGCGAGCATCGTCCTGATGTGGGAGGCGCGCGCCGTGGACGGCCGGGGCGGCGAACTCCTGGAGTGGGCCCGCGCCCGGTCCGCCGAGCTCTCCCGCGAACCGGCCCGCCGCGAACTCCTGCGCGCCCCGCAGGACCGGGTACTGGTCATGACGTGGTGGGAGGGTGCCTCGTACGGGGACGACCTCCCCGAACTCCCCGAGCCCGACGCCGCCCTGATCACCCGGCCGGTGCACCGGTGGCGGTTCGAGGCGGTGGGGTGAGGGGCGCCTTCAGCGGCGTCTTTACGAGGCCCGTCAGCCCCGCGCCCGTCGGCTGATCAGCCCCTCCACGATCGCGTCCAGCTCGGCGGCGGTCTCGTAGTCGGCGGCGTACTCCCGCCAGTGCTCCTTCACCTCGGTGAGCCGGGGCAGCTCCGCCGCGTCCTTCTCCGTGATCATCTCCGGGAAGAACTCCCGGCGCGAGGGCTGCTCCGCCCGGCGGGCCGCCGCCCTGCGGAAGACCAGGTCGCCGTAGACGTAACTCCAGATCGTCCGGTACGCGCGCACCGAGCGGGCGGGGGAGAGGCCGCAGGCCAGGGCGCAGTCGATGATCTCCTCCACCATCCACAGGGCGTTGCGGTCCGTCAGCTCGCCGAGCGCCAGGATGTCCAGCACCCAGGGGATCCTGCCGATGATCTCGTGCATGTGCACGGCCACCGCCACCATCCGCTCGCGCGGGTCCTCCGGCAGCTCCGGGCGCGGAAAGGCGGCCGCGGTGCCGGAGAGGGTGAGCATCAGCAGCTCGTCCTTGTCCTGCACGTAGTGGTAGAGCGCCATCGGCGTGCTGCCCAGCTCCTTCGCCACCCGCCGCATGGACAGGGCCGCCACGCCCTCCTCCTCGACGATGCGGCGCGCGGTGGCGACCATCACGTCCGGGTCCAGCCTGCGGGGGCGGCCCACGGGTTTCTTCTGCGCGGTCTTCCGGGTCTGCTTCTCGGTCTTCTCGCTGCCTGGCACCTGGGCATTCTCCCCTTTCGGGTCCTGTTCCGTACCGGCGGGTTTATTTTCTATACGTGTATGGTAATTCTCTGGCCGGGGATCGGCGAGGTTCGGCGAAGGGGAGGGCGCGTCATGGGCGGCACGGTGGACAGCTCGGCGGGAAGCGGTCCGGAGGCGGAGACCGAGGCGGGCGCGGCGGCGCGGCATGCGCGGTGGCTGCTGGTGGTGGCGCTCACCGTGCAGTTCCTGGTGTCGCTCGACATGTCCGTGGTGAACGTGGCCCTCCCCGACATCCGCAGCGACCTCGGCTTCGGCCGGGACGGGCTGCTCTGGGTGGTGAACGCGTACGCCCTCGCCTTCGGCGGGCTCCTCCTGCTCGGCGGCCGGCTCGCCGACCTCGCCGGTCCGCGCCGCGTCCTGACGGCCGGGCTCGTCCTCTTCGGCCTGGCCAGCCTGGCCGGGGGCCTTGCCTGGTCCCCCGGTTCGCTGGTGGCCGCGCGAGCGGTCCAGGGCGTCGGCGCCGCCGCCCTCGCCCCGGTGGCGTTCGCCCTGATCACCCTCGCCTTCCCGGCCGGGCCCGCCCGCTCCCGGGCGCTCGGGCTCTGGGGCATGGCGGGGGCGGCGGGCGGTGCGGTCGGGGTGCTGGCGGGCGGTGTGCTCACCGACGCGGCGGGCTGGCGGGCCGTGATGCTCGTCAACGTGCCGATCGTGGCCTTCGCCCTGGCCGCCGCCGCGCGCTCCGGACCGGTCGGCGGGCAGCGGCGGACCGGCGCCCGGCTGGACCTCGCCGGAGCCCTCCTCGCCACCGCCGGGACGACGCTCCTGGTCCTCGGGCTCGTACGGGCCTCGGAGGACGGCTGGGGCTCGGCCGTCACGCTCTCCACGCTCGGCGCGGCGGTGCTCCTGCTGGCCGCCTTCGTCGCCGTCGAACTCCGTACGGCTTCGCCCCTGCTCCGTCCCGGCCTGCTGCGCGGGCGGCCGGTGCTCACCGCCAACCTGTTCTGTCTGCTGCTGGCCTCGGCCCAGTTCGGCGCGTTCTACTTCGTCTCGCTCTACATGCAGCTGGTCCTCGGGTACGGGGCGACCGCCGCCGGGTTCGCGTTCCTGCCGTTCTGCGTGGGCGTCGTCGCGGGCTCGATCCTGGCCACCCGCGCGGTCGCGGCGCTCGGCATCCGGCGGCTGATGACCGCGGGCGGCGCGCTGGCGGCGCTGGGGATGGGCTGGTTCGCGGCGACCGCCACGGTCGACGGCTCCTTCCTCGCCTCGATCCTCGGCCCGTCGCTGCTCTGTTCCCTCGGTATCGGCCTCTGCTTCGTCCCGCTCGGCACGGCGGCCACGACCGACGTGGTGCCCGGCGAGACCGGTATGGCGTCCGGGCTGCTCAACAGCTCCCGGCAGGTCGGCGGTTCGCTCGGCCTCGCGGTCCTGGTCACCGTCGCCGCCCAGGTCACGGGCGGTGCCACCGGGCGTACGGCGCTCTCCTCGGGGTACGCGGCCGCCTTCTGGGTCGCGGCCGGGCTCCTGGCGGCCGCCGCGCTGGCCGCGTACGTCCTGCTGCCGGGGGAGCGCCCGGTCTCCGGAGGCGGCCCGGTGGCTGCTGAGCCGATCGCGGCAGAGCATGAAGGGGATGCCGCCGGCCGATGAGTTCTGCCGTCCGGGCCGGTCTACCCACCAGACGCTTTACGAGGCCTGCGCGCCCCGGACCCGGGGCGGCCCGACGAGGAGAAGACGACCATGCAGAAGATCACCCCCTGTCTCTGGTACGACGGCAAGGCGAAGGAGGCGGCCGAGCACTACGTCGCGATCTTCGGCGGCGACTCCCGCATCACGGACATCGGCTACTACGGCGAATCCGGCCCCGGCGAGACCGGCTCCGTCCTCACCGTCAGCTTCCGGCTCGCGGGCCAGGAGTACCTGGGCCTCAACGGCGGACCGCAGTTCCCCTTCACCGAGGCGATCTCGCTCTCCGTGGACTGCGCGGACCAGGCCGAGGTGGACCGGCTCTGGGCCGCGCTCTCCGAGGGCGGCGAGGAGGGTCAGTGCGGCTGGCTCAAGGACCGGTACGGCGTCTCCTGGCAGATCGTCCCGAACGAGCTCCCGAAGCTGCTGGCCGACCCGGATCCGGCGAAGGCGCAGCGCACCATGAAGGCGATGCTCTCCATGGGGAAACTGGACATCCAGGCGCTGCGGGACGCCTGACCGGGCCCTGTGGCGGTACCGGGCCCCGGTCCTCCGGCGGGACCGGGGCCTGCGGGCCGCCTCCTGCTGACTCCTACGGCTCCTCGACCGCGATGGCGTTGCGCCACACGGTCACGTCCAGCGTCATGTAGTTGGCCGCCGCGGTGGCCGAGGGCAGGGCCCGTACGACGATCAGGCCCAGGTGCCCGTTCTCCGTACGGACACAGATCTGGGTGCCCCGCACCAGCCGGTCCAGGGCCAGGCTCGTGGAGAACCGGGTCTCGGACCGGCAGGTCTGCAGGTCACCCTCCTGCCCCGGGTTCAGCAGCACCATCGACCCGTCCGTGCGCACCGCGGTGCCGCTCGCGTTGTACGTGAAGTCGCCCCGCATGCTGCCGCTGCGCGGGCTGTCCGTGCTGTCCGCGAGCGACAGGTGGTAGCCGCTGGTCAGATCGATCGACTTGTACGGGACGGGCTCGGGGTCCGGCAGCGGTGCGGCGCCGCTGCCCTCGTCGTCATCGTCGTCGTCCGGAGCGTCGGCGCTGTTCGACGGCGTGCTCGCGGCGGGCTCCTTCTCCTGCGACGTGTCCTGCGAACTTCCCTGCGGCTTCTCCTGCTGCTTCGAGGGGCCGCCCGCCTGGTTCTGCTCCTGCTTCTGGTTCTTCCCGCCGTCCGCGTCGTCCTCGGGCCCGAACAGCGCGTACCCGCCGCCGGCACCGGCGATGAGGGCCGCGACGACGGCGATCGTGACGAAGAGGCCGGTGCGCTTCTTCGTCGGCTTCTCCGGCTTCTCCGTCGTGGGAGTCCCGGGTGTTCCGGGCGTTCCGGGCTGCTGGTGCGTCTGCTGCGGGCCGGTGGGCGGGTACGCCGTCGGGTAGCCACCGGCGGCGTAACCCCCGGCGGGCGTGCCCGCCTGCGGGTATCCGTACGGACCGGGCTGCTGCTGCGCGGGCCCCGCGTGCGCCGGGTAGCCGTACGCGCCCTGCGGCGGCGCCGGATACCCGTACGCACCGGGGGCCGCCGGGTTCACCGGCGCGGCCGGATGCGGGGCCGCGGGGGTGGCCGGTGCGGCCGGTGCGGGCACGGTCGGCGGCTGCTGGGCCACCGTCACCGGGGCGGTCGCCGGAGGCGTCCCGGGCGTGGTGACCGGGGCCGTGGGCGGGGGAGTCCCGGGAGCGGTGGGCAGGGGAGTCCCGGGTGCCGTGACCGGGGCCGTCGGCGGGGTGGACGGAGGCGGCGGGGTGCGGTCGGGGGCCGGTGCGGCCGCCCGTACGGTGATGTCGGCGGCCACCGCGAGCGGCAGCCAGTCCTCCGGGCGGCGCAACTGGGTCTCGCTGTTGGCGGTGCGGCACATGTCGATGACCTCGGCCACCGAGGGCCGGTCCTCGGGCGACTTGGCCAGGCAGCGGGTGACCAGCTCCCGCAGCTCCTCGGGGACCTCCGTCAGATCCGGCTCCTCGTGCACGATCCGGTACAGCACCCCGTGCGAGGTGCCCTCACCGAAGGCGGGCGCGCCGGTCGAGGCGAAGGCGGCGACCTGGCCGAGGGCGAAGATGTCGGTCGCCGCCGCCACGGGCCTGCCCGCCGCCTGCTCCGGGGCCATGAACGCCGGGGTCCCGACGGTGACCCCGCTGCCGGTGAGCGAGGTCGCGTCGGCGGCCCGTGCGATGCCGAAGTCGATCACCCTCGGCCCGTCGGCGGCCAGCAGCACGTTGGACGGCTTGAGGTCGCGGTGGACGATGCCCGCCCCGTGGATGACGTGCAGCGCCTCGGCCATGCCCGCGACGAGCAGCAGGATCGCGGGGACCGGGAGCGGCCCGTGCTCGCCGACCGCCGAGGCGAGGGACGGGCCGGGGACATAGGCGGTGGCGAGCCACTGCTGGGCGCTCTCGGTGTCACTGTCGATGACCGGCGCGGTGTAGAGGCCCTGCACCCGCTGGGCGGCCTGGACCTCCTGCTGGAAGCGGCGGCGGAACTCGGCGTCCTCGCTGAAGTCCGGCCGGATCACCTTGATGGCGACGGGCCGCCCGCCGGGCGTGTACGAGAGGTAGACCTTGCCCATCCCGCCGGAGCCGAGCTTCGCGGTCAGCCGGTATCCGGCCACCGTCCGCGGATCGCTCTCCTCCAACGGCTGGAAAACCCCGTCGCGGCCCTGCTGCTGACTGGTCATCGTGCTGCTTCCCCCGACGGCGCCTGTGGTCCCGAAACGAGCCCGTACTGTATCCGCAACAGGAGACACGCGGCAGGGAGTCGCCGGTTGCACCGCGCCCCGACCTCCTGTCACAGGGTTTCTGATGGGGCATCGGACGGGGCGGGACCGTCAAGGCCGCCTTCGGGGCCGCGCTCCCGAGGCCGGTAGTGTCCTGGACATGCAACGCCGTGCCGCCCTTCCCCCGCCCCCGCCTCCCGTGGAGATCCGGACCTGGCCGGACCGCGAGGCGATGCTCGCCGACCGGGCGCTGGTCCTGGGCGCGCTGGTGCGGATGCATGTGGGGCCGGGGCGGCTCGGTGTGCTGGGGATGTGGGCCGGGCTCGCCGCCTTCGGGTGGCTGCTCGTGGGGTCCGGGATCGTCATCTTCGAGCAGGCGGGCGACTTCTTCGGCGGGATCGCCGGATTCTTCTCCCTGCTCTTCGGGGCGGCGGTGCTGATCCCCGCCGTCGCCTTCGTCTGCCTGTACCTGGCCCGCGACCGGAAGGTCCGCGCGCTGCTGGTGGAGTGGGGCGCGCTGGGGCGCGACCCGGAGCGCGACCGGGAGCTGCGGCTGCCCGGGGTGAGCCTGGTCTGGCTGCTGCTGTCGTTCGTCCTGGCGGCGGCCGGGCTGGCGCTCTGCGTGATCGGCCCGGCGAGCGCCCGGCCCGGCGACGACACGTACGGCATGGTCGCGATGATCATGGGCCTGGGCATGGTCGCCTGGCTGACCGGACTCATCGGCGCCGTCAAGGCGTTGGCGCACCGCCGCTGGGTGCTGCGTGTCCTGACGGGCCCGCCGGGTGGCCGATCAGCATCGTCGGCGCCCCGGCCACCCGGGTCAGGAACACCGTCACCGAGTTCGGGCCACTCAGCTTCATCCGGCGGCGCAGCTCCTCCGGTTCGACCGCCGAACCCCGCTTCTTGACGGTCAGCACGCCCACCTGACGCTCCCGCAGCAGCGCCTTGAGCCGCTTCATGCTGAACGGCAGCTGATCGGTGATCTCGTACCCGGCGACGTACGGGGAGGAGTACGGCACATCGCTCGTGACGTACGCGATCGTCTCGTCCACCAGCCGCCCGCCGCACCGCTCCACGATGTCGGCGACCAGGTGCGCCCGGATCACCGCGCCGTCCGGCTCGTACAGATAGCGCCCGACCGGGCCCACGGGCGGGGCGGGCAGTGGGGCCGGGGCGGTCAGGGTGGCCCCGGACGGCAGCAGGGTGGCCCGGAACGCACCGGGCGCGAACCCCTCCCCGTACCAGAGCACCGCCTCCTTCACATCGCCCCCGTCCGAGATCCACTCGGCCTCCGCCTCCGGGCCGATCGCCTCGTGCGGGATGCCGGGCGCGATCTTCAGCGCCGCGCGAGGAGCCTTCAGGGCGGCGGCCGTGGCCCAGGACAGGGGCGGTGAGTACGCCTCCGGATCGAAGATCCTGCCGCGTCCGCCCCGCCGGGCCGGGTCCACGAAGACCGCGTCGTACGGAGAGGTGTCGATCTCCGTGACGTCGGCGCACCGCACCTCGATGAGCGAACCCAGGCCGAGCGCCTCCGCGTTGGCGCGGGCCACCTCGGCGGTGAGCGGGTCGCGGTCCACGGCGAGGACGGCGATCCCGGCGCGGGCCAGCGCGATGGCGTCGCCGCCGATCCCGCAGCACAGGTCCGCCACGCTCCGCACGCCGAGCGCGGCGAACCGGGCCGCGCGGTGGGTGGCGACCGAGGTGCGGGTGGCCTGCTCGACCCCGTTGGGCGTGAAGTACATCCGGTACGCGTCCTCCGCCCCGAACTTCGCCACCGCCCGCTGCCGCAGCCGGGCCTGACCCAGGGCGGCCGACACCAGCTCCGCCGGGTGCGTGCGGCGCAGCCGGGTCGCGGTGGCCAGCTCCTCGGCGGGGTCGTGGTCGCGCAGCCCGGCCAGCAGGCGCTCGCCCTCGGGGGTGCGCAGCGCGGCGAAGGCGGCGCGGGCGGGGTCGTCGGCCGGGGTGGCGGGGGTCGATGCGTTCACCCGGCCCATTGTGTCCGGTGCGGGGAGGCGGGCGCCCGGGGGCCGACGCGCGGCTCCTGTAGGCCGACGCGTGCCCCTACAGGCCGACGCGTGGCCCCTGTGGGCCGGTCGGGCGACGGGCCGGGTCCCCTCGCGGTGTCGGGGCCGGAGGCGGGCGGTCGGCTGGCAGGATGCGGCGCCATGCAACTAGTACGACAAAAAGGAAAATCACCCATGAAGCGGCACCGGCCGGTCTCCGTCGTGCTGGCGGCCCTCCTGGCCGCCACCGTCACCTCGGCCTGCGCGGCGGCGACGGCCGACGGCGGCGGTACGGGAGCCCCCGACGGCCCGGCGAAGCCCGCCGCGGGCCAGCAGGGCGAGGCCGCCCCGCAGGCCGCGCCCGCCCTGGACACGTACGCCGAGGAGCTCAAGCGGAAGCAGGCCGCACGGGCCGTGGCCGCGAAGAAGTGGGGGCTCGCCAAGACCCCGCTCGCCGCCCCCGAACCACCGGTGGTGAAGCCGCGCATCACCACCCGTAAAGGGTTCGAGGTCCGGGACGACAAGGGGTTGCCGCCCGTCTTCACCACCGTCCCCACCAAGGAGAAGGTCGTCTTCCTCACCATGGACGACGGTGCGGAGAAGGACCCCGCACTGCTGCGGATGATGACCGAGCTGGACATCCCCTACAGCGCCTTCCTCAGTGACTACGTCACCAACGACAACTACGGGTACTTCAAGGAGATGCAGAAGCGCGGGGTGACCATCAGCAACCACACCCTGAACCACCGCTATCTGCCCGGCCTCTCCTACGCCGAGCAGAAGCGGGAGATCTGCGGCCAGCAGGAGAAGATCCTCAAGCACTACGGGAAGCGGCCCACCCTCTTCCGCCCGCCCTACGGCAACTACAACCGCGACACCCTCGTCGTCGCCAAGTCCTGCGGCATCACCGCCGTACCGCTCTGGTCCGCCGAGGCCTTCGCCGACCACATGGAGTGGCGCGAGTGGGACCGCGACCTGCACCCCGGCGACATCGTCCTCACCCACTTCCGGGGCAAGAACGCCTGGAAGGGCACGATGCCCGACATGATCCGCCTGGTCATGAAGACCATCACGGACAAGGGCTACGCGGTGGCGAAGCTGGAGGACTACGTCTGAGAGGACTGCGTCCGGGAGGTCGGCCGACCCTGCGGCCGACCCGGCGGCCGGGATAGCGGCTGGGATAGCGGCTGGGATGGCGGCCAGGGGCGGCGCGGGGGTGGTGAATTGGCACTCCGCTTGACCGAGTGCTAATCGCGGTCATAGTCTCGGGTCTGGCACTCCCCCCTGGAGAGTGCCAGCACCACACTGTGCGACAGGGCAGGTCCGGCACCCGCGACGACGGATCGGTCTGGTCGCCGCCCAATGACTGCTAAACCCCGTGAGATCTCCGAAGGGGGAGACCGGATCGTGTCGACCACCAGCTCCAAGGTTGCGATCAAGCCGCTTGAGGACCGCATTGTGGTCCAGCCGCTCGACGCCGAGCAGACCACGGCCTCCGGCCTGGTCATTCCGGACACCGCGAAGGAGAAGCCCCAGGAGGGCGTCGTCCTCGCCGTGGGCCCGGGCCGCTTCGAGAACGGCGAGCGCCTTCCGCTCGACGTCAAGACCGGCGACGTCGTCCTGTACAGCAAGTACGGCGGCACCGAGGTGAAGTACAACGGCGAGGAGTACCTCGTCCTCTCGGCCCGCGACGTCCTCGCGATCGTCGAGAAGTAATTCACCCACGTTTGCTTGTGTTCTGCGCCCCTGGCCCCCTGCGAAATAACTAGCCGGGCGGCGAGGGGCGCAGTTCGTTCGAGAGGGAAGTACAGCCCATGGCGAAGATTCTGAAGTTCGACGAGGACGCCCGTCGCGCCCTTGAGCGCGGCGTCAACAAGCTTGCCGACACGGTCAAGGTGACGATCGGCCCCAAGGGCCGCAACGTCGTCATCGACAAGAAGTTCGGCGCTCCCACCATCACCAACGACGGTGTCACCATCGCGCGCGAGGTCGAGCTCGACGACCCGTACGAGAACCTCGGTGCCCAGCTCGTCAAGGAGGTGGCGACCAAGACCAACGACGTAGCGGGTGACGGCACCACCACCGCGACCGTCCTGGCCCAGGCGCTCGTCCGCGAGGGCCTGCGCAACGTCGCCGCGGGCGCCTCCCCGGCCGCCCTGAAGAAGGGCATCGACGCCGCCGTCAAGGCCGTGTCCGAGGAGCTTCTCGCGACCGCGCGCCCGATCGACGACAAGTCCGACATCGCCGCCGTGGCCGCGCTCTCCGCGCAGGACACCCAGGTCGGCGAGCTCATCGCGGACGCGATGGACAAGGTCGGCAAGGACGGTGTCATCACCGTCGAGGAGTCCAACACCTTCGGTCTGGACCTGGAGTTCACCGAGGGCATGGCCTTCGACAAGGGCTACCTGTCCCCGTACATGGTGACCGACCAGGAGCGTATGGAGGCCGTCCTCGACGACCCGTACATCCTGATCCACCAGGGCAAGATCGGCTCGATCCAGGAGCTGCTGCCGCTGCTGGAGAAGGTCATCCAGGGCGGCGGCTCCAAGCCGCTCCTGATCATCGCCGAGGACGTCGAGGGCGAGGCGCTCTCCACCCTCGTCGTCAACAAGATCCGCGGCACCTTCAACGCCGTCGCGGTGAAGGCCCCGGGCTTCGGTGACCGCCGCAAGGCCATGCTCGGCGACATCGCCACCCTCACCGGTGCGACCGTCATCGCCGAGGAGGTCGGCCTCAAGCTCGACCAGGCCGGTCTGGACGTGCTGGGCACCGCCCGCCGCGTCACCGTCTCCAAGGACGACACGACCATCGTCGACGGCGGCGGCAACACCGACGACGTCAAGGGCCGCGTCAACCAGATCAAGGCCGAGATCGAGTCCACGGACTCCGACTGGGACCGCGAGAAGCTCCAGGAGCGCCTCGCGAAGCTGGCCGGCGGCGTGTGCGTCATCCGCGTCGGTGCCGCCACCGAGGTGGAGCTCAAGGAGAAGAAGCACCGCCTTGAGGACGCCATCTCCGCCACCCGCGCCGCGGTCGAGGAGGGCATCGTCTCCGGCGGTGGCTCCTCCCTCGTCCACGCCGTGAAGGTCCTGGAGGGCAACCTCGGCAAGACCGGCGACGAGGCCACCGGTGTCGCGGTCGTCCGCCGCGCCGCCGTCGAGCCGCTGCGCTGGATCGCCGAGAACGCCGGCCTGGAGGGTTACGTCATCACCTCCAAGGTCTCCGAGCTCGACAAGGGCCAGGGCTTCAACGCCGCCACCGGCGAGTACGGCGACCTGGTCAAGGCCGGCGTCATCGACCCGGTCAAGGTCACCCGCTCCGCCCTGGAGAACGCCGCGTCCATCGCGTCGCTGCTGCTCACGACCGAGACCCTGGTCGTCGAGAAGCCGGCCGAGGAAGAGGCCGACGCCGGTCACGGCGGCCACGGCCACTCCCACTAGTACGACTAGTACGACTAGTACGGCCCCGTACCTTTCCGGTACGCCCGAGGCCCGGTACCCCCGTCGCGGGGGCACCGGGCCTCGGTGCGTTCACCGCCGGACAGCTCCGAAGGGCACCGAACCGGGCTACTGGGGCCCGTACTTGCGCCCCGTACGCGAGGTGACGCCGCCCAGCAGGCCGCGCGGCGTCACCTTGACCAGCCCCATCAGCGCCTTGTAGCGCGGGTCGGGGACCGACACCGGCTTGCCCCGGGCCAGATCCGTCAGCGCGGAGGCCACCAGCTTGTCCGCGTCCAGCCACATCCACCCCGGGATGTTGCCGGTGCCCATCCCGGCCCGCTGGTGGAACTCCGTACGGACGAACCCGGGGCACAGCGCCATCAGCCGCACCCCCGACCCGGCCAGGTCCTTCGCCGCGCCCTGGGTGAACTGCACGACCCACGCCTTGGACGCCCCGTACGTACCGCGCGGCACGAACGCCGCGACGGACGCCACGTTGATCACTCCGCCCCGGCCGCGCTCCTTCATGCCCGTGACGGCCGCCGAGGTCAGCCGCAGCACCGCCTCGCAGTGCACCTTCAGCATCGTCAGCTCATCGGCCATGGGCACTTCCAGGTAGCGCCCCTTGTTGCCGAACCCGGCGTTGTTGACCAGCAGATCGACCGGGTGCGTCCGGTCCGCGAGCCGCTTCTCGACCGCCTCGATCCCGGCGTCCGTGGACAGGTCGGCGCTCAGCACCTCGGCCTCGATGCCGTGCCGGTCGTGCAGTTCGGTGGCCTGCTCGCGCAGCCGGGCGGTGTCCCGGGCCACCAGCACCAGGTTGTGCCCCTGGCTCGCGAGCCGCCGCGCGAAGGCCGCCCCGATACCCGCCGTCGCGCCCGTAATCAGTGCAGTCGTCATACGCGGCACGTTAGTGCCCCCGCGCGCCGGGACTTCACCCGCCCGCCGCCACGTACTCCCGGGCCTTGCGCAGTGCCTCCGGGTGCAGGGCCGACGCGGCGGCCAGCAGGGACGGGAGCAGGGTGCGTTCGGTCGTGACGGCCCGGAACTGGAGGGCCGCCGTGACCTCGTGGTCCGGGCGGTGGACGATCTCGACGGGGTCCCCGGCCCGGATCGTGCCCGGCTCGATCACCCGTAGATACGCGCCGGTCACCGCCTCCTGGGTGAACCGCCGGACCCACTTCTCCTCCCCGATGTGGTCGGCGAACGTCCGGCACGGGATGCGTCCGGAGGTCACCTCAAGCAGCAGCTCCGGCCCCACCCGCCAGCGCTCACCGATCAGCGCGCCGCTCACATCGATCCCGAGAGTGGTGAGGTTCTCACCGAACGCCCCGTTGGCCAGCTTCCGGCCGCTCGACCCGTGTCCGTCCGGCTCCCGGCTGCCCGGCTCCCGTCCGCTCACCTCCCGGCCGCCCAGCTTCCGTTCCCAGGCGTCCAGCTCCTCCCGGGCGAACGCGTACACGGCCTGGTCGCTGCCGCCATGGTTGCGCAGGTCGCAGACCGCGTCCCCGGCGAGCCCGCTGCCACCCGTCCCCTTGGGGCCGGGATCGGAGACCCGTACGGGCCCCTCGAACGGCCGCTTGTCGATCCCGGTCAGCCCGCCGGGGCCACCGGCGGACGGGGCGGGGGTGGGGCGGCCGACATTCACGCTCAGCAATCTCATACGGGTCACGCTAATGGCTCAACCCTCAAAGGGGTGCGCCATTAGTTCGCCTCACATCCAAGAATCTCTTATGGTGGAGAGGTGATCGAAGCACGCCACCTCCGTGTCCTGCGCGCCGTCTCCCTGACCGGCTCGTTCTCCGCCGCCGCCCGCGAACTCGGCTGCACCCAGCCCGCGGTGAGCCAGCAGATGAAGGCCCTGGAGTCCTCCGCCGGCACCACCCTGCTGATCCGCACCGGACGCGAGATGCGCCTCACCCAGGCGGGCGAGGCGCTGGTACGGCACGCCTCCGGCATCCTCGCGGGGCTGACGGCGGCCGAGGAGGAGGTCGCCGCCATCGCCGGACTGCGGGCGGGCCGGGTCCGGCTCGTCTCGTTCCCGAGCGGCAGCTCCACCCTGGTCCCCGGCGCGCTGGCGGCCCTGCGCGCCGAACACCCCGGGACCAGGGTCTCGCTGGTGGAGGCCGAGCCGCCGCGCTCGGTGGACCTGCTGCGCGACGGCGACTGCGACATCGCGCTGGCCTTCCGGTACGGCACCTCCGGCGGTGAATGGGACGACCTGGTGGTCCGGCCGCTCCTCACCGACCGGCTGATCGGCCTGGTCCCGGAGGGGCACCGGCTGGCGGACGCGCCGAGCGTCTCCATCGGTGAGCTGGCGGACGAGTCGTGGATCGCGGGCTGCCCGCGCTGCCGCCGGCAGCTGGTGGAGGTCTGCGAGGAGTCCGGCTTCACCCCCCGCATCGACTTCGCCACCGACGACTACCCGGCGGTGATGGGCCTGGTGGGGGCCGGGCTCGGCGTGGCGGTCCTGCCGGAGCTGGCCGTCGAGTCGGTCCGGCCCAAGGGGGCGAGGACCGTTTCGGTGGAGCCCGCGATCGAGCGGGAGATCGTGGCGCTCACCCTGCCGGACCTGGCCCGGGTCCCGGCGGTGGCGGCCACCCTGGACCAGCTGTCCCGGGCGGCCGCCCGCTGAGGGACGGGGCCGGGGCAGTACGGGAACCGTATTGGGGAAACGTTTCTGCGTTCGGTTGGGGCCCGGTGGGCGTCAGGTGGGGCGGGAGCCCGTGGTGGTGGCGGTGGCCCCCGAGGGCGCCGCGGTGATGAGTCTGGTTCTGGCCCGGCCCATGAGCTCTTCGCGCTCGTCCTCGGTCAGGCCGCCCCACACCCCGTAGGGCTCCCGTACGGCCAGGGCGTGGGCGGCGCACTCGGCGCGTACCGGGCACCGCATGCACACCTCCTTCGCCGAGGTCTCACGAGCGCTGCGGGCGGCGCCGCGCTCGCCTTCGGGATGGAAGAACAGGGAGCTGTCGACGCCTCGGCAGGCGGCGAGCAGCTGCCAGTCCCACAGGTCTGCGTTGGGTCCGGGAAGGCGGGAGAAATCTGCCATTGCTTGTCCCCTCGAAGCCGTGCTGCGTCGGAAGCGGCATCCTCGACCGCCGGGGAACCGGCGATCCGTGATCGGCGATCGTCTCTTCGGTGACCTGAGTCTCGACCGTACATCTGCGGTGCTAGTAGATGTAAATATGACTGTTTGCGAATCTAGCCACAGACACCCTCAAAAGGGAAGAAATCTCGCCGAATAGGGCAAGCTCCGGAGTGAAGATTCGGTTGACGGGTGAATCACCCGCGTCGCTCTCCTCTGTGTGCGGCCCCTCACGTAGAGTGCCGAACCCGACGGTCCGACCCGTAACTCTTTCGAGTGACCATCGTTAAGAGGGCGGATGCGGTTGACGGAGAACGAGCTCGGGCACATGTCCGAAGGGGTCAACCGCACAGGTGACGACTTGTATCAGCCTGGAGGCTCAAGGTGACGCGCATCAGCTGCGGAGGACGGTCATGACATCCGTGCTCGTCTGCGACGATTCCCCGCTTGCCCGAGAAGCGCTCCGTCGCGCGGTGGCCACCGTGCCCGGTGTCGAGCGCGTGACCACGGCGGCCAACGGCGAGGAAGTCCTCCGCCGCTGGGGGGCCGACCGTTCGGATCTGATTCTGATGGACGTACGCATGCCCGGTCTGGGGGGTGTGGAGACGGTCCGGCGGCTGCTCTCCGCCGACCCCGGGGCCCGGATCATCATGCTGACCGTCGCCGAGGACCTGGACGGGGTCGCGCTCGCGGTCGCCGCCGGTGCCCGCGGCTATCTGCACAAGGACGCGTCCCGCGCCGAGCTGCGGGCCACCGTCACCCAGGCGCTGGCCGACCCGACGTGGCGGCTCGCCCCGCGCCGGCTGCGGTCCGCCGAGATGGGGGCGGCCCCGACGCTCACCGCACGGGAGATCCAGGTGCTCGAAGGCATGAGTCACGGCCGCTCCAACGCGGAGATCGGCCGTGAGCTGTTCCTCTCCGAGGACACGGTCAAGACCCACGCCAGGCGGCTGTTCAAGAAGCTCGGGGCCTCGGACCGCGCCCATGCGGTGGCCCTGGGATTCCGCTGGGGGCTGGTCCGCTGACGCCCGGCCCGGACCGCCCCCGTCCGCAGGCCGGCGGACGGGGGGACGGGACGGGTCACCAGCGGTACACCCCCGAATCCGGGTGCCCGCCGACGGCGCCATGTGACGCTTCCCGGCCGATGACGCATCCTTGAGTCGTGGAGTTCCTCAGGAACGATTCGGACGAGCGGAAGGGGAGGGCGCAGGACATGACATCCGGCGCACCCGCTCATAACGCTTCGGTGCACAACTCGGGACGCGATGGAGCGGACCGTGGGGCATCAGGGCACCATGGTCCGATGCGCGAGGACGAGACCACGGTGATCGGTGCACTCGTGCACCGTGCCGTCGACGGCGATGCGCAGGCCACACACGATCTGCTCGCCCATGTCCACCCCCTCGCCCTGCGCTACTGCCGCGCCCGGCTCAACCGGCTCCCCGGTGATGCTCGCCACTTCGTGGAGGACCTCGCGCAGGAGGTCTGCGTCGCCGTGCTGATGGCGCTGCCGCGCTACAAGGACACCGGCAGGCCCTTCGAGGCCTTCGTCTTCGCCATCGCCGGGCACAAGGTCGCCGACCTCCAGCGCGCCGCGATGCGCCACCCGGGCTCGACCGCCGTCCCCTCCGACGAGATGCCGGAACGGCCCGACGACTCCCTCGGCCCGGAGGAGCGCGCCCTGCTCAGCAGCGATGCCGCCTGGGCGAAGAAGCTCCTCGCCAACCTTCCGGAGAGCCAGCGCGAGCTGCTGGTCCTGCGGGTCGCGGTCGGCCTGACGGCCGAGGAGACCGGGCGGATGCTCGGGATGTCCCCGGGGGCCGTGCGGGTGGCCCAGCACCGTGCGCTCAGCAGGCTGCGGGCGCTGGCCGAGCAGTAGGGACACCCGCGCAGGGTGTTCCGTAGAAAGCTACAGAACACTCAACTGATCTTGATCGTGGAATGAGACACCCGTAGAGGCCGTTAGCATGGACATCCGCACCGATCAAGGCCATTTGGGGAAGGTGTCATGACTGCAAACGTCGACGGAGTGCCTGAGAAATTTGCGACGCTCGGGCTGACATACGACGACGTGCTGCTGCTGCCGGGCGCGTCCGAGGTCCTGCCCAACGCGGTCGACACCTCGACCCTCATCTCGCGCAACGTACGGGTGAACATCCCGCTGCTGTCGGCCGCCATGGACAAGGTGACCGAGGCCCGCATGGCCATCGCCATGGCCCGTCAGGGCGGCGTCGGCGTGCTGCACCGCAACCTCTCGATCGAGGACCAGGTGAACCAGGTCGACCTGGTCAAGCGGTCCGAGTCCGGGATGGTCACCGACCCGATCACCGTGAACCCCGACGCCACGCTCGGCGAGGCGGACGCGCTCTGCGCCAAGTTCCGTATCAGCGGCGTACCGGTCACCGACGCCGCGGGCAAGCTCCTGGGCATCGTGACCAACCGCGACATGGCCTTCGAGTCGGACCGGACGCGCCAGGTGCGCGAGGTCATGACGCCGATGCCGCTCGTCACCGGCAAGGTCGGCATCTCCGGCGTGGAGGCCATGGAGCTGCTGCGCCGCCACAAGATCGAGAAGCTGCCGCTGGTCGACGAGGCCGGTCTCCTCAAGGGCCTGATCACGGTCAAGGACTTCAAGAAGGCCGAGCAGTACCCGAACGCGGCCAAGGACGCCGAGGGCCGACTGCTGGTCGGCGCGGCCGTCGGAGCCAGCCCCGAGGCGCTGGACCGCGCCCAGGCGCTCGCCTCCGCCGGGGTCGACTTCCTGATCGTCGACACCTCGCACGGCCACAACAGCAACGCCCTCGACTGGATGGCGAAGATCAAGTCGAGCGTCGGCGTCGACGTCATCGGCGGCAACGTCGCCACCCGCGACGGCGCCCAGGCGCTGATCGACGCCGGTGTCGACGGCGTCAAGGTCGGTGTCGGACCCGGCTCGATCTGTACCACCCGCGTGGTCGCCGGTATCGGCGTCCCGCAGGTCACCGCGATCTACGAGGCCGCGCTCGCCGCCCGTGCCGCGGGCGTCCCGGTCATCGGCGACGGCGGCCTCCAGTACAGCGGCGACATCGGCAAGGCGCTCGCCGCAGGCGCGGACAGCGTGATGCTGGGCAGCCTCCTCGCGGGCTGCGAGGAGTCCCCGGGCGAGCTGATGTTCATCAACGGCAAGCAGTTCAAGTCCTACCGGGGCATGGGCTCGCTGGGCGCCATGCAGTCCCGCGGCCAGGGCCGGTCCTACTCCAAGGACCGCTACTTCCAGGCCGAGGTCTCCTCGGACGACAAGCTCGTCCCCGAGGGCATCGAGGGCCAGGTGCCCTACCGGGGCCCGCTCGCCAACGTCCTCCACCAGCTCGTCGGCGGTCTCCGCCAGACCATGGGCTACGTCGGCGCCGAGTCCGTCGACCAGATGGAGAGCAAGGGCCGCTTCGTCCGGATCACCTCGGCGGGTCTCAAGGAGAGCCACCCGCACGACATCCAGATGACGGTGGAAGCACCGAACTACAGCCGGAAGTAACACAGCGGCGCGTGGCTGAGGGGCGGACCGGAGTTCCCGGTACCGCCCCTCACACGCGTGTCGGGGATACTGGTCAGCGCAGACGTAGAGGGAAAGGCCACACATCGTGACTGAGATCGAGATCGGGCGCGGCAAGCGCGGCCGCCGGGCTTACGCATTCGACGACATCGCTGTCGTACCGAGCCGCCGCACCCGGGACCCGAAGGAGGTCTCGATCGCCTGGCAGATCGACGCCTACCGCTTCGAGCTGCCGTTCCTGGCGGCCCCCATGGACTCCGTGGTCTCCCCGCAGCACGCCATCCGCATCGGTGAGCTCGGCGGGCTGGGCGTCCTCAACCTGGAAGGGCTGTGGACCCGGCACGCCGACCCGCAGCCGCTGCTGGACGAGATCGCCGAGATGCCGGTCGAGACCGCGACCCGCCGGCTCCAGGAGATCTACTCCGCCCCCATCCAGGAGGAGCTGATCGGCCAGCGCATCAAGGAGGTGCGCGACTCCGGAGTCGTCACCGCCGCCGCGCTCTCCCCGCAGCGCACCGCCCAGTTCTCCAAGGCCGTCGTCGACGCCGGGGTGGACATCTTCGTCATCCGGGGTACGACGGTCTCCGCCGAGCACGTCTCGGGCGCCGCCGAGCCGCTCAACCTCAAGCAGTTCATCTACGAGCTGGACGTCCCGGTCATCGTCGGCGGCTGCGCCACGTACACCGCCGCCCTGCACCTGATGCGGACCGGAGCGGCCGGTGTCCTCGTCGGCTTCGGCGGCGGCGCCGCGCACACCACGCGCAACGTCTTCGGCATCCAGGTCCCGATGGCCACCGCCGTCGCGGACGTGGCCGGGGCCCGCCGCGACTACATGGACGAGTCCGGCGGCCGGTACGTGCACGTCATCGCCGACGGCGGCGTCGGCTGGTCCGGCGACCTGCCGAAGGCCATCGCCTGCGGTGCGGACGCCGTGATGATGGGCTCCCCGCTGGCCCGCGCCACGGACGCGCCGGGCCGTGGCCGCCACTGGGGCATGGAGGCCGTCCACGAGGACGTGCCGCGCGGCAAGCTGGTCGACCTCGGCCCGGTCGGGACGACGGAGGAGGTCCTCACCGGCCCCTCCCACACCCCGGACGGCTCGATGAACATCTTTGGCGCCCTGCGCCGCGCGATGGCCACCACCGGCTACAGCGACCTCAAGGAGTTCCAGCGCGTCGAGGTGACGGTGGCGGACTCGCAGCACCGCCGCTGACCCGCCCGCAGCTACGCGGAAGGGCCCGGACCATGACGGTCCGGGCCCTTCCGCGTAGCCGTACGAGGGGGTCAGCTCGCCTTCTTGGCGCCGCCGACCGCCGCGATCGCGCCGAAGGCGAAGAAGACGTACGTCATGAAGCCGGACTCCGCCTTCCAGGCCGTCGTCACCGCTTCGAAGTGGTCGAGGACGACCTCGGAGAAGGGCACGTGCGCCCGGTCCGACAGCACCATCGAGATGCCGATGAGCTGGCCGAGGTAGACGGCGCCGACCGCGAAGAGGGCCGCCGCGCCGATGACCGCCGGGTTGGCGCCGCCGACCTTGGCTGCCGCGAAGCCGACGAGGAAGCCGACGCCGACCGCCGCGTAACCGAACTCGCGCTCGATGGAGCCCGAGATCACGCCGTACAGGATGCCCGCGACGATCGCCGCGCCGAGGGCGGTCAGCACGCCGAGCAGGATGTTGTTGCGGGCCGGGGGAGCCGAGGCGAAGGGGGTGCCGCCGCCGAAGGGGCCGGGCTGCTGGCCGGGCTGGCCCTGCGGACCGGGCTGGCCCTGCTGGCCCTGCTGGTTCGCGAAGGGGTTGCCGGTGGGAGCCGGGGCCTGCTGGCCGTACGGGGCCGGGGGCTGCTGGCCGTAGGGGTTGCCCGTCGGGGCGGCGGGGGCGGGGCCGCCCGCGTACGGGTTGCCGTCCGCGGGCGGGGCGCCGTACGGCTGCTGGGGCTGGTTCGGCGGCTGCACGGGCTGGCTCACGGTGGGTCTCCCCCTGGGGCGAAATGCGCATGTGCGTGTCTTGACGCGAACATGTGTGCGCTCTGTGACGCCGCACGGTAGCAGTAGGTACCGGAATTGGTCACTAGCCAATCTCGGTGGCCGATACACGTCTTCAGAGCCGGTGCGCGGCCCCCGCCGGGGTCGCGCCCCGGGTGTCCAGGAGGAGCTGGGCCTTCACCGCGAGGCCCTGGAGGTCGTATGTGCGGTGCTGCTGGAGCAGTACGGTCAGGTCGGCCGCGGCCGCCGCCTCGTAGAGCGAATCGGCGCGCGGGACGGGGAGTTCGCGCACCCGCCAGTCCAGGACATGCGGGTCGTGGTAGCCGATCTGGGCGCCCATGTCCATCAGCCGGGTGGCGATCTCGCGGGCGGGCGCGGCCTCCTGGTCGGCGCTGTCGGGCTTGTACGTGACCCCGAGCAGCAGCACGCGCGCCCCCCGGACCGATTTGCCGTGCTCGTTCAGCAGGGTGGCGCAGCGCTGGATGACGTACCGGGGCATCCGTTCGTTGATCTCCTGCGCCAGCGAGACCATCCGCAGCGGGTGGCCGGGCGTGCGGCCGCTGTACGGGAGGCAGCCCGGGTCCACCGGGACGCCGTGGCCGCCGACGCCGGGGCCGGGGCGGAAGGGCTGGAAGCCGAAGGGCTTGGTCTCGGCGCACCGGATGACGTCCCACAGGTCGATGCCGAGGTCGTGGCAGGCCACCGCCATCTCGTTGACCAGCGCGATGTTGACGTGCCGGAAGTTGGTCTCCAGCACCTTCGTCATCTCCGCCTCGCGCGGCCCCCGGGCCCGTACGACCTTGTCGGTGAGGCGTCCGTAGAAGGCGGCGGCGGACTCGGTGCAGGCGGGGGTGAGGCCGCCGATGACCTTGGGGGTGTTGGCGTAGCCGTGGGTGCGGTTGCCGGGGTCGAGCCGGCTGGGGGAGCAGGCGAGGTGGAAGTCGCGTCCGGCGGTGAGCCCGGAGCCCTCTTCGAGCAGGGGGCGCAGGAAGTTCTCGGTGGTGCCGGGCGGTACGGCGGACTCCAGCAGCACGGTGGTGTGCGGGCGCAGCCGGGCGGCCAGGGCGCGGGCGGCGTCGCCGAGGGCGGTGAGGTCGACGGTGCGGTCGGGGCCGAGGGGGGTGGGGGCGCAGATCACGGCGGTACGGACCCGGCCCAGCTCGGCGGCGCTGGTGGTGGGCCGGAAGCCGCCGGAGAGCATGCGGCGGATGTCGGACGCGGTGAGGGAGCCCTCGACGGGGGTGCGGCCCGCGCGCAGCTCGGCGCAGGGGCGTGGGTCGGTGTCGTAGCCGACGGTGTCGATCCCGGCGGCCACGGCGGCCTGGACCAGGGGCAGGCCGAGGTGGCCGAGTCCGATGACGGCGAGGTCTGCGGGCATGTCGTAGGCCGCCTTCCCTAAGACCGGAGTACGAAAAGCGCAACTGCTGTGGACAGCGCAATGTCAGACTAGGCGTAAATATGACCTATATGTCGCATTCCGTGACGCCTGTCGTCCGGGTGTTGTCCACAGGCGGTGGCTGAAGTCGGGGAGCGCGGACAGAATCGAGGAGTGGACACGGGCGGCCGGCCCCTCGGCCGGGTGGCACTCCCGTGTCCGACCACCCCGATCCACCGGGAGGCAGCAGTGAGGACAGCGACACTGGGACCCGCCGAGCGCACCGCCGCGCTCGCCGCCATGGCCGAACGCGAGCTGGACGTGCTGGTCGTGGGGGCGGGCGTCGTCGGCGCGGGCACGGCGCTGGACGCCGCCACCAGAGGGCTCTCGACCGGCCTGGTCGAGGCGCGCGACTGGGCGTCGGGCACATCGAGCCGGTCGAGCAAGCTGATCCACGGGGGGCTGCGCTATCTGGAGATGCTCGACTTCGCCCTGGTCCGGGAGGCGCTGAAGGAGCGCGGGCTGCTGCTGGAGCGGCTGGCCCCGCACCTGGTGAAGCCGGTGCCCTTCCTCTACCCGTTGCAGCACAAGGGGTGGGAGCGGCTCTACGCGGGCTCCGGCGTCGCGCTGTACGACGCGATGTCGGTCTCCTCGGGCCACGGCCGGGGCCTCCCCGTGCACCGCCACCTCTCCCGCCGCCGTGCCCTCCGTGTGGCCCCCGCGCTGAAGAAGGACGCCCTGGTCGGCGCGTTGCAGTACTACGACGCCCAGATGGACGACGCCCGCTTCGTCACCGAGCTGGTCCGCACCGCCGCCTCCTACGGGGCCCAGGTGGCCAACCGGGCCCGGGTGATCGGCTTCCTCCGTGAGGGCGAGCGGGTGGTGGGCGCGCTGGTCCAGGACGTGGAGGGCGGTAGGGAGTACGAGGTCCGGGCCAAGCAGGTGGTCAACGCGACCGGCGTGTGGACGGACGACACCCAGGGGCTCATCGGGGAGCGCGGGCAGTTCCACGTCCGGGCCTCCAAGGGCATCCACCTGGTCGTCCCCAAGGACCGCATCCACTCCTCCACCGGCCTCATCCTGCGCACCGAGAAGTCCGTGCTCTTCGTGATCCCCTGGGGCAGGCACTGGATCATCGGCACCACCGACACCGACTGGGACCTGGACAAGGCCCACCCGGCCGCCTCCAGCGCCGATATCGACTACCTCCTCCAGCACGTCAACTCCGTCCTCAGCACCCCGCTGACCAGGGACGACGTCCAAGGTGTCTACGCCGGGCTGCGCCCGCTGCTGGCCGGTGAGTCGGACGCCACCAGCAAGCTGTCCCGCGAGCACACCGTGGCCCACCCCGTCCCCGGGCTCGTCGTCGTGGCGGGCGGCAAGTACACGACGTACCGGGTCATGGCGAAGGACGCGGTGGACGAGGCGGTGCACGGGCTGGACCAGCGGGTGGCCGCCTGCGTCACCGAGGACACCCCGCTGCTGGGCGCCGAGGGGTACAAGGCCCTGTGGAACGCGCGGGCCAGGATCGCGGCCAGGACCGGGCTCCATGTCGTCCGGGTGGAGCATCTGCTCAACCGGTACGGCTCAATGACGGAAGAAATTCTGGAACTGATCCTGGCCGACCCCACCCTGGGCGAACCACTGCCCGCCGCCGACGACTACCTCCGCGCCGAGATCGTCTACGCCGCCTCCCACGAGGGGGCCCGCCATCTGGACGACGTACTGACCCGGCGCACCCGGATCTCCATCGAGACCTTCGACCGGGGCACCCGCAGTGCCCGCCTCTGCGCGGAGCTGATGGCGCCGGTGCTGGGCTGGGACGCGGACCGGATCGACCGGGAGGTCGAGCACTACGAGAAGCGGGTGGAGGCGGAGCGCGAGTCGCAGCGGCAGCCCGACGACCTCACGGCGGACGCGGCCCGGCTCGGGGCGCCGGACATCGTGCCGATCTAGGGCCAGGCGTCGCGCGGCAGGCGGCAGTTTGACGACAGGACCTAGGGAGTCAGGGGGCCCTGAAGGGGAGGGGGCCGGTCCGCCCGGGTTCACCGGGCGGTTCACCCCTGCTCGGCGGGCGGTTCACCCGGGCGGCCAGCGCCCTTCACGTACGGGCCAGTTGGGCGGGAAAGGCCTGGTGGCGCGGGGGCCGCCGCCCGGTCGGCCCTGGACGGGGAGGCCCGGTAGGTAGCAGGCTGTGGGGGATTCCCTCTTCGGCCCCCAGCGCGGCGGACCCCGGACCCGGCACCAGGACCGGTCCCGGGGTGAGGGACAATGAACGCTCTGCCAGGGCGGGTTGATCGCAGAGGGGACGCATGTCGGAGGCGGAGCAGGCACGGGAGCCCCAACGGGACACGAACGGTCGTCTCCTCGCGGGGCGCTACCGGCTCGGGGGAGTGCTCGGCCGGGGCGGCATGGGCACGGTCTGGCGCGCCGAGGACGAGACGCTCGGCCGCACGGTGGCGGTCAAGGAGCTGCGGTTCCCGGGGGCCATCGACGAGGACGAGAAGCGCCGGCTGATCACGCGCACCCTGCGTGAGGCCAAGGCGATCGCACGGATCCGCAACAACGGCGCGGTCACCGTCTACGACGTGGTCGACGAGGACGACCGGCCGTGGATCGTGATGGAGCTGATCGAGGGCAAGTCCCTCGCCGAGGCGATCCGTGAGGACGGCACGCTGACGCCGAAGCGGGCCGCCGAGGTCGGGCTCGCCATCCTCGACGTACTGCGCTCGGCGCACCGCGAGGGCATCCTGCACCGCGATGTGAAGCCGTCCAACGTGCTGATCGCCGAGGACGGCCGCGTCGTGCTCACCGACTTCGGCATCGCCCAGGTCGAGGGCGACCCCTCGGTCACCTCCACCGGCATGCTCGTCGGCGCCCCCTCGTACATCTCGCCGGAGCGGGCCCGTGGCCACAAGCCGGGGCCGCCCGCCGACCTGTGGTCGCTCGGCGGACTGCTGTACGCGAGCGTCGAGGGCTGCCCCCCGTACGACAAGGGCTCGGCCATCGCCACGCTGACGGCCGTGATGACGGAGCCGCTCGACCCGCCGAAGAACGCGGGCCCGCTGACCGAGGTCATCTACGGGCTCCTCGCCCGCGACCCGGACCAGCGGCTCGACGACGCCGGGGCGCGGGCGCTGCTCAACGACGTGATCAACGCACCCGACGCCGTCGCGGTGCCGCCCGCCGACTCCACCCAGGTCATGGCCCTGCCGGCGGTTCCCGAGGCCGGGTCCGGCGCGGGGAAGTTGACCAAGGCGCCCAAGCCGCCGAAGCAGGGCGGTGGACCGGGCGAGTCCGGCGAGGGCGCGCGCGACCGGCTGCGCGGAGCGCTGCGTTCCGTGCGCGGCGCGAAGGCCGCACCGGCCGTCGCCGCAGGTGCGGCGGGCGCGGCTGCGGCCACGGCTTCCCCCGCTGCCGCTGCCACTTCCCCGGCCGGGGCGTCTTCGGCCTCCCCGGCGACCGGCTCCCCGGTCGCCCCGCCCCGGCCCGCGACCCCGCCCGGCACCCCGCTCGGGAAGGCCGCCCCGGCTTCCCCCTCCGGCGCCCCGGCGGCCACCACCACTGCCATGGCCTCCGGCGGCGCGAACTCCGGCGCGAAGCCGACGGGTTCCGGCGCCGCAGCGGGCGCGGCCGTACCCCCGCAGCGCCCGCCGACCTCACCGGCCGCCACCCGGGCCTCGATCACCGATGTCGTGCCGCGCCGCACGCTGGCGCTCATCGCGGGCGTCGTCGTGCTGGCCATCCTGGGCACCGTCCTCGCGCTCACCCTGGGCGGCGACGGCGACAAGGCCAACGCCGGTAACGGCAAGGTCGACACCGCAGCCTCCGCCGGGGCCTCGGCAGGCGGTTCCGAGGGCGACAGCGAGGGTGCCGCGGGCGGCGACTCGCAGGGCGGCCAGAAGGAGGGGCAGGGCACCGGGGAGGGCAAGGCGCCCGAGGACCCGTCCGGCGACGACGCCGACGACCCGGACACGGGCGATTCCGGCGACGACGCCGAGGAGCCCGACGGCGACGACCCGCAGGACGACGACGGGGCGGGCGACGCTCTGCCCGCCGGGTACAAGACGGTTTCCGACGACCAGTTCCGCTTCACGATGGCGATGCCCGGGAACTTCCGGCGCACGGCCATCGCGGGCGCCAACTCCGGGGGCATCTACAACGCCGAGCGCGGCAGTTTCCCCCGGGTCCAGGTCGACTTCAACAGCTCGCCCAAGGACGACGCGGCCGCCGCCTGGCGCGGGGCCATCGCCGGCACGAGGGTTCTCAGCGACCGGTACAAGCACGTCAGCATAGAAAAGGTCGAGTACAACGGCTATCCGACCGTCGCCGACTGGACGTTCGAGCGCAGCCACAACGGCGTCCGGGTCCGGGTGCTGAACCGGGGCTTCAAGGTCGACGCCCAGCGCGGCTACTCGATCATGATCAGCTGCAAGATCGACGAGTGGGACGACGAGGAGTGCCGCACGCTGCGCGAGACGGCGTTCGCCACCTTCGCCCCGACGAAGTGACGGTCGGGGAGTCACCGTCGGCGAACTGGCCGTCAGCGAAGTGGCCGTCGGTGAACTGGCCGTCGGTGAAGTGACCGTCGGCGAAGCCGCCGCCCGAGGGCCGTGCGAGACGTATTGGGCGGGCCGGGTTGCCACGACCCGGCCCGTCGGCCCGCGTTGCCACGTATCGTAAGACGACGGAGACCGTACGCAGCCGGGACAGTGGGTCAATTGCCCGCCGAATGACCGCAACTGACTGAACTGACTGATTCGTACGGTTCGATGGCCGGGGGAACAGCGCGCTCTGGGGAGGCGTCGTGGACGACTACGCGGGTCGGGTGCTTGCCGACCGCTACCGCCTTCCGCTGCCCCCGTCCGACGGGTACGAACTGGTCGAGACCCGGGCGTTCGACACCTACAGCGGCCAGGAAGTCCTGGTCCGTCAGGTGCCGTTGCCGGAGATCGTGGACGCCGAGGTGCTCGACGCGGACGGCCGGGCGTCGGCTGCGGCCGGGCGCACGACGGGGCGGGCGGTGCGCCGGAGTACGGATCCGGCGGTCCGGCGCGCGATAGAGGCCGCGCAGGCCGCCGCCCAGGTGCCCGACCACCCCCGGCTCGACCAGGTTTTCGACGTGTTCGCCGAGGCCGGTTCGCTCTGGATAGTCAGCGAGCTCGTCGCGGCCCGCCCGCTCGCCGCGCTGCTTGCCGAACGCCCCCTGAACCCCTACCGGGCCGCCGAGATCGGCTCCGACGTGCTTACTGCTTTGCGGGTGCTCCACGCGCACGGCTGGACCCATCGCAACATCACCGTGCGCACGGTCCTGGTCTGCGACGACGGCCGTGTGATGCTGACCGGCCTGGCGGCGGGCGCCGCCGAGGAGGCGCTCTGCGGGTACGCCCCCGAGCCGCTGCCGGACGACGAGACGGTGGCGCCGCCCGCTTCGGAGGCGTACGGGGGGCAGTCGGGGACGTACGGGGGCGGAAGCGGGAACCAGGAGGCGTACGGGGGGTACGGGACCTATGGGGCCCCTGAGGTTCCCGGGGCCGATGAGACGCTGGGGATACCGGTCGTCGAGGCGGTCGACGCCGTAGAGGCCGTAGAGGCCGTAGAGCCGGGTGAGCTGCCGGGCGGGGCAGATGCGCCCGACGGGCCGAACGTGCCTGGTGTGACCGGCGTACCTGGTGTGACCGGCGCGCCGGACGGGCGTGGTCCCTACTCCCTCCCCCCGGCCGGGAGTTACGACAGCCAGGAACTCCCGCTCGTACCGCCGTATGTGCGCGCGCAGCCGCCGCAGCAGACCTACGCGCCCCGGCCGGACCGGGGTGAAGGGCAGGTCCCCGAGTCGCCCAGGCCCCAGGAGGTGTACGGCACGCCCGGCACCCAGGAGCTCGTCCCGCGTCCCGCCACGCCCGCCGTGCCCTACACCGCCGCGCCCCGGACCCCCGCCGAGCCGGGAGCCGCGAGCGCCGCCCAGTTGCGGGCCGCCCGCGCCGGGGCGATCGCCGCCTACCGGGCCGGTGCCCGCGCCGCCGCCCGGGTCACCGAGGACCGCCAGCAGGCGGCCGGGAACACCCCCGCGAACCTCGCGAAGGGGGCCCCGGGCCCGGAGGCGGCGGAGACGACCGGTCCGCAGACCGACTCCGGAGCCGTCCCGGCCCAGCACCCCGGGTCCGGTCCGGCCGCCCCCGGGTCCGGTCCGGCCGCCCACGCCTCCGGCCCCGCCGTCCCCGGGTCCGACCCCGCCACCCCAACCCCCGCCACCCCAACCCCCGGCGGCCCCACCACCGCAGGCCCCACCACCCACGCCCAAGCCCCCACCCCGCCCCCCTCCGCTGGCCTCCCCGGCCCCCGGCTGACCGGCGGTCCCTGGGGCAGCCCGCCCGAGGACCCGTACGACGACGAGGAGGACGAGGACGACGAGGAGGGGCCCCGCCCGCCCGGCCGTCGCGTGCACCTCGCGGGCACCTGGGACGACGGCCCCGGCTCCGGGCGCTCCATCCCCGCGGGCGGCTCCGGCCAGGACGCGCTGCGCGCCGACTCCCGGCGCCCCGGACAGCCGGCCCTCGCCCCCGCCTCCCGCCTCCCGTCCGAGCGGTCCCCCTCCACCGCCTGGGAGGAGGCCGTCGCGGGCAGCCGCAAGGCCGCCGTCTACCGGGGCCCCGCCACCCCGCTCGCCGCCGAGCGCGCCCGCCAGGCGCGGATCGCCGTCGTCGGACCCGTCACCGAGCGGTGGGCGCCGGAGCAGGCCGGGCCCGTCCACGAGAACTGGCAGCTCGCACCGCCCATCGGCCCCTCCACCGACCTGTGGGCGCTCGGCGCGCTGCTCTACCGCGCGGTCCAGGGCCACGCCCCCTACCCCGAGGAGAACGCGGCCGAGCTCGTCCAGATGGTCTGCGCCGAGCCGCCCGCCTTCGCCGAGGAGTGCGGGGCGCTGCGGCCCGTCGTCGAGTCGCTGCTGCGCCAGGACCCCACCGAGCGGCCGGACTTCGAGGAGCTGCGCGGCTGGCTGCGCTCGCTCGTGCGGTCCGCCCCCGAGCCGGAGGCGGGCGCCGACGTCGTCCCGCTGCCCGCGCCCGACGCCACCCGGCTCCCCGTCGTACGCCGCCGGGGCGAGCTGGTCCGCAGGCGGTGGGGCCGGTTCGGCGGGGGATCGGCCCACGGCCGCCACCGCCAGGGCAAGCGGCAGCGGCAGCAGTTGGAGAAGCAGCGCGCCGCCGAACGCCATGACCTCCGTCGGCCGCCGCCCCGCCATGAGCCGGTGCTGCCCCCGGAGCCCGATCAGGGCCGGGCCCACCCCGTCGACGCCTGGGAGCCCCGGCCGCGCGAGGGGCGCGCACCGCGCGAGCCCAAGGGGCCCCGGGTGCTGCGCGAACCGCCCCGGCCGCGCGAGGGCCGTTCGCCGCGCCACCTCGGCCGACTGCTGCTGGTCCTGATCCTGCTCCTGATGGCCGCGGCCATCGCGTACGCCTTCCTGTTCATGCCGAAGCAGGAGCCGGCCGGGCAGCCGGGGGCGCGGACCGGAGCGCCCCAGCAGCCCACGGGCTCCGCCGCCCCGCCCCCCGCCGCGTCCGGTTCGCCCGCCCCCTCCGGCGCGCCGAGCGCCGACCCCGGCTCCCAGCAGCCGCAGACCAGCCGCTCCGCCGTCGCGCTCCCCGCGGGCTATGTGCTCCGCAAGGACACGGAGGGCTTCGAGGTCGGCGTACCGAAGGACTGGCAGCGCAGCCCCGCCAACGCGGACCGTCAGATCCGGTACGGCAGCGACGGGTTCACCCTCCTCGTGGTGCCCGGCCGCGACACGGTCAAGGCGGCGGGCGGCGACCCGCTGGACTACCAGCGGGACAAGCAACTCGAACTCCAGCCGTTCCGGGACTCCAGCTGGTCCACCTCCTCGGGTGTCCGCCGGGTCGACGTGGGCAGACAGGCCATGGCCGAGGGGCAGTTCACCTGGCAGGACACCGGTGGCCGCGAGGTCTACGTCCGCAACCTCGCCATGATCGTCGACGGCCGCTACCACGTCCTCCAGGTCATCGGCCCGGTCAACGACCGCGACAAGGTCACCGAGGTCTACCAGCAGGCCATCGCCTCCTACCGGACGAACGCCGCCTGACCGCGCGTCATCGGTGGCGCGTGGCCCCGGTGGTCGAGGCGCGTGGCCGGGCGATCGCGGATCGCGGGACCGGCGGTCGCGGCTCGTGGGTTTGGCCGTCATGGCATACGGGCCCGGCCGTTGTGCGGTGCCGACAACCATCACAGTGCGGTCTCGTGGGCGATCCCCGGTTCCGCCGCGCCGCCAACGCTCCGTAATCTGGCAGCCGAGGAACGGGGCGGGGAACACGTGGACGGATCACAGGGCGCGGCTGAGGAACGGGTGCTGGCGGGGCGTTACCGGCTGGGCGAGGAGCTCGGCCGCGGGGGCATGGGCAAGGTCTGGCGCGCCCATGACGAGGTGCTGCACCGCACGGTCGCCGTGAAGGAGTTGACGGCCGGGCTGTACGTCGCCGAGGCCGACCGGCTCGTTCTGCACGCCCGCACCCAGAAGGAGGCGCGCGCGGCGGCCCGCATCACGCACCCGGGCGTCGTCACCGTCCACGACGTGATCGAGTACGACAAGCGCCCCTGGATCGTCATGCAGTACGTCGACGGGCCCTCGCTCGCCGACCGGGCGAAGGAGAGCGGGAAGATCGCCCCGCGCGAGGCGGCCCGCATCGGCCTCCACGTACTGAGCGCCCTGCGCGCCGCCCACACCGCCGGGGTGCTGCACCGGGACGTCAAGCCCGGCAACGTCCTGCTGGCCCGCGACGGGCAGGTGCTCCTCACGGACTTCGGGATCGCCGCGATCGAGGGCGACTCCACGATCACCCGGACCGGTGAACTGGTCGGCTCCATCGACTATCTGGCTCCCGAACGGGTACGCGGCGGCGACCCCGGCCCCGCCTCCGACCTCTGGTCGCTGGGCGCGACGCTGTACACGGCGGTGGAGGGCGGCTCCCCCTTCCGCCGTACGTCCCCGATCTCGACCATGCAGGCCGTCGTCACCGAGGAGCCGCCCGCACCCGTCAACGCCGGTCCCCTCGGACCCGTCATCACCGCGCTGCTCCGCAAGGACCCGGCCGACCGGCCCACGGCCGCCGCCACCGAGCAGATGCTGCTGGACGCCATGGAGGGCCGGGAGCCGCGCTCGGCCCATGCGTACGTGCCGACCCAGCGGGTCCCGGAGGAGGCCCGGTACGGCTACCCGGCCGCCGAAGGAGCCACGTCCCGGCCCCCCGGAACACCCCCCGCCACGACGGTCCCGACCCCCTCCGTCCCCATCGTCGGCCCCACCTCCGCCCCCGTCACCCGGCGCGGCGGCTCCCGGTGGCGCACGGTGCTCGCCGTGGTCGTCGCGGCGGCGGTCCTCGGGGGCGGGGCGGGGCTGCTCGCGATGAAGTACGGGGAGGGCGCCTCGGCCACCGGCCGTACGGCGGCCACGCCCACGCCCACCGCTCCCACCACGCCCACCGGCCCCGCCGCCCCCGGGACCACCCCGCCCCCCACCACCCCCGCGCCCGACCAGGGTGCCTCGGAGATACCCGACGGCTGGTACCGGGCGGAGGACCCGGCGGGCTTCAGCCTGGTCGTTCCGGAGGGCTGGACGCGCCAGGTGAACGACGGCCAGATCGACTACACCCCGGACGGCGGCGCCCACCGCATCCGGATCAGCGTCGACCCGGACCCCGACTTCGACCACCCGTATCTGCATATGCAGAACATGGAGCAGCAGCTCTCCGACCGGCTGCCGGGCTACCAGCGCATCAAGCTGGAGAAGAACACCTTCCGCGACCGGCCGGGCTCGCTCTGGGAGTTCACCTGGACCGAGACCAAGGACCACCCCGGCCCCCGGCACGGGATCGACCAGATGTACTACGGCGGGCCCGGCGGCCCCGAGTACGCCCTGTATCTGACCGCCCCGAAGGAGGGCTGGGAGACCAGCCGCAAGCAGTTCGACATCATGCTCCGCAGTTGGCGGGCCCCGGGCGGGCAGAACTGATCTCCGTACGTCACGGGTCTGCATCCGGTGACCGGCCCCTGTGGTGTCCGCCCCCGGGCGTGACCCAGGATGGGGCCCCCGCGAGCGCTCCCAACGCCCCTGCGGATGCCCCGAGCGCCCCCACCGTCCCCGCCGGCGCCCCGGACGGCGCCCCGGACCGGGTCGTCGGCGGGCGTTACCGGCTGCTGTCCCGGCTCGGGCACGGCGGCATGGGCACGGTGTGGCGGGCGCACGACCAGGTCGTCGACCGCGAGGTGGCCGTCAAGGAGCCCCGCGTACCGGACCATCTGGGCGAGCGCGAACACGCCACCGCCCACCAGCGCATGCAGGTGGAGGCGCGGGCGGCAGCGCGGATCGACCACCCCTCGGTCGTCACCGTCCACGATGTCGTCGTGGAGGACGGGCGGCCGTGGATCGTCATGGAGCTGGTGCGCGGCCAGTCGCTCGGCGACCGCCTCCAGGAGGGCATCCTCGACACCCGGGAGGCCGCCCGGATCGGCCTCGCGGTCCTCGACGCCCTGACCGCCGCCCACACCGCCGGAATCCTGCACCGGGACGTCAAGAAGGACCCGGCGGCCCGGCCGGCCGCCGCCGAGGTCCGGCAGATCCTCCAGGAGATCGTCGCCCCGGCGCGGCCCACCGAGCCCTTCACGGCCAAGAAGGGCGGCGGCAGCACGTGGGTGCCGCCCGTGCTGCACCGCAACCGCCCCGCGCAGTTCGGCCTCGCGGGCGGGGCGCTGGCAGATCCGGCCGGAGAACGAGGTGCTCTCGGCGGACGTGGCGGTGCCGGGGGAGTACAAGCGGGTCCAGCAGGACGGCGGGGAACTGGTCTGGTACGTGGACCCCAGCGGCGTCTTCGAGATCACCTCCTGGCGCCGGGGGCTGGAGGATCCCGTGCGCTACCGCCTCCACGAGCTGCTGATCCCCGGCGAGAAGGCGCAGGACCCCCACTGGAACGTACGGGTCCGGACGCCCGCGAAGGGGCAGGCGTCGAGGGACGGGGAGGAGATCTTCGCCGAAGCCGTGAAGGGGCTGAAGATTCATGGTTCCTGAGTTGCCATGCGGCGGGCCGGGCGGACCGTGCCCGCCCGGTCCGCCGCATAGCCACTGATCAGGGGTTATGTAGCCAGTGATCGCTGGCTCGTTCGGATCGGCACCCCCGGGCGGTCGGCGGGTCCGGTGAAAATCTGTTACCCACGGGTACCCAAAGGGTGCGCCGGGACATACTCTCGGCCTCATGACGGACTCGCAGGCCCCTGACGCCCCTCTCGGTACGAACCCCGTCGCGGTCGCCCCCGCAGGCGTGCGCACGGCCGCCGATGTGGTCACCCCCGAGGTGGTCGCCCAACTGGTCCGCGGTGTCGTCGGATCGGGCCGCACCGCCAACCACGCGCCCTTCACCGGGGAGAAGCTGGCCGATCTGCCCGAGTCCACCCCCGAGGACGTGGCCACCGCCTTCGACCGGGCCCGCGCCGCCCAGCCCGCCTGGGCCGCCACCCCCGTACGGCAGCGGGCCGCCGTCCTCCTGCGCTTCCACGACCTGGTCCTCAGCCGCCAGTCCGAGGTGCTCGACCTCATCCAGCTGGAGACCGGCAAGGCCCGGCTGCACGCCCACGAAGAGGTGCAGTCCGTCGCCGTCGCCGCCCGTCACTACGGGCGCAAGGCCGCCGCCTACCTCAAGCCCCGCCGCCACACGGGTGTCGTCCCGACCCTCACCAAGGTGACCGAACTGCGCCAGCCGCGTGGGGTCATCGGCCAGATCGCCCCCTGGAACTACCCCTTTGAACTGTCCGTGGGCGACGCGCTCCCCGCGTTCGTCTCGGGCAACGCCGTCGTGATGAAGCCCGACACGGAGACCGCGCTCACCGCGCTCTGGGCCCGTGACCTGCTCATCGAGGCCGGACTGCCCGCCGGGGTCTTCCAGGTCGTGCTGGGCGAGGGCCCCGTCGTCGGCCCCGAGGTCGTCAGCCGCGCCGACTACGTCTCCTTCACCGGCTCCACCCGCACCGGCCGCGAGGTCGCCGTGGGCGCCGCCTCCCGTCTCGTCGGGGTCTCCCTGGAGCTCGGCGGCAAGAACGCCATGCTCGTCCTGAAGGACGCCGACGTGGAGAAGGCCGCCCAGGGTGCCGTGCGCGCCTGCTTCTCCTCCGCCGGACAGCTCTGCATCTCCATCGAGCGGCTGTACGTCCACGAGTCGATCGCCGACGACTTCGTGGAGCGGTTCGCCACCCGGACGAAGGCCATGCGGCTCGGCAATTCCCTCGCGTACGGCGCCGACATGGGCTCCCTCGTCGGTGAACGCCAGCTGGAGACCGTCACCCGGCATGTCGCCGAGGCCGTCGAGAAGGGCGCCACGCTCGTCGCGGGCGGGGTCGCGCGCCCCGACATCGGCCCGCTCTTCTACGAGCCGACCATCCTGGACGGGGTGGAGGCACCGATGGCCGTCTGCACCGAGGAGACCTTCGGCCCGGTCGTCTCCATCTACCGCTTCACCGACGAGGACGAGGTGATCGCGCTGGCCAACGCCACCCCGTACGGCCTCAACTCCAGCGTCTGGACCACCGACTCCCGGCGCGGACACCAGGTCGCCGCCCGGCTGCGGACCGGCACCGTCAACATCAACGAGGGGTACGCCCCCGCCTACGGCAGCGTCCAGTCCCCGATGGGCGGCATGAAGGACTCCGGGCTCGGCCGGCGCCACGGCTCCGAGGGCATCCTCAAGTACACCGAGGCCCAGACCGTCGCCCAGCAGCGGCTGATCCCGCTCGCGCCCTCCTTCGGGATGGACGACGAGAAGTACGCCGCGTTCATGACCCGCAGCCTGAAGGCGATGAAGGCGTTCCGGCTGCGCTGAGCGCCGCTCCGACGCTGTAACAGCGGCGGGCACTCCGACGCCGTGTCAGCGGCGGGCGCCCCGACGCCGTAACGCCGCTGGGGCGCCCCGACGCCGTAACAGACTCCGCCCTTTTCGTTCCGATTCCGTACGGAGGAGCGCCATGCCCCAGGACAGTCCTGCCCAGAAACAGTCCGTGAGCCATGTCCCCGCCGAGGACGACGCCGCGTACGACTACGACGTCCTGGTCGTCGGCTCGGGGTTCGGGGGCGCGGTCTCGGCGCTCCGGCTGACCGAGAAGGGGTACCGCGTCGGCATCCTGGAGGCGGGCCGCCGCTTCACCCCCGGCACGCTCCCCAAGACCTCCTGGGACCTGAAGAACTACCTCTGGGCCCCCGCGCTCGGCCTGTTCGGCATCCAGCGCGTCCACCTCCTCGGCAACGTCATGGTGCTCGCGGGCGCCGGGGTCGGCGGCGGCTCGCTCAACTACGCCAACACGCTGTACGTGCCGCCCGCCCCGTTCTTCGAGGACCGTCAGTGGGCCTCGATCACCGACTGGCAGGCCGAGCTCAAGCCGTACTACGACCAGGCCCGCCGGATGCTCGGGGTCCGCCTCAACCCGACCATGACCCCCTCCGACATCCACCTCAAGGCCGCCGCCGAGGCGATGGGCGTCGGCGACACCTTCCATCTGGCCCCGGTCGGCGTCTTCTTCGGCGACGGCAAGGACGCCGACGGCACGGCGAAGGCCAAGCCCGGCGACACCGTCCCCGACCCGTACTTCGGCGGCGCCGGACCCGCCCGCAAGGCCTGTACCGAGTGCGGCGAGTGCATGACGGGGTGCCGTCACGGCGCGAAGAACACCCTCAACGAGAACTACCTCCACCTCGCGGAGCAGGCCGGAGCGGTCATCCACCCGATGACCTCCGTCGTCGCGGTCACCGACGACCCCGACGGCGGCTACCGCGTCCTCACCGTCCCCACCGACCGCCGCCGCAAGGCGAAGCCCACCCGGCTGCGCGCCCGCAAGGTGGTCGTCGCGGCGGGCACGTACGGCACCCAGACCCTGCTGCACACCATGAAGGACAAGGGCCTGCTGCCCCGGCTCTCCGCCAAGCTCGGCATGCTGACCCGTACCAACTCCGAGGCGCTGGTCGGCTCCCAGACCAGCGACCGCCGCTACCGCAAGAAGCACGGCATAGCCAAGGCCGACTTCTCCCAGGGCGTGGCCATCACCTCCTCGATCCACCCGGACGACAACACCCACATCGAGCCGGTGCGGTACGGCAAGGGCTCCAACGCCATGGGCGCGATGTCGATCCTCCAGGTCCCCTACGGGGCCCACCGGGTGCGCGGCTGGCTCGCCAACATGATCAAGCACCCCACCCTCGCGGCCCGTTCGCTCTCCAACCACCACTGGTCCGAGCGCACGATCATCGGCCTCGTCATGCAGTCGCTGGACAACTCCCTCACCACCTACCGCAAACCGGGAGGTATCGGCAAAGGCCTGCTCACCGCCCGTCAGGGCCACGGCGCGCCCAACCCGACCCAGATCCCGGAGGCCACCCGCAGCGCCACCCTCCTCGCCGAGGAGATCAACGGCTTCGCCGGATCCAACGTCGGCGAGCTGATGGGCACCCCGCTCACCGCCCATTTCCTCGGCGGCTGCCCGATCGGCGCGAGCGCGGAGGAGGGCGTCATCGACCCGTACCACCGCCTCTACGGCCACCCCGGCATCAGCGTCGTCGACGGCTCGGCCGTCTCCGCCAACCTGGGCGTCAACCCCTCGCTGACCATCACCGCCCAGGCCGAACGCGCGATGTCCTTCTGGCCCAACAAGGGCGAGGTGGACCCGCGCCCGGAGCAGGGCGCGGCCTACGAACGCCTCGCCGCCGTCGAGCCGTTGGCCCCGACGGTGCCCAAGGACGCGTTCGCGGCGCTGAAGCTGCCGTTCCTGGGCATCCCGGTCGTGCCGCCGAAGGGGACGGTGGAGGCCGGGGCGGAGGTGAAGGGCGTCGGCAACACCCCCGTATCCCATCCGTGACCGTGGCGCGGGTGGCTCCTCGGAGAGCTGCGCGGCCGACCCCGTACGCTGCGGGGTCGAAAGCCTGAGCGCGGGGCACGGTCACGGTCACCGTGGCCCGCGGTCGCACAGCTCCTGCCGAACCCAGAGGTCCGCGATGAAACGCTTCTCCCCGCGCACCGCGCCGCTCCGCAGGGCGGGCGGCCTCGCCGCCGCCACCGCCCTGCTGCTCGCCGCCGGTCCGTTCACGGCGGCCGCCGCCGCTGCCCCGGTCCGTGCCGCCGACCCGGTGTTCGCCCTGGGCGGTCCGGCCGAGACGGCCCTGCACCCGTACGTGAAGGGCGGCGGCGAGCAGCGGCGGTCGGCGGCCGGGATCACGGTGACGGGTGCGGCCGATGAGGCGTACGAGGGCGAGTTCACCGTCACCTTCGACCTGACCGGGATCACGGGCGTCGCCGACCTCACCTTCGACGAGCAGCCCGGAGTCGAGTGCGCGACCACCGGCCCCCGGTCCGCCGCCTGCACGGGCCACGGCATATCGCCCGGCCTCTCCACCGTCACCGACCTGGTCCTCAGCGCCGCCGCGGGCAGCGAGCAGGGCGCGTCCGGCACGATCCGGATCAGCGGCGAGGCCGACGGCGCGTCCATCACACCCTTCACCACCAAGGTCACCGTCGGCGGCCCCGACCTCGTGATGCACCAGCTCCCCTTCGAACGGGAGCTGACCCCCGGGCAGAAGCAGCAGGCCCCGATCACCTTCACCAACCGGGGCAGCCGCGACGCCGACGGGGTCGTCCTCACCCTCCGGTACTCGCGCGGCCTGGACATCCCGCAGCGCTACTCCAACTGCGCGTACACGACGGACGCCCCGGACCTCCCGGGCAGCGCCTGGACCACGGCCCGCTGCTCCGTCGACGGCGCCTTCGAGGCGGGCGCCACCTACACCCTGGCCGCCCCGCTGACCCTGGAGGCCACGGCCCGCGCCTACCGCGACATCTTCCGGTACGGCATCCACGAGCGCGGCGCGGAGCGGCGCATGGCCTCCCCCCGCTCCACACATGTGTCGGGCGCCGTGCTCAGGGCCGTACCGGCGCCGAAGCCCATGGCGGCCCGGGGCGTGGACCTCGAACCGGGCGACAACGAGCACGAGGCCGACTTCCGTACGGTGAACACGGCCGACTTCGTCGCGTACGGGGACACCGCGTCCGGCGCCGCGGGCACCACGGTCACGGCGGACATCGGGTTCCGCAACGACGGCCCGGCCTGGATCGGCTACCTCCGGTCCGGCGAGAGCGTCGCCGCCGTGGACTTCACCGTCCCCCAGGGCGCGACGGTCACCTCCGCCCCGAAGGGCTGCCGGGGGGTGACCGCCGATGGGGAGCACCGGGAGGACCTGAGCACCCCGGCCCCCCGTTACGTCTGCCCGACCCCGATGACCGTGCGCGACGGCGGCGGCCTGGACCTCTCCTTCGGGCTGCGGATCGACAAGGTGCTGCTCGGCGCGGCGGGCAAGGTGGCGGTGCGCGGCCCGTGGCTCCAGTCGCCGGGGCTGCCGTTCGACCCGGAGCCGGGGAACAACACGGCGCGGGTGGTGCTGAACGGGGAGAGCGGCGGTGCTCCGGGTGGCCCGGGCGGCCCTGGTGGTCCGGGTGGCCCGGCTGGTCAGGGAGGACCTGGGGGCGAACCGTCCACCGCTCCCACGGGCACGCCCGGCGCCCCCGCCCCCGGAACGACGGGCGGGGACGCCGCCACCGACGGCACGGGCACGGGCAGCGCCACAGGGGGCAGCACCGGCGCCGACGGCGGCAGCCTGGCCGCCACCGGATCGTCCACCGCCCTGACCGCGTCCGCCATGGCGATCGCGGCGCTGACGGCGGGGGTGGTGCTGTTCACGGCGGTGCGGCGACGGCGGAGGGCTGAGAGCAGGAGCTGAGAGGCGAGCGGGGGAGAGGGGAACGGTCTCCGCCAAGTGGGGGGAGGGGGGAACGGCCTCCACCGAGCGGGGGAGGGGAACGACCTCCACCCCATACGTACGTCACGTACGTCACGTCATGTACGTCACTTACGTCACGTCGTCCCGATGCGGCCGACCCGGGCGTCCCCGGGTACGGCCGCACATGGGGTGACCGGGCTGCTGTCCCCTGCGGACCGGTCACTTGCGCCGGGATGTGGTCCCACGACGTACCTGCAGTACGTCACACGTCCCGGCGGAGCCACGCGTGGTTTTCCATCGATGCCGCCCCTGGTTGGCACGGACACCGGGACCAACGAAGGCACCGCGGTCCCGGTCACGCGCCGTACGGGTGAGACGGGCACCGAACGCAGATACGGTCCTGCTGGTGCTGCCCCTGGGGTCACACCCGGCCGCGGCACAGCTCCAGCAGGGTCATCGCCAGCGCGGTGCCCGGCTTGCCCAGCGCGTCACTGTAGTGGCTGAGCACGGCCGTCTCGCGCGAGAGGTTGACCCGGCGGCCGCCCGAGGTGATGCGGGCCTCCTGGATGACCGCCGAGACGGCCATCCGTTCCTGGACGAGGCCGATGATCCGGTCGTCGAGGGCGTCGATGCGCTCGCGGGCGCCGCCGATGAGGGCGGCGGCCTCGTCGGTACGGGCGCCGGTCAGCTCGGTGGTCGTGGTGGTGGTGCTGCTCATGTGGTGACTCCCGGTGGGGTGGCGGCCCCCCGGAGCAACGGACCCAGACACGCAGAACGCCCCGGGCCTGCTGGCCCGGGGCGCCTGGAACGTTGCTTGTCAGTAGCTCAAGCAGCACGACCATGGCAGCCGGCGGGCCGGATGCCATAGGTAAAGACGAAGGTCGTGTGCTGACGCATGGGGGACAGTATGGCCCCGGCCCGGCGGCGCCACCAAGGCGGGGCCCGGATCGTGAGACGCGGCCCGCATCGATCGTGAGGCCCGGGCCGGGCACCGGGCAGGCCCCGGGCCCGTACCGGCGGCCCGGCGGAGGGTCCGCACACGGCCGGTAGAATCGGAAGAACCGACCCCCTTCACCACCGCCGGAAGGCCGCCCCGTGCCAGCAGCACCCCCCGCCGCCCCCGACACCACGGCCGACGTGGTCCTCGTTGTCGACTTCGGCGCGCAGTACGCCCAGCTCATCGCCCGCCGTGTCCGTGAGGCCCGGGTCTACAGCGAGATCGTCCCGTCCACCATGCCGGTGGCCGAGATGCTGGCCAAGAACCCCCGCGCGATCATCCTCTCCGGCGGCCCGTCGTCGGTCTACGCGGAGGGCGCCCCCTCCCTGGACCGCTCGCTCTTCGAGGCGGGCGTCCCTGTCTTCGGCATGTGCTACGGCTTCCAGCTGATGGCGACCACCCTCGGCGGCACGGTCGACGACAACGGGGCGCGTGAGTACGGCCGCACCCCGCTGCACGTCACGAAGGCGGGCTCGACGCTCTTCGAGGGCACGCCCACCGAGCAGCCGGTGTGGATGTCGCACGGCGACGCCTGCTCGGCGGCGCCCGAGGGCTTCACGGTCACGGCCTCCACGGACGTGGTCCCGGTCGCGGCCTTCGAGAACGACGAGAAGAAGCTCTACGGCGTCCAGTACCACCCGGAGGTCCTGCACTCGACCCACGGGCAGCAGGTCCTGGAGCACTTCCTCTACCGGGGCGCGGGCATCGAGCCGAACTGGACCACGACCAACGTGGTCGAGGAGCAGATCGCCCTCATCCGCGAGCAGGTCGGCGACAAGCGCGCCATCTGCGGCCTCTCCGGCGGTGTCGACTCCGCGGTGGCGGCGGCGCTGGTCCAGAAGGCCATCGGCTCCCAGCTCACCTGCGTGTATGTCGACCACGGCCTGATGCGCAAGGGCGAGACCGAGCAGGTCGAGAAGGACTTCGTGGCCGCGACCGGCGCGAAGCTGAAGGTGGTCGACGCGGAGAAGCGCTTCCTGGACGCGCTGGCCGGGGTCTCCGACCCGGAGCAGAAGCGGAAGATCATCGGCCGCGAGTTCATCCGGGTCTTCGAGCAGGCCCAGCTGGAGATCCTCCAGGAGGAGGGCCCCGAGGTCGCCTTCCTGGTGCAGGGCACGCTCTACCCGGACGTCGTCGAGTCCGGCGGCGGCACCGGCACCGCCAACATCAAGTCCCACCACAACGTGGGCGGCCTCCCCGACGACATCGAGTTCCAGCTCGTCGAGCCGCTGCGCCAGCTGTTCAAGGACGAGGTCCGGATGGTCGGCCAGGAGCTCGGCCTGCCGGAGGAGATCGTCCAGCGCCAGCCGTTCCCCGGCCCCGGCCTCGGCATCCGTATCGTCGGCGAGGTCACCAAGGACCGCCTGGACCTGCTCCGTGAGGCCGACGCCATCGCCCGCGAGGAGCTGACGGCGGCCGGCCTGGACCGCGAGATCTGGCAGTGCCCGGTGGTCCTGCTCGCCGACGTCCGCTCGGTCGGCGTCCAGGGCGACGGCCGCACCTACGGCCACCCGATCGTGCTGCGCCCGGTCTCCTCCGAGGACGCCATGACGGCCGACTGGTCGCGCCTGCCGTACGAGACGCTGGCCAAGATCTCCACCCGCATCACCAACGAGGTCGCCGACGTCAACCGCGTGGTCCTCGACGTGACGAGCAAGCCGCCGGGGACGATCGAGTGGGAGTGACCTCCCGCCGGGGCTCCTGAGCCCCTGGTCAACGCCGATGCCGTCGCTCATTCGTTTGGGCGGCGGCATTGTCGTATCTGCTGGGTACGCTGAGTCAGGAGACGAGACTCTGCCCATGGGAGCAACTATGAGTGCCGCACCCGATCATGAGCTGTCCGAGAGCTATCACTACCCCGTTCCTCCCGCAGAGGGCTGGGCGGCGGAGGATCTCGACCGGCTTCCGGGCCTTCCGCGGCGCACTGAGCTGATCGATGGGAGTCTCGTCTTCATGAGTCCGCAGACCAGGTTTCACATGCGGACCATGCGTCTGCTGGAGAATTCGCTCCTGCATCAGGCGCCGGACGATCTTGATGTGTTCCGTGAGTTCAGCATCAGACTCGACAGCCGTAACCGTCCTGAGCCGGATGTTCTTGTCGTCCCGCTGGGCGCGGATACCGGCCCCAGGGGGACGTGCCTGCAACCGGAAGACGTCATTCTTGCGGTGGAGGTCGTTTCGGAGGAGTCCAAGGCCAGGGACCGTGACACCAAGCCCCGTAAGTACGCTGCTGCGGGTGTGGTCCACTTCTGGCGCGTCGAGGAGGGCCCCGACGGGCTCCCCGTCGTGTACGTCTACGAACTCGACCCCGCACTGAAGGCGTACACGCCCACCGGCATCCACCACAACACCCTCAAGCTCGACGTCCCCTTCCCCCTCTCCATCGACCTCACCGCGCTCAACCTGCGCCGCCCCTAGGGCCTGTCGTCAAACTGCCGCCTGCCGCGCGGCGCATGGCACGCACGCTCGCAGCGTTGCCGAAATGGCCAAGTAGCTCCGCTACGAGACCATTCCGGCGCCTTGCGATCGCACGCACCATGCG
>NZ_JBHYVE010000028.1:0-108608 GCF_042750035.1 Streptomyces sp. NPDC059452
ACGCGGCGGACGTCCGCCGCGTGCGCCGCGTACACCGGTTCCGGGGATCACACCACCGGCGGCGCTCCCTCGATCGGGCGGCCGAGGATGCCGGGCCGCTGCTGCCACGGCAGCGGGCCGCCCGGCCTGCGGTAGTCGACACCGAGGGCGTCGAGCCGGGCGTAATGGTCCGTCATGCGCGCATCGAACCCTTCGAAGTCCCGTTCGGCCGGGGCGGGCAGGGGCGTCCAGGCGACCTCCGCGAGGGCGGCGAGGCGCGGGAAGACCTGGTAGTCGACGCGTGACCTGTTCTGCATGACCTCGGTCCACACGTTGCCCTGGGTACCGAGGACGTGCCGGGCGGCCTCCTCGGAGAGGCCCGGTGGAACGGGTTCGAAGCGGTAGACGTCCTCCAGGGTGCGGACGTACCCGATGGGCATCGGCTCGTCGGGGCCGCCGTCCTGACGGTGGTCCAGGTACACCTGCTGCTCCGGGCACATCACCACGTCGTGCCCGGCCTCGGAGGCGGCGATGCCTCCGGCGTAACCACGCCAGGAGGAGACGGCCGCGCCCTCGGCGAGGCCGCCTTCGAGGATCTCGTCCCAGCCGATGAGGCGGCGGCCGCGCGCGGTGAGCCAGGTGTCGAAGTGGCGGATGAACCAGGACTGGAGCTCGTCCTCGTCCTTCAGGCCGAGTTCGGCGATCCGGGCCTGTGCCGTCGGGGACTCCTTCCACTGGTCCTTGGGGCACTCGTCACCGCCGATGTGGACGAACGGCGAGGTCGTGGCGGGGAAGAGCTCCAGGACCTCCTCCAGGACGCCCTCGTAGAAGCGCAGGGTGTTGTCAGTGGGGGCGAGTACGTTCGGACTGACGCCCCAGGTGTCCCAGACGGAGAGGGTGGTGGTGTCGATGACGTCGGTGTTGCCCAGCTCGGGGTATGCGCTGATGGCGGCCTGCGAGTGGCCCGGGATGTCGATCTCGGGGACCACCCGGATATGCCGCTCGGCGGCGTAGGCGACGATCTCGCGGATGTCGTCCTGGGTGTAGTAGCCGCCGTAGGGGGTCTCGTCCCACAGCTCGGAGGCCCGGTGCCCGTACTTGGTGCGCGAGCGCCAGGCACCGGCCTCGGTCAGGCGCGGGTAGCGCTTGATCTCGATGCGCCAGCCCTGGTCGTCGGTGAGGTGGAAGTGGAAGACGTTCAGCTTGTGGGCGGCGAGGAGGTCGAGGTAGCGCAGGACGTCGTCCTTGGGCAGGAAGTGCCGGGAGACGTCGAGCATCAGTCCGCGCCAGGAGAAGCGCGGCTCGTCCTCGACGACCACGGCCGGGACCTCCCGGGTGCGCCCCGGTGCCAGGGGCGCGCGGCGGAAGGCGTCCGGGCCCAGGAGCTGACGGAAGGTCTGCGCCCCCCAGAACAGCCCGGCGGCGCTCCCTCCGGTGATGTGTACGGCCCCGGCGTCGACGGCCAGGCGGTACGCCTCGGGGGCCAGTGCCGCGTCGAGCGCGAGCTCCACACGGGGGCCGTCGGTGCCCGGTGCCAGGTCCAGACCGGTGGCGGCACCCACGGTGGCGCGCAGCCAGCGGGCGACACCTTCGGTGCCCGGGGCGGCGCTGAGCACGGTCGCCGCGCCCAGCGCGAACGGCTGCTGTCCGGGCGGTCCCCAGGTGAGGCTGCGCGGGGCGGGGACGAGGCCGGGGACCGCCCCGCCACCGGAGGTGTCCGGGCCGGCTTCCCCGGGGGTCGTATCGGCCTCGGGGGTCGTATCGGCCTCGGAGGCCGTGTCGGCCTGGGATGTTGTGTCGGACTCGGGTGTCGTGTCGGCGTCCTGGGATGTCATGACGTCAGTCCTTTACCGCTCCGCCCAGTCCGGAGACCAGGCGTCGCTGTACGAGTACGAAGAAGACGAGGACGGGAATGGTCATCACCGTCGAGGCTGCCATGATCCCGCCCCAGTCGTTCTCGTCCGGTTTGAAGAAGACCAGCAGTGCCATCGGCAGCGTCGACTGGGAGGTGTCGCTGATGATGAAGGACTTCGCGAACAGGAAGTCGTTCCAGGTGGTGATGAAGGAGAAGACGCTGGTCGCCACGAGCCCCGGGAAGACCAGCGGGAAGAGGATCTGCCACAGGAAGCGGGTGCGGCTGGCCCCGTCGATGTAGGCGGCCTCCTCCAGGGCTTCGGGGACCGCCCTGACGAAGCCGCGCAGCATCCAGATGGCGAACGGCAGCGAGAAGGCGAGGTGCGGCAGGATCAGCGAGCCGAGCGTGTTCAGCTGGCCGAAGTCCCGCATCAGGAAGAACAGCGGGATGGTCAGCGCCTCCACCGGCACCATCTGCGCGACCAGGAACATGATCAGCAGGGTGGTGCGGAACTTGAAGCGGAAGCGGGTCACGGCGGTGGCGGCCAGGAAGGCGATCAGCGCCGAGAGGATGACGACCGTGCCCGCCACCAGCAGGCTGTTGAGGAAGTAGCGGCCGAAGTCCTGCTGTTCGAAGACCCGGCGGAACGAGTCGAGCGAGGGCGCGAGCGTCCAGGGCCGGGGGTCGGTGGACTGGATCTCCCCGGCCGGTTTGAAGGCGGAGAGCACCATCCAGTAGAGGGGGAAGGCGACCGCCACGGCGATCAGCAGGGCGGCGGCCTCGGCGGCCAGCCTGCCGGGCCGCTTGACCCGCAGCAACGTACGTACGCTCACAGTTCCTCCCCCTGGCGCCGCACCAGGCGCAGATAGACCAGCGTGACGGCCAGCAGGATCACCAGCATCACGACGCCGATCGCCGAGCCGAGGCTGTACTGCGAGGACGCGAACGCCTTCTGGTACGCGTACACGTTGAGCACCAGGTTCTGGCCGGCGATGCCGCCGCCGTTGGTCATGACGTAGATCTGGGTGAAGACCTTGAAGTCCCAGATGATCGACTGGATGGTGACGACGATCAGGATGGGCTTGAGCATCGGCGCCATGATGGTCCGCCAGATCCGCCACTGGGACGCGCCGTCCAGCGAGGCGGCCTCCAGCACCTCGGTGGGGATGGCCCGGATGCCCGCGTACACGGTGACCATGACGAACGGGAACGAGCACCACAGGACTTCCATGAGTACGAGCGCGAAGGCGCTGTAGCGGCCGTACGTCCAGGAGAAGTCGCCGAGGCCGAGCACCTTGTTGACCGGTCCGAAGTCGGGGTCGAAGAGGAAGACCCAGACCGTGGAGCCGGTGATCGCGGGGGTGGCCCAGGCGCCGAGTGCGGCCATCATCAGCACCAGCCGGGGCAGGGCGCGGATGCGGGTGAGCAGGACGGCCATGGCGCAGCCGAAGACGAGCGTGGAGACCACGCAGGCCGCGGCGAAGAGGACGGTGGCGAGAAGGACCTGCCAGAACTGGCTGTCGTTGAAGAGGGTGGCGTAGTTGTCGAAGCCCTTGAAGGTGGTGGGTTCGCCGCCGCTGACCTGGGCCTGGGTGTACTCCAGGAACGAGATCAGGCCGAGCTGGTAGATCGGGTAGACGAGCAGCCCGGCGAGCAGGACGAGGGCGGGCAGCAGATAGAGCCAGGGGGTCCAGCCGGAGTGCCGCTGGGGCGAGGCGGACCGGCGGCGCCGGGGCGGGCGGCCGGCGGGGGTGCCGGTGCCCGCCCCGGCCGCGGCGGCGGCCGGGGCCTTGAGGGGCGGGGTGTGCGTGGTCATGGTCAGCCCGCGTCGGTGAAGGCCGCGTCCATCTTCTTCGCCGCGTCGTCCGAGGCCTTCGCCACGTCCTTACGGCCCGAGACGATCTCCTGGAACATCGTCGGCAGGACCAGGGAGGCGTCGATCTGGCCCCAGGCGGGCGAGGCGGGGACGAACTTGGCGCCCGCGCCGAGGGTCTGTACGAACGGGGCGACGAAGGGCTGCTTCTTCGCGGCGTTGTCCAGGACGTCGGTGTAGGTGGGCAGGAAGCCCATCGCGTCGAACATCTGGGCCTGGGTCTGCTTGGCGGTCAGCGACTTCATCAGGTCGACGGCGAGGGTGCGGTGCGAACTGCTCTTCAGTACGCCGATGTTGTTGCCGCCCGCGAAGGCGGGGGCGATGGAGTTCGGCGCGACGCCGGGCAGCGGGACGACGGCGTACTTGCCCTTGACCGAGCCCGCCTCGACGGCCGCGTGGCTGAAGTCGCCGCCGATCGCCATGGCGGCCTTGCCGGAGGCGAAGGCGGTCACGGTGGCGTTGCCGCCCATGGAGGCGCACTTGGCGGCCGGACAGTTGTCGTCGCCGAAGAGCGAGGTGTAGGCCTCGATGCCCTTGCGGGCCTTCTCGCTGTTGATGCCGGACTTGTACGTACCGTCGGTCTCGCCCGCGATCTCGCCGCCGTGGGACCAGATGAAGGGCATCGCGCCGTAGGTGTAGGCGCCGCCGACCGCGAGGCCGTAGAGGTCCGGCTTGGCCTTGCGGATCTTCTTGGCCGTGGAGATCAGCTCGGCCTGGGACTTGGGGGGCTCGATGCCGAGCTCCTTGAAGACGTCGGTGCGGTAGTAGAGGGCGCGTACGCCTACGAAGAAGGGCGCGCCGTAGACCTTGTCGCCGACGGTGACGGACTGCTTGGCGATCGGGTCGGTGTCCCGGGCCTCGTCCCAGGCCTCGAACTCCTCGGTGATGTCCGCGAGTCCGCCGTCCTTGACGTATCCGGCGGTGTCGCTGTTGCCGTACTCGATGAGGTCGGGGGCGCTCTTGGGGTCGTTGAACGCGGCCTTGATGCGCTGGGCGCGGGTGTCGACGGGTATGTACTCGATCTTGACGTCGGTGCCCTGGTGGCTCTTCTCGAACGCGGCGACGGCGTCGTTGACGACCTTCTCCTTGGGCTTGTTGCCGACCTCCTGGAAGAGCCAGACACGGAGAGTGCCGCTCTTCTCGTCACCCTTCGCACTGGTGTCGGATGTCTGCGGCGCACAGGCGGTGGCGGTGAGGCCCGCCAGGACAAGCGCCGCGACGGGGGCGGCAATTCGGGCAGAAAGCTTCATCCGGGAACCCCTACCGGTCATGCGTTGCATCATGTGCAACGTGCGTTTCGTTCTGCACAACTGGCAGGAGAGTAAGTCCCGGTTCCGGCGCCGACAAGTGGTCTCCACCACTCTGTGACCAGCGGGAGCAGCCCGTGCAACGCGAGCGATCGGTCACGATCCGTCACCGGCAACGCAAAGGCCCCCGGTACGCGCGTCGACCGCGCGTACCGGGGGCCGTGGAACCTGAGGGGAGCCCGGGCCCTACTTCTTGCCCTTGTCCTTGCCGCCCTTGCCCTTGTCCTTGTCGCCGCCGGCGCCCATGGACTCGTAGATCTCCTTGCACATCGGACAGACCGGATACTTCTTGGGGTCGCGCCCCGGCACCCAGACCTTGCCGCACAGCGCCACCACGGGAGTGCCCTCCAGGGCGCTCGCCATGATCTTGTCCTTCTGGACGTAGTGGGCGTAGCGCTCGTGGTCGCCGTCGCCCCTCGACACCTGCGGCGTCGGCTCTACGAGGGTCCCCGTACCTGCCCCGCGATCGGGCTCAAGAGTGCTCATAACCGCCAAGGGTACTGAAGAAGCGGGCCTTCAGTTGAGCGAAGGGTCGTCCGGATACGTGGCGATCATCGCCAGCTCGCTGCGCTGACGGCGGAGCACCGCACGCCAGAGGTGTTCGGGGCGGGTGAAGGAGACGTCGCCGGGCTCGGACTCGACCACGTACCAGGCACCCTCACCCAGTTCGCCCTCCAGTTGACCCGGGCCCCAGCCCGCGTACCCGGCGAAGATCCGCAGCGAGCCGAGGGCCGGTCCCAGCAGCTCCGGCGGGGTCTCCAGGTCGACCAGGCCGATCGCCCCGTGGACCCGGCGCCAGCCGAGCGGGCCCTCGTCGCCGGGGATCACCGCGACGCCGAGCGCCGAGTCCAGCGAGACCGGGCCGCCCTGGAAGACGACGTCCGGCTCACCGGTCAGCCCGGCCCAGCAGTCGAGGATGTCACCGACCCCGACCGGGGTCGGGCGGTTCAGGACCACGCCGAGGGAGCCCTCCTCGTCGTGGTCGAGGAGGAGCACCACCGCGCGGTCGAAATTCGGGTCCGCGAGGGCGGGCGTGGCCACGAGCAGTCGCCCTGTGAGCGAGGACACCTCCGTCATGGCAGAAATGATCCCGCATCTTCGCCCTTCGCGGGGGCCGGGCGGCCGTGATGACCACCTCAGGAGAGCGAGCGCAGCTCAGGGCGCACGGAGGCACGGGGAGCGCACCACGAGGGCAGGATCCGGGGGCCATCCGGACGGTGACCCTCCGCAAGATCGGGTGCGCGGAGGGTGTTGTGGCGGATTCATGACGTTCGTACACCCCCCTTCGCCTTACGGAAGGGGGGTAGGAGGCCATTACCCTTTTCGTTGGCCCCCTGCCCGACCACTCCGGAACGCGAGATACATGACCGGCACAGACGATGTCCTGCTTGTCCACGGCGGCACCCCGCTGGAGGGCGAGATCCGCGTCCGAGGCGCCAAGAACCTGGTGCCGAAGGCAATGGTCGCCGCGCTGCTCGGCAGCGGGCCGAGCCGCCTCCGCAACGTTCCCGACATCCGTGACGTACGGGTGGTCCGGGGGCTCCTCCAGCTGCACGGCGTCACCGTCCGCCCCGGCGACGAGCCGGGCGAACTGATCCTCGACCCCTCGCACGTCGAGAGCGCGAACGTCGCTGACATCGATGCCCACGCGGGCTCGTCGCGCATCCCGATCCTCTTCTGCGGCCCCCTGCTGCACCGCCTCGGCCACGCCTTCATCCCGGGCCTGGGCGGCTGCGACATCGGCGGCCGGCCGATCGACTTCCACTTCGAGGTGCTCCGCCAGTTCGGCGCGACCATCGAGAAGCGGGCCGACGGCCAGTACCTGGAGGCCCCGCAGCGGCTGCGCGGCACCAAGATCCGGCTGCCGTACCCCTCGGTGGGCTCCACCGAGCAGGTGCTGCTCACCGCCGTCCTCGCCGAGGGCGTCACCGAGCTGTCCAACGCGGCCGTCGAGCCGGAGATCGAGGACCTCATCTGCGTACTGCAGAAGATGGGCGCGATCATCTCCATGGACACCGACCGGACCATCCGGATCACCGGTGTCGACAAGCTCGACGGATACACCCACCGGGCGATCCCGGACCGCCTGGAGGCGGCCTCCTGGGCGTCGGCGGCGCTGGCGACCGAGGGCAACATCTACGTACGCGGCGCCCAGCAGCGTTCCATGATGACCTTCCTCAACACCTACCGCCGGGTCGGCGGTGCCTTCGAGATCGACGACGAGGGCATCCGCTTCTGGCACCCGGGCGGCGCGCTCAACGCCATCGCGCTGGAGACGGACGTGCACCCCGGCTTCCAGACCGACTGGCAGCAGCCCCTGGTGGTGGCGCTGACGCAGGCCGCGGGGCTCTCCATCGTCCACGAGACGGTGTACGAGTCGCGGCTCGGCTTCACCTCCGCGCTCAACCAGATGGGTGCGCACATCCAGCTCTACCGGGAGTGCCTGGGCGGTTCGGACTGCCGCTTCGGCCAGCGCAACTTCCTGCACTCGGCGGTCGTCTCCGGGCCGACGAAGCTCCAGGGCGCCGATCTGGTCATCCCCGACCTGCGCGGCGGCTTCTCGTACCTGATCGCGGCGCTGGCTGCCCAGGGCACCTCCCGGGTGCACGGCATCGACCTGATCAACCGCGGCTACGAGAACTTCATGGAGAAGCTGGAGAAGCTCGGCGCGAAGGTGGAGCTGCCGGGCGGTTCGCTGGTCTGACCCCGCACAGTGCTGCCGCACACAGCATTGCGCGGACCGGTGCCCCGGCCCCCTCCCAGAGGGGGCCGGGGCACCGGTCTTTCCGGGCTCAGGCGGGCGGCGGGGCGCTTCAGCGGTCCCCGGAGGCGCCGGGAGCGGCCCTCACGGCCCGCGAGCGCTCCGCCGGTACGCCGATGGCACCCCCAGGACCCGCACGGCGTACGGGCGCATGAGCGGGGCGCATGTGCCCCGGGCATGCGCGAGGGCGGCCACCCCTGGTCGGGGGTGGCCGCCCTCCTTGCGCCTTTGAGGGTTACTTGCCCTTGGCGGCTTCCTTGAGCTTCGAGCCCGCGGAGACCTTCACGCTGTAGCCGGCCGGGATGTTGATCGGGTCGCCGGTCTGCGGGTTGCGAGCGGTGCGAGCGGCACGGTGGGTGCGCTCGAAGGTCAGGAAACCGGGGATGGTGACCTTCTCGTCGCCCTTGGCGACGATCTCACCGACGGTCTCGGCGAGCGCGGCCAGCACGGCGTCGGCGTCCTTGCGAGTCACCTCGGCGCGGTCGGCCAGGGCGGCCACCAGCTCACTGCGGTTCATGTTGTTACTCCCGTGTTCTTCTTGCCTGTGAGGCGTGAGATCGAAGCCGATGCTGCCAGGGCCCTCTGACAGTCCCCGGACCCGGGTCTGATGTCAGACCCTCGCGCCCGATTACGCATCCTGCCCCCACCTGCGGCGGGAAAGCCAATCCGGAACCCTTCAGGGTCAACGAAAAGCGCCACTGCCTGCTCGTGGTGACGTTCCGTCGGCTTCCCTTAGCGGTCCGCAGCGGATGCCGGGCCCCGCGGGGCCCACTGCCCGCCCACCCTAAAGGGGCGTTTGGGGCGCCGCGACCCGCGACGCGCCGTACGGCGCGGGCGGGTGCGGCCCAGGGCGTTGCGCGCGTACCCCTGGGAGGGCCCGTGAAACAGGTGGGGTCAGACGGCGGTGGAGGAGGCCGGTCCGGTGCCCGCGGCGGCCTTGGCGGCGGCGCGGACGGCTCCGGCGACCGCACCGGCGACCTTGTCGTTGAAGACAGAGGGGATGATGTAGTTCGCGTTGACCTCGTCCTCGGCGACCACGTCGGCGAGGGCTCCGGCGGCGGCGAGCATCATCTCCGTGTTGACGGTGCGGGACTGAGCGTCCAGCAGACCGCGGAAGACGCCCGGGAAGACCAGCACGTTGTTGATCTGGTTGGGGAAGTCGGAGCGGCCGGTGGCGACGACGGCGGCGGTCTCGCGGGCGATCGCCGGGTCGACCTCGGGGTCCGGGTTCGCAAGCGCGAACACGATCGCGCCATCCGCCATCGCCGCGACGTCGTCGCCGTTCAGGACGTTCGGGGCGGAGACGCCGATGAAGACGTCGGCGCCCACGACGGCCTCCTTGAGGGTGCCGGTGACGCCCTCCGGGTTGGTGTTGTCGGCGATCCAGCGCAGCGGCGAGTCCGGGTCGGCGGCGACCAGATCCTCACGTCCGGCGTGCACGACGCCGTGGATGTCGGCGACGACGGCGTGCTTGACACCGGCGGCGATCAGAAGCTTCAGGATGGCCGTACCGGCCGCTCCGGCACCGGACATGACGACCCGTACGTCGCCGATGCCCTTGCCCACCACGCGCAGGGCGTTGGTCAGGGCGGCCAGGACGACGATGGCGGTGCCGTGCTGGTCGTCGTGGAAGACGGGGATGTCCAGGGCCTCGCGCAGCCGGGCCTCGATCTCGAAGCAGCGGGGGGCGGAGATGTCCTCCAGGTTGATGCCCGCGAACCCGGGGGCGATCGCCTTGACGATCTCGACGATGGAGTCGGTGTCCTGGGTGTCCAGGCAGATCGGCCAGGCGTCGATGCCCGCGAACCGCTTGAAGAGGGCCGCCTTGCCCTCCATGACGGGCAGCGCGGCCATCGGGCCGATGTTGCCGAGGCCGAGCACCGCGGAGCCGTCCGTCACGACTGCGACGGAGTTGCGCTTGATGGTGAGGCGGCGCGCGTCCTCGGGGTTCTCGGCGATGGCCATGCAGACCCGGGCGACACCGGGGGTGTAGATCATCGAGAGGTCGTCACGGCTGCGGATGGGGTGCTTGGACGCCATCTCGATCTTGCCGCCGAGGTGCATCAGGAACGTACGGTCGGAGACCTTGCCCAGGATGACGCCCTCGATGTCGCGCAGACCTTCGACGATCTCGTCCGCGTGCGAGGTGGAGGTGGCCGCGATCGTGACGTCGATCCGCAGCTTCTCGTGGCCGGACGCGGTGACGTCGAGGCCGGTGACCGAGCCTCCGGAGGACTCGACGGCCGTGGTGAGCTGGGAGACCGCGGTGCCGCTCGCGGGCACCTCCAGCCTGACCGTCATCGAGTACGAGACGCTGGGCGCCGTTGCCATGGCCGAGTCCTTCGCTTTCCTCAAGCTTCATTGCTTCGTATCCGGAACCCTCGTTCCGGTCACGCTTCCCGAATCGTCGCACCTACCGGCTGGTAGCCGGTAATGAGTGCCGCCTTTCGGAAAGTATTTTCCACCATACGAGAAGTCACCCGTTCGGCGGAACCCCCAACGGCCGGAAACCGATGGGGAGACAGCGCCGGCCGGCCCGTAAACGAGAACAGACCCGCGCCACCATCAGGTGACGCGGGTCTGTCTTCTTCAGTTGGATGACACCGGCCCGCCATGCTCGCCTCGCGGCAAGTGGTCGCTCGAAGCGACGAAGGTTGGGCCCGGGGGCTTGGATCGAGCCGGTGCCAGTACCACGGTAACAAAGACCTCCGAGAAGTGATTCCCGTGCGCCCGGTTGACTCGCGAAACCTGCTCCGACCACCCGATCGGCCACGCCCGGGTGGCCCGCTGTCACTCCCTCAGCAGGTCCGGCACCCCGTCCTCGTCCGGCATGTCCCGCTCCCCCGACACCACCGTCAGCTGCTGGGTGGCCCGGGTCAGCGCCACGTACAGCACCCGCAGCCCGGCCGGGGACTCGTCCGCGATCTCCGCCGGTGAGACGACCACCGTGGCGTCGTACTCCAGCCCCTTCGCCTCCAGGCTGCCCAGCGCCACCACCCGCTCCCCCAGCTCCGCGAGCCATGCGCGGGCCTGGGCGCGCCGGTTCATCGCCACGACCACGCCGACCGTGCCGTCCACCTCCGCCAGCAGCCGGCGCGCCTCCGCGCGGACCGTGGCGGCCAGGTCGCCGCCCTCGACCGGGACGAAGCGCGGCACCACCCCGGTCGAGCGGACCGCCGACGGGGACTCCATACCGGGCATGGCCAGCGCCAGCACCTTGGCGGCCAGCTCCGCGATCTCGGCCGGGTTGCGGTAGTTGACGGTGAGGGTGAAGCGGCGGCGCGGCCGGGAGCCGAGCGCCTCGTCCCGGGCCGCGGACGCCTCGTCCGGGTCGGACCAGGAGGACTGGGCCGGGTCGCCGACGATCGTCCAGGTGGCGTGGCGGCCCCGGCGGCCCACCATCCGCCACTGCATGGGCGTCAGGTCCTGCGCCTCGTCGACGATGACGTGCGCGTACTCCGTGCGCTCCGCCGCGAGCCGCTCGGCCCGCTCCCACTGGGTCTCCTCGCGCTGCGGCATCAGCTCCTCCAGGCCGGAGAGCTGGTCCAGCGGGTCCATCTCACGCTTCCGCTTGGGCCGCACCACCGTGCCCAGCAGCGCCTGGAGCTCGTCCAGCAGCGCCACATCGTGTACGGAGAGGGGGCCGGTGCCGTCCGCGTCCAGCCGCTTCAGGGAGCGGGCCAGCCGGCGCACCTCGCCCTGGTTGAGGATGCGCCGGGACCAGCGGGCGAGCCGCTTCTCGTCGGCCATCGCGGCCAGCACCCGGCGCGGGGTCAGCTCGGGCCACCACGCGTCCAGGAACTCCAGGAACGGCGTCTCGGTGGAGACGTCCTCGTCGAAGGAGGACCGCAGCTCCGCCACCAGCTGCGGGTCGGTGTAGCGTCCGCGCCCCGACGACTTGCTCCACAGGGCGTCCAGCAGCAGCTTGCGGGCGCGCGGGCGCAGCAGGTTGACGGGGGCGGTGCCGCTGAGCACGTTGTTCCGGATGCGCTGGAGCTCGTCGGCCGCCAGCTCGACCCTGGCCCCGAAGGCGACGACGCGCAGCCGGTCGGGGGTGGCTCCCGTGCCGTTCTGTACGGGCTCCTCATCGAAGGGAAGCCGGCCCTCGGGCGCCTTCGGCGTCTCCAGGGCTCCCCGGGCCGCCTTGCGCAGCACATGGAGCATCCGGGAGGAGCCCTTGATACGGGCGATGGCCGGTTCGTCGTAGGCGGTGGCCCCCTCCACGCCCGCCGCCTCGTCGGAGAGCGAGCCGATCGCACGGATCGCGACCTGCCCCTCCTCACCGAGCGAGGGCAGCACCCCTTCGGTGTACGCGACCAGGAGCGGGGTCGGCGAGACGATCAGGATGCCGCCCGCGTACCGCCGCCGGTCCTGGTAGAGGAGGTACGCGGCCCGGTGCAGGGCCACCGCCGTCTTGCCGGTGCCGGGGCCGCCGGTGACCTCCGTGACGGAGGCGGCGGGGGCCCGGATCACCAGGTCCTGCTCGGCCTGGATGGAGGCGACGATGTCCCGCATGGTGTGGCTGCGGGCCTGGCCGAGGGCGGCCATCAGGGCGCCGTCGCCGATCACCGGCAGCTTCTCGCCGCCCAGATACGCCGTCAGCTCCGGGCGCATCAGGTCGTCCTCGACCCCGAGGACCTTGCGGCCCTTGGAGCGGATGACCCGGCGGCGTACGACGCGGCCCGGCTCCTTCGGGGTGGAGCGGTAGAACGGGGCGGCGGCCGGGGCCCGCCAGTCGATCACCAGCGGCGCGTAGTCGGAGTCCAGGACCCCGATGCGGCCGATGTGGAGCGTCTCGGCGATGTCGGCGGTGGCGTCCTCCCGTACGGCGTCGTCGGCCGGCTCGACGGAGGTGAAGGCGCCGTCCGGGCCGCGTTCACCGTCCTTGCCGAGGAGCAGGTCGATCCGCCCGAAGAGGAAGTCCTCGAACTCGCTGTTGAGCCGGTTGAGGTGGACGCCCGCCCGGAAGACCTGGGCGTCCCGTTCGGCGAGGGCGCCGGGCGTGCCGACCTGCCCGCGTTTGACGGCGTCGTGCATGAGAAATTCCGCCTCGTCGATCTTCTCTTCGAGACGGTGGTAAACGCGGTCCAGATGATCCTGTTCGACACCGATTTCCCGGTCCCGCAGCGAATCGACAGCGGCATCCTGCGCGGCCACCGAGGCCCCCTTCTGACGTGCACTGGGCAGCCGTCAACCCTATGCGAAGGGGGGCCCCGGCGCACCTGTCGTCCGGGTCGCGAGTGTTGCGATTACGCGTCGGAAGAAGCCGGAAGAAGAGCACGCGCCGAAACTCGCGCCGGACCGCGGGCCGAAACTCGCGCCGGAACGGGAGCCGGAACACGTGCCGGAAAGAAGGCGCCCCGGAACGGCCGGGTCCGCTCAGGCGCCGATCTCCACCAGCCGCTCCCCGTCGAACGTACGCACCTCGAAGCGGTCGATGTCCTCGCGGGCCATCGCCGCGCCGCCGTGCACATACAGCGGGTTCCTCGCCGAGGCGTGCGCCGAGTCCTCGATGCCGTACCCCCACTTCGGGACGGACCAGGAGGTGACGACCTCCTCCTCACCGGTCTTGGAGACGGCGATCAGGGTGCACTTCTGCGGCCCTTTCACGTTCTTCAGCTCCAGGACGGTGTGGGTGCCCCACGCCTTCTCCTCCATCCCGACCGTCGCGCCGACCCGGGTGGTGGGGTCGGTCGCCGACACCTTCTCCGTCATGTGCTGGAAGAAGGCGTCCTCGGCGGGGCTGGTGGGGTGCGGGTCCCGGACGGCGACGGAGCGGGCCCCGCCCTCGTCGCCCGCCGTCACGGCGACGGCGGCGACCGGTCCGCCGATGATCAGGGCGGCCGCCGCGGCGATCAGATACCTGCTGCGCTTCGTCCGCCGGTGCCGCCGGTGCGCGACCTCGTCCATCAGCCCGCCGAGCACGCGGGGCGCGGGGCGCTCGGGAACGTGCGGTACGGGACGGATCCCGGGCGCGGTCGCCGGCGCCTCGGCCAGCATCGCGAGCATGGGCTCCATCCCGGCGAACTCGTCGAGGTGCGCGGAGCACCGGGCACATCCGGCGAGATGGGCCTCGAAGTCGCTCGCCTGGGCGTCGTCCAGGATGCCCAGGACGTAGGCAGCGGCCGCGTCGTGCTCGGACCCCTCGGGGCCGCCACCGTACGACCCCCCGGGGCCGGTGGGGCCGCCAGGGCCTACGGGATACCCGGAGTCGCCGCCGTACGACGGCTCGGGGCCAGTGGGACCACCGGAACCGGTGGGGTGCCCGGGGCCCGTGGGGTGCCCGGGGCTCGTGCCGTAGCCGGGGGCGGAGAGGTACGCGGGCCCTGAGGGGTGTGCAGGACCCGCGGGATAGGGGGAGTGCGGGGGGTGCGAGGGACCGGTGGGCATACGGGGTCCGGGAGGCCGGGGCCCGAACGGCTGCCACTGCTGGTCGCTCATGCCGTGATCCCCCTCTCTTCCAGTGCGAGCTTCATCGAACGGAGTGCGTAGAAGACCCGGGACCGTACGGTCCCGCTGGGGATGCCCAGCACTTCGGCCGCCTCATTGACCGTACGTCCTTTGAAGTAGGTCTCGACCAATGCTTCCCGATGCGCGGGCGTCAAATCTTCCAGCGCGTCCGAGAGCGTCATCAGCCACAGCGCCTTGTCGATCTCGTCCTCCGCGGGAATGACCTCCAGCGGCGACGGATCGACCTCACGCGGCCGGGCCTGCCGGCTGCGGTGGCCGTCGATGACGATGCGCCGGGCGACCGTCACCAGCCAGGGGCGGACGGAGCCGGTGGCCCGGTTGAGCCGGCCGGCGTTCTTCCAGGCACGGATGAGCGTCTCCTGCACGACGTCCTCGGCCCGTTGGCGGTCGCCCGCCACGAGCCGGAGGACGTACGCGAGCAGCGGCCCGGCATGCTCGCGGTAGAGCGCCCGCATCAGCTCCTCGTCGGGTATCCCGGCCGGGGGCGTGGGCGGCTCACCACGATGTCGAGCCCTGTGCGGACGGTCATCGGCCACGGCCGCATCCTTGCGCACCCGAAACCTCCTGGTCGAGACCCTGAATGGACTCTTCCGCCATGGATACGGTGACGGGCGCGGGATCATTCAACGCCGGGGCGGATTTATTTTGGCCGGGGATCCGGCGGCTGCTTCCCGCCGGGAAAGCTCTCTGGCTCCTTCCCGCCGGGGAAGCTCTCTGGCTCCTTCCCGCCGGGGATCCGCCGGTCGCTCTCCGCCGGGGAGCCTCCGGCCGTACGGCGCCGGTGCCGGGCGACCCGTTCCCGGTTGCCGCAGACCTCGCCGGAGCACCACCGCCGTCGGCCCCCGCGCGAGGTGTCCAGGTAGAGCCGGTCGCACGCCCCGCCCGCGCAGCGGCGCAGCGCGCCCCGCGCCACCGGGTCGGTGAGCAGGTCCACCGCGTCCCGCGCCACGACCGCCAGGAGCCCCGCGCAGTCGGGCTCGGCGCTCAGGGTCCGTACCAGCGCCCCGCCCTCCCCCCGCACCGCGCGCGGGCCCGGCGGGGCTTCTGCGGCAAGGGAGTTGACCCGCTCCAGGGCCTGCACCTCGCCCTGGCACCCGAGTTGAGGCACCGCAGCACCGTCCCGGCCGCTCCCCGCAGCCAGTTGGGCCGCCATCAACCGCTCCACATCGGCCCGCAACTCCCGGAAGCGGGTCAGCCAGGTGGCGTCCAGCGCACCGAGTCCGGTGCCCGGCGGGACGAGCCGGGCGGCGGTCAGCCAGTCGGCGAGCCTCCCCGGTCCGTCGAGCTGTTCACGGCCGCCGCGCCCCCTGCCGCCGGACCCGGTGGCCACCAGGTCCAGGCAGATCCGGCCGGAGTCGAACCGCCACACGTACGCGCCCCTGCCCGCTGCCATGCGCCTGTCACCGCCTCGGGGTCCCCGGTCGGATACCACCCTCCAGAGTGCCCCCGGCGGGGCCCGCCCGTAACCCCCGCTACCGTGACGGCCATGGAAGAACACGGGGGAACAAGGGGAACGGAGAGCGGACCCTTCACGCTCACGGCCGACGCTCTGCTGATGCGCCCCTGGCGCGAGGAGGACGTACCGGCGCTGCTGGAGGCGTACGACGACCCGGTGATGCGGCAGTGGGTGTGGCTGCCCGTCTCCACACCTCAGGAGGCCGCCGACTGGCTGGAGTCGCAGCGCGAGGGGTGGGAGTCGGGCACCCGGTTCAGCTTCGCCGTGACGGACACCGCCCGGGGCGGGGAGCTGGTCGGCAACCTGACGCTGAAGCGGCCAGGACCGGACCCCGGGCGGGCCGAGGTCGGGTACTGGACGGCGGCCCGGGCGCGCGGCCGGGGTGTGGCGCCCCGGGCCCTGGAGGCGCTCACCGACTGGGCGTTCACGGCCTTCGCCGGGGAGGGGCTGGTCCGGCTCGATCTGCTGCACCAGGTGGACAACGTGGCCTCCTGCCGGGTGGCGGAGAAGTGCGGGTACACGTTCGCGGAGCTGCTGAGCGCCCGGCCGCCGGAGTTCCCGCTCGACGGCCATCTCCATGTGCGCGAGGCGCCGGGCCGCTCGGAGGCCGCTCCGGCGTACGGCGCTGCTCACCTCCCGTACGACGTGTCCCCGGCCGGGTCCAGCGACAGCCGGTAGCCGCGCTTGACGACGGTCTGGATCAGCCGGGGCGCCCCCAGTGCGGAGCGCAGCCGGGCCATCGCCGTCTCCACCGCGTGCTCGTCGGTGCCGGTGCCGGGCAGGGCGCGCAGCAGGTCGGCGCGGGCCACCACCCAGCCGGGGCGGCGGGCCAGGGTGCGCAGGAGGGCCATACCGGCGGGCGGGACCGCGCGCAGTTCGTCGTCCACGAGCACCGCGTGGCCCCGGATCTCGACGCGGTGGCCGGCGATGGGCAGGACCCGGGCGGTGGTGGGGAGTTGGGCGCAGACCAGTTGGACGAGGGGGCCGAGGCGGAAGCGTTCGGGCTGGACGGTGGGGATGGACCGGGCCTGGAGCGGGAGGGCGGTGACCGGTCCGACGCAGGCGGCCAGGACGTCGTCCCGCAGCGCCCCCAGGATCTCCGGGAGGAGCCCCCGGGCCTCGGCTCGGCCCAGGAACGAGGCGGCGGCGGGGGCGCTGGTGAAGGTGACGGCGTCCAGGGCGCGGGCGGCGGTGGCGTCGAGCATCCGGTCGAGCGGGGCGATGTCCTGCGGGGGCATCCAGCGGTAGACGGGGACGCCGACGACCTCGGCGCCCGCCGCCTGGAGGGACTCGATGAAGCCGGGGAGCGGTTCGCCGTGCAGCTGGAGGGCGATGCGGCGGCCCTCGACGCCCTCGCCGAGGAGCCGGTCGAGGACTTCGGCCATCGATTCGGACCCGGGCGACCAGGCCTCGGTCAGCCCGGCGGCCCGGACCGCGCCCTTGACCTTGGGGCCCCGGGCGAGGAGTTCGACGCCGCGCAGCCGCTCCAGGAGCGCGTCGCCGATGCCCCAGCCGTCGGCGGCCTCCACCCAGCCCCGGAAGCCGATGGCGGTGGTGGCGACCACCACGTCGGGGGCCCGGTCGATCAGCTCCCGGGTGGCGGTGAGGAGTTCGCTGTCGTCGGCGAGCGGCACGATCCGCAGGGCGGGGGCGTGCTGGACGGCGGCGCCGCGCCGCTTGAGGAGGGTGGCGAGCTCCTCGGCGCGGCGGGCAGCGGTCACCCCGACCGTGAACCCCGCGAGGGGGCCGTGCGTCGTGTCGTCGTCCCTCATGGCGTGTTCCCCGGCTCCCGTGGTCCCGCTGGTGTGCGAGGTGATCACGCTGGTGCGCGATGTGGTGCCCCTCGTACGCGATGTGCGGAGGCCCGAGACTGCCAAGGGTGCGTGACAGGCTCGGTACCCCCGTATTTCCCGGCCGTTACGTCGCTCGTCGCCGGGCCGTCGCTCCCTACACCTCTGCGTAACCGATCTGCGGCTTCGCGGGTTGCGCGGGTACGGGCGCGGGGCGGCGAAGGTATACCGCCCAGGTGATCGCGGAGCACACCCCGTAGAAGGCGAGGAAGGACCAGAAGGCGGCGGTGCCGGTGCCGGAGGTCTGGAAGGACTGCCGGAAGGCGAGGTTGATGGCGAGGCCGCCGAGGGCGCCGACGGCCCCGATGAACCCCATGGCCGCGCCGGAGAGCCGCCGTCCGTGGGCGGCGGCCGCCTCGCCGTCGAGCCCCTTCTCGATCGCCTGGGCGTGGAAGATGCCCGGGATCATCTTGTACGTCGATCCGTTGCCGAGCCCCGTCAGGACGAACAGGGCGGTGAAGCCGACGAGGAAGACGGGGAGGGAGGCGGTGGCGGAGGCGTGGATGACGATGGCGGTGGCGGCCCCCATCGCGGCGAAGGCGGCCAGCGTGATCCGGGCACCGCCGTGCCGGTCGGCGAGGCGGCCCCCGACCGGGCGGATCAGGGAGCCCAGCAGCGGGCCGATGAAGGTGAGCGAGGCGGCCTGGAGCGGGGTGCGGCCGAACTGGGTCTGGAGGACCAGGCCGAAGGCGAAGCTGTAGCCGATGAACGAGCCGAACGTGCCGATGTAGAGCGTCGACATGATCCAGGTGTGCGGATCGCGGGCGGCCTCCAGCGCGGCCCCGGTGTCGTTGCGTACGGGCCGGAGGTTGTCCATGTACAGCGCGGCGCAGACGGCGGCCACCACGATCAGCGGGATGTACACCCCGAGCACGAGCCGGGGGTGGGCCGCGCCGAGGGTGCCGATGACCAGGAGGCCGACGAGCTGGACGACAGGGACGCCGATGTTGCCGCCGCCCGCGTTGAGGCCCAGCGCCCAGCCCTTCTCGCGGAGCGGGAAGAAGGCGTTGATGTTGGTCATCGAGGAGGCGAAGTTGCCGCCGCCGATCCCGGTGAGCGCGGCGACCGCCACGAACGTGCCGTACGAGGTCCCCGGCTCCATCACCCAGAACGCGGCCAGCGTCGGCGCCAGCAGGCTCACCGCGCTGAAGATCGTCCAGTTGCGGCCGCCGAACCGGGCGACGGCGAACGTGTACGGCACCCGCACCAGCGCCCCGACCAGGGTCGCGGTGGAGATCAGGAAGAACTTTCCGGCCGCGTCGACGCCGTACTCCGGTCCCATGAACAGGACCATCACCGACCACAGCGTCCAGATGGAGAATCCGATGTGCTCGGAGAGCACGGAGAACCAGAGGTTGCGGCGGGCGACGCGCTCGCCCTTCTCCCGCCAGAACGTCTCGTCCTCCGGCTCCCACGTTTCGATCCAACGGCCTGCCATGACGCGCCTCCACAGGGTCGGGGTGAGGTGCCCGACGCCGTGGCCGGGGTCCTGTCCCCCGACGCTAGGGAGCGCGCGTTTCGGTGCGGTGCCGTGAGGTGACCGGTGGGCAACCTTGCTCTCACCGGGCCGGGGGCGGCCCGGTGAGATGCGCCCCTAGGACCGCCCGTTCGGCCAGAGCCTGGGCCTGCGCTTCGCCGCCACGTCCTCCACCCAGCCCACGCAGAGGATCACCAGCCCGATCAGCGGCCAGACCACCAGCGTCATGAGCAGGGTGTACATGGCCTCCACCGTCGACCCCAGGTGGGCGTCCACGAACGGGATCTTCCACAGGAGGTCGATGACGGGGATGGTCGCCAGGATCACCAGGTTGTGCCAGAGGTAGATCGTCACGGCCCGGTTGTTGGCGAGCGTGACCAGCCGGTCGAAACGGGCCAGCCTGCCGGGGAGTTCCCGCCAGGAGGGGGCGTACTGGAGCAGGATCACGCAGAACCCGAGCGACCAGGCCGCCTGGGCGAGCGGGATGTCGTTGAGGTCCCAGCCGTCCTCGGTGAGATGGCCCGAGGCCCACCAGATCCCGAAGCCCATGACGATGGCGGCCAGCGAGACGGTGAGATAGCGCGGGACCTCCTTGAACAGGCCGTCGTGGTGGGCGAACCCGAGGACCCAGCAGGAGCCGAAGACCGCGAAGTCGGTGAGCGCGTTGCCGGTCTCGCCGGGGATCTTCACCAGGCCGGTGCCGATCACGGCGGTCAGGCCGAGCGGGGCGAGCAGGGTCACCCAGGGCAGTCTGCGGAACGCCCGCAGGAGGAGGGGCGAGGCGAGGACGAACCAGAGGTAGGCGCGGAGGTACCAGAGCGGGCCCGCCGCCTGCACCGCCCAGGTCTCCTCCAGCAGACCGGCGTTGTCACCGCTGATCCAGGGGTACGGGGGCGCGCCGACCGGGAAGACGTACCAGGCCAGCTTGGCGAACCACCACAGGCCCTCCTCCTTCACCGGCTGCCAGCCCAGGACGAACATCATCGGTACGACGACGACGGCGAAGGCCCACATGGGCGGCAGCAGACGGCGGACCCGGCCCCGGATGACACCCCACGCGGGGCGGCTCAGCGAGCGGGCCATCAGCGAACCGGCCAGGGCGAACATCACGCCCATGGAGGGGAAGAGGATGGTCAGCCAGGCCCAGCCGAAGACGTGGTAGATCACCACGCGGAGCAGGGCGACGGCCCGGAGCAGGTCGAGATAGCGGTCCCGGCCGGGCTTCTCGGCGGGGGCGGGCATCCCGGCCGGCTCGGCAGCAGGCGACCCGGCAGACGGCCCGGCAGACGACCCGGCAGACGGCCCGAAAGACAGCCCCGACGGCGGCCCCGACGGCACAGTGGCAGAGGTCATCCGACAGGCCTCCGCCCGGCAGCGGCCTCGGCGCCCTCGTTGCCCCGGCGCGGCGCCGATACCCCGCCGGGCGCCTCCACGACCCCGGTCCGGCGCAGCTTCTGCCAGCGCAGCCGCCCTCCGGTGAGAGCGGTGATCCACGACTGGAGCAGCACCACGTACATCAACTGCCGGTACAGGATCTGCTGGAGCGGGAGCGAGATCAGGTGGACCATCCGCTCCTTGTCCAGCCGGAACGCGTACGCGGCACAGACCGCCTGCACCACCAGCACGCCGAACCACGCGGCCACGGTCTTGCCGGTCGGGCCGAAGACGAGTCCGTACAGCAGGAACACGTCGATCAGGGGCGCCAGCAGCGGGGCGACGACCATGAAGAGGGAGACGAACGGCAGCCCGACCCGTCCGAAGCGGCCCGAGGGCCCGCGCTCGATGACCGCGCGGCGGTGCTTCCAGATGGCCTGCATCGTGCCGTACGACCACCGGTAGCGCTGCGACCAGAGCTGCTGCACGGACTCCGGCGCCTCGGTCCAGGCGCGGGCGTTCTCCGCGTAGACCACGCGCCAGCCGTCCCGGTGCAGGGCCATGGTGACGTCGGTGTCCTCGGCGAGGGTGTCCTCGCTCATCCCGCCGACCCGCTCCAGGGCCTCGCGGCGGAACGCCCCGACGGCGCCGGGGATGGTGGGCATGCAGCCGAGGACGTCGTACATCCGGCGGTCCAGGTTGAAGCCCATCACGTACTCGATGTGCTGCCAGGCGCCGATCAGCGAGTCCCGGTTGCCGACCTTGGCGTTGCCCGCGACGGCTCCGACCCGGGGGTCGGCGAAGGGCTGGACCAGCTCGCGGACGGTGGCCGGTTCAAAGACGGTGTCGCCGTCCATCATCACGACGATGTCGTAACGGGCGTGCCGGATGCCGTTGTTGAGGGCGGCCGGTTTGCCCGCGTTCTGCTGTCGCACCACCCGTACGCCCGGCAGCCGCATCGCCTCGACGAGGTCGGCGGTGCCGTCGGTGGAGCCGTCGTCGATGACGATGATCTCGATCGGGTGCTCGCTGACGGCCAGCGAGCGCACGGTGGCCTCGATGCACTCGCGTTCGTTGTACGCGGGCACGAGGACGGAGACCGGACGGGTGAGGGGCTCGCCCCAGGTGAAGTTCCTGCGGCGGACCTTCCGGGCGTGCAGGAAGGAGAGGAGCAGCATCAGCCCGAACCGGGCCAGGACGAGCACGCCGATGGCGGCGAGGCCGATGACCAGGACGCCGGTGACCTTCTCCGAGACGCTGACGGCGGAGACGAACGCCTTGCCCTTCCAGAGCGCGAACCCGGTGACCGGGGTGTGCGCGCTGGGGGCGTCGAGCGCGGTGGTGAGCCGGGTGAAGGTGTAGCCCTTCTCCTGGAGGTCCGGGAGCATCCGGTCGAGCGCGGCCACGGTCTGCGAGCGGTCGCCGCCGGAGTCGTGCATCAGGACGATGGCGCCCTTGCCGCCCTTGGGGGTGGCGCGCTCGACAATGGCGTCGACGCCGGGGCGCTTCCAGTCCTCGCTGTCGGTGTCGTTGACGACGGTGAGGTAGCCGCGGCTGCCGATGTACCGGGTGACCGGCCACGACTTGTTGTCCATGGCGGCGGAGTACGAGGAGTAGGGCGGCCGGAACAGCGAGGTGCGCACCCCGGCGGCGCCCGCGAGGGCCAGCTGGTTCTGGGAGAGCTCCCAGTCGATGCGGCCGGTGGACTGGTAGGAGAGGTCGGGGTGGTTGAAGGTGTGCAGCCCGATCTCGTGGCCCTCGTCCACCATCCGCCGGACCAGGCCGGGGTGGCGGGCGGCCATGGTGCCGGTGACGAAGAAGACGCCGTGGGCGTCGTACTCCTTCAGCTTGTCCAGCACGCGCGGCGTCCAGACCGGGTCGGGCCCGTCGTCGAAGGTGAGGACGACCCGGCGGTCCGGGACGGAGAGGGTCTTCACCTCGCCGCCGGCGCGGGCGTCGATGACGGGCCCGCCGGTCAGGACCTCGTCCGGCACCTGGGTGGTGGGCGCGGGCGGCCGGACGCGGTGGTCGGCGAGGATCTCGCTGTTCACGTAACCGCGCAGCATCAGCATGGCGAGCAGGGCGACCAGCAGCGTGACGGGCAGGAGGTAGCGCATGGGGAGCTTCTTGCGCGGCCGGTTCCGCTTGCGCGCGTTCTGCCGGTGCACGCTCTGCTTGCGTGCGTTCTGCTTGCGTGCGTCCTGCTTGCGTGCGTTCTGCTTGCGTGCGGTGCGCGGACCTGGGGGCACCTGAGGTCCGGTGTGCGGGCCCCCGGTCGGCTTCGACCGGTCGTGCCTGCCCCGCGGGGCGGGGTGTGTCATTTACGGAGTGCCTTCTTCTTGCACCGGCGATTCGGAGGGTTCCACGGGGGGCTGCTCGGTCTCACCGGGCGGCTCGGGCTCGGGGCTCGACTGCGTCGGCGGGACGGACGGCTTGGTGACCGGGGTCGACGGGGCGGGCTTCCCGGTGGCGTCGCCGCCGCCGGTTCCGCTGCTGCTGTCGGCCGACGGCACGAGGGAGGCGGAGGCCGTGGGGCGGCCGGTGGCCCCGGCGGGGACGAGGACGGTGCCGGGCGATGCGGTGGCGCCGCCGGAGGCCGTCGGGCGCGGTGCGGCGGAGCCCGAGGGGGCCGGTGTCGCGTCGGAGCCCTCGACCGGGTCGGCCGTCTCGCTCGGCGCGGTCCGCACCTCGGCCTCCTCCGCCTTCGCCTCTTCCTTCGGCTCGGAGAGCGGCAGCCAGGGGGCGGTGGAGTTGCCGCCGAGGACGGCGAAGACCAGCGTCACGGCGTACGCGGCACAGAGCGAGGCGACCACCCAGCCGAGGCGGCGGTAGGTCTTGCTGCGGCGGCCGCTCTCGTCGACGAAGACGGGGCCGTCGGAGCTGTCGGAGCTGTCCGGCGGGGCGGGCTCGCCGGGCAGCTCGGCGAGCTGCCGTCCCAGACCGTCCAACGGGACCGTGACGTCGTTGGGTTCGTGCGTGTGCCCGCTTCGGGCACCTTCGCGCCAGTTTTCCACAGGTGTAGCCCATCCCCCACTCAACGGAACAGGCGCCAAAAATTGACCGGTTCTTTACTGTTGAGCAGGACCCCACCCGTCAACGGGAACTGGCATTCATGCACCCGGACGATGAATGTAGCGCACGACATTGACGCCCAAGTGCCCCTGAACGGAGTTGATCAGGAACGGTTGCGCATCAGTGACAGATCGCCCTCCGGCAGCCATGCCCCGGGCGGCGGCGCGAGCCACCCATTCTCTTTAACCAACTGGTCAGTAGCCCTACGCAGGGCATCTACCCCGGGATGGTCGAGCCCCTTGCGCCAGACCAGCGCCAGCGGCGAAAGCGGAAGAGGACCGACCAGTGGACGCACCACGGTCCCCGGCAGCGGCGGGAACTCCACCACGGCCAGAACGGGATGGCCTCCCTTTGCCATGACCCGTTGAAATTCGGCCACACCCACGGCGAGAGGCACGGGCGGGGCCAGTTCGATGCCCCACTCCGCGAACAACAGCGCGGCAAGGTCCGTCCACTCCCGCGTCCGCTCATTGCCCGCCCCCGCGTAGACGGTCGTCCCGGACAGCTCGGACAGGGGGATGACCTCGCGCCCGGCCAGAGGATGAGCGGCGGGCAGCATCAGGGCCATCGGCTCGTACCGCACCGGCTGTACGGAGAGCCGGGCGAGCACCCCGGGGGCGAGCCCGGCGGCCCGGCCGAAGGAGACATCCAGCCGCCCGGCCAGGATCTCGGAGGCGGCCCAGGTCAGCCCCGACTCGAACCGCGCCATCAGCTCGCACTCCGGCGCGAGCTCACGGGCCCGCTCCAGCACCCGGGCGGCGGTCATGCCCTCACTGTTCAGGTCGACGAGCAGCGGCCGGGCGGGGCCGCCGCTGAAGGCCCCGGCGAGTCCGGCGTGCGCGTCGAGCACCCGGCGCGCGTACGGGAGCAGCCGCTCGCCGTCCGGGGTGAGGGAGACCTGCCGGGTGGTGCGGACGAACAGCTCCACCCGCAGCTCGCGCTCCAGCCGACGGATGTCCCGGCTCAGCGCCTGCTGGGCGACGAAGAGGCGGGCGGCGGCCCGGGTGAAGTGCAGCTCCTCGGCGACGGCGAGGAAGGCGCGCAGGAGACGGGGGGCGGTGTCGGGGGTGGGCACGCGGCGAATCTACAACGCGGCGGGGCATTCACAACAGCAGTGCGTGAATGAGGGGGAAGAAGGTGTTGGACCGGGGCGGCGGGTCACGGAGAGCCTGTCCCCATGCCGAGATCCCCTGCTGCTGCTCCTCACCCCTCCGCCCCTCCCACAACCGCGTTGCTCACCGTCGCCGGGGGTCAGTTGGTCGCGGCCCCGCGCACGGTTCCGGAGGACGTACGGGAGTGGTCGTCGCCCCAGGACGTGCGGAAGCGGTCGTCGCCCCAGGACGTACGGGAGCGGTCGGCACCCCAGGAGATACGGGCCAACCCCTACCTCCGCCTCCTCGCCACCCCCGGCGCCAAGGCCTTCACCGCGGGCAACCTGATCGCCCGGCTCCCGATGGGGATGCTCGGCGTCAGCGCGGTCATCATGATCGCCGGGTCCCGGGGCTCGTACGCCCTCGCCGGGGCCGTCACCGCGACCGGGCTCGCCGCGACGGCCGTCGTCGCGCCCTTCACCGCCCGGCTGGTGGACCGCTACGGGCAGGCCAGGATCGCCGTCCCCGCGACCGTACTCGCCGTGCTCGGCTCCCTGACGCTGGTGCTCTGCGTGCGCTACGACGCCCCGGCCTGGACGCTCTTCGCCGCGTACGCCGCCACCGCGACCACCCCCAACACCGGCGGGATGTCCCGGGCCCGCTGGGCGCACCTCCACCGGGGCGACCCGGCGGCCCTGCACACCGCGAACTCCTTCGAGCAGGCCGCCGACGAGCTCTGCTTCATGCTGGGCCCGGTCCTCGCGGCGACGCTGTGCGCGGGCCTGTTCCCGGAGGCGGGCACGCTGGTGGGCGCCTTCCTGCTGCTGACGGGCGTCCTGGTCTTCGCCGCCCAGCGCGCGACGGAACCGCCGCCGACCCCCCGTACGCGTACGGCCGTCTCCCCGCTCCGTACGCCGGGCATGCCCGCGCTGCTGGCGGTCTTCCTGGCCACGGGGGCGGTGTTCGGGGCGCTGGAGGTCGTCTCCATCGCCCATGCCGGGGGCGCGATCCTGGCGCTCCAGGCGGCGGGCTCCTGCGCGGCGGGACTGCTCTACGGCTCGCTGCGCCCGGCCCGGAACGTCCGGCGCCGCCTGCTGCTCTGCCTGACCGGGATGACGGCGCTGATGTCCCTCCCCCTCCTCGCCACCACCGCCACGGCCTCCCTGCCCGTCCTCGCGCTCTGCCTCCTGCTCGCGGGCGCGGCGACGGCGCCCACCATGGTCACCGGCATGACGCTGATCCAACGCGCCACGCCACCGGGCCAGTTGAACGAGGGCATGACGCTCTCGGTCACCGCACTGCTGGGCGGGGTGGCGGCCGGGGCGGCGACGGGCGGCTGGCTGGTGGAGCACGCGGGTACGGTCCCGGGCTACGCGGCCCCGACGGTCGCGGCGGCCCTCGCCCTGGTCATCGCGGCGGCGGGGACGTCCGGCCGTCGGCGGCCGAGCCCAGCGGGATGACGAGCGGGCTGTGCGCCACGGGGTCCTCGATGACCCGGCAGGGCAGCGCGAAGACCTCCTCCACCAGGGCCTCGGTGATCAGCTCGGCGGGCGGCCCCTCCGCGACGACGGCCCCGTCCTTCATGGCGATGATGTGGGTGCCGTAGCGGGCGGCCTGGTTCAGGTCGTGGAGGACGGCGACGAGCGTGCGGCCCTCCCGGTTGAGCCGCCGGAACAGCTCCAGCAGCTCGATCTGGTGGGCGATGTCCAGGAACGTCGTCGGCTCGTCGAGCAGCAGGAGCGGGGTCTCCTGGGCCAGCACCATCGCCACCCAGACCCGCTGCCGCTGCCCGCCGGACAGCTCGTCGACCGGGCGGGCGGAGAGTGCGGTGGTGCTCGTCTCCGCCATCGCCCGCACGACCGCCGCCTCGTCCTCCCGCGACCACTGCTTGATCAGCTTCTGGTGGGGGTGGCGGCCGCGCGCGATGAGGTCGGCGACGGTGATGCCGTCCGGGGCGAGCGAGGTCTGCGGCAACAGGCCCAGCCTGCGGGCGACTTCCTTCGCCTTGTACGAGGTGATGGCCCGCCCGTCCAGGATCACCTGCCCGGTGCTGGGGCGCAGCAGCTTCGAAAGCCCGCGCAGGAGCGTGGACTTGCCGCAGGCGTTGGGGCCGACGATCACGGTGAAGGAGCCGTCGGGGATCTCCACGGAGAGGTTCTCCGAGATGGTCCGGCGGTCGTAGCCGATGGTGATGTCCTCGGCGCGCAGGCGCACTTGGGAGGCGGGATCGGCCACAGGCGCCTCATGGAGCTGAGCAGGGAGCTGAGTCATGACAGGGAGGTCTCTCCGGTGATCGGTTGAAGGGCTCACGTCCGGCGGGCCTCCCGCACGAGCAGCCAGATGAAGTACAGGCCGCCGATCGACACGGTCACGATGCCGACGGGCAGCTGGACGGGGGCGAACAGCCGCTGCCCCACCAGATCGGCCAGCACCAGCAGGAAGGCCCCCGTCACCGCCGACGGCAGCAGGGCGACCGAGGAGCCCCGGGTGATCCGGCGCGCGATCTGCGGGGCCGCCAGCGCGATGAAGGCGATCGGTCCGGCGGCGGCGGTGACCAGGGCGATCAGCGCGACCCCGAGCACCACCAGGACGAGCCGCACCGCCTCCGTGCGCGTACCGAGCGCGGCGGCGGCGTCGTCGCCCAACTCCAGTACGCGCAGGGCCGGTCCGCAGGCGACGGCGAGCGGGATGAGCAGGGCGAGGAGGCCGAGGACGGGCAGGAGCTGTTCGTGGCCGAGGCTGTTGAGCGAGCCCGCGCCCCAGACGGCGGAGAGCATGGCGTCCTCGATGTCCGACCGGAGCACCAGCCAGGTGTTGAACGCCCCGAGCATGGCGGAGACGGCGATGCCGACGATGATCAGCCGGAACCCCTGGGCGGCCCCCCTGCGGTAGGCGAGCACGAAGACCACGAACGCGGTGAGCACTCCCCCGGCCAGCGATCCGGCGGCCACCTGGTAGTAGCCGCCGCCGGTCAGCAGCAGCACGACGAGCGCCCCGGTGTACGAGCCGGAGGAGAAGCCGATGATGTCGGGCGAGCCCAGCGGGTTGCGGGTGATGGACTGGAAGATGGCCCCGGAGACGGCGAGGGCCGCGCCGAGGAGCACCGCGAGCAGGGCCCGGGGCAGCCGCCACTCCACGACGACCGTGCGGGTGGCGCCCGTTCCCCCGCCGAGCAGGGACCGTACGACATCGGCGAGCGGGATCTCGTACGTACCGAAGGCGAGGGTCACGACCACGGTGGCGGACGTGAGCAGCAGCAGGACCGCGCAACTGACGGCCGTCCGCACGTCCAGGCGGAACGACCAGCGGGAGGTGCGGGTGACGAGGGCGGGCCGCCCGAAGTCGACGGCCTTACTGCTTACGGGAGTTGGGTTCGGCCTCACAGCCCGCTCACCTTCTTGCGGCGGACGAGCAGGATCAGGACGGGCGCGCCGACGAACGCGGTGACGATGCCCGCCTGGAGCTCCTGCGGGGAGAGCACGACCCGGCCGATGACATCGGCGGCGATCAGCAGCAGGGGCGCGCAGAGGGCGGTGTACGGGATGATCCAGCGCTGGTCGGGTCCGATGAACCAGCGGGCCACGTGCGGGACCATGAGGCCGACGAAGCCGATCGGACCGGCGGCGGCGGTCGCGGACCCGGCGAGCAGGGTCACCGCGACGATCACCAGGAGACGGGTGCGGGCGAGGTTCGCGCCGAGCGACTGGGCGAGGTCGTCGCCGAGGGCGACCGCGTTCAGGGGCCGGGCCGCGAGGAACGCGAGCAGCAGCCCCGCGCCGATGAAGGGCAGGACGGTGAAGAGGATGTGCCAGTCCCGCCCGGCGAGCGAACCGGCCGACCAGCCGACGAGTTTGGCGAACGCGTCCGGATTCAGCAGCGTGATCGCCGAGGACACCCCGGCGAGTACGGCGCCGAGCGCGACCCCGACCAGCGTCAGCCGGATCGGGGTGCCGCCGCCCTGCCCGGCCGAGCCGATGACGTACACGAGGGCGGTGACGACGACGGCTCCCACGAACGAGAGCCACAGGTAGGCGCCGATCGAGGAGAGGCCGAGGAACCCGACGCCGACCGTGACGGCGAACCCGGCGCCCGCGTTGACGCCGAGGATGCCCGGGTCGGCGAGCGGGTTGCGGGTCAGGGCCTGGATGAGCGCCCCGGAGACGCCGAGCGCCGCCCCGGCCATCAACCCCAACAGGGCGCGTGGCAGCCGGAGTTCGCGGACGATGAAGGCGTGCTCGGACCCGTCGTACGCGGTCAGCGCCCGCCACACGTCCGGCAGGGGTACGGACCGGGCGCCGACGGCCAGGGAGGCGGCGAGGGCCAGGACGAGGACGGCGAGCGCGACCAGGAGTCCGAGGGCCCGGCCGGAGTTGGTGTGCACGAGCCCGGGGCGGGCCTGACGCCCGGCCGCCCCGGCCCGCGCCTCGGCTTCGGCCCCTTCGGTTCCGGTGTCGGCCCCGGCTGAGAGGGTGGTCGTCATAGCCCGAGCCGCTCCAGCCCCGCTTCGTACAGGTCCCGGCGCAGCTCCTCGTCCTCGGTGCGTTCCCGGATGCCGTTGAGCTCGGCCATGGTTCCGGCGTCGATGGCCTCGTACTTCTCCAGCCACTCCTCCTGCCGGTGGCGCCAGTAGCCGATGACCTGGTACCACTCGGCGGGCAGCTTCAGTTCGTGGCGCAAGTAGCGGCGGGCATGGCGCAGTTCGCCGGACTCGCCCGCCACCCATACATAGGTCCCGGGGGCGAGGTCCAGGCCGCGCAGGATCTCGGTGATCGCGCTGGGGCCCACGCCGTTGCCCCGCCCCGCCACCCAGCGCACGTCCAGGCGGGCGGGGCTGGTGAGCTCGATCCGGTGGGAGGCATCGGCGATCTCGACGACCGCGACGGCGTGCGTGGCCGGGTCGAGCTGTTCCAACAGCCGCCCGAGGGCCGGGAGTCCGGTGGCATCGGTGACGAAGACCTGCCGGGCGGTCGTGCCGGGTGCCTCGTACAGCGAGCGCGGCGGCCCGAAGAGGAGCCGGTCGCCGGGGGCGGCCCGCGCCGCCCAGCTCCCGGCCCGGCCGTGCCCGTGGAGCACGAAGTCGATGTCGGCCTCGGCGGTTTCGGGGTCGAACCGGCGCAGGGTGTAGGGCTGGATGTGCGGGTAGTACCCGTCCGGGTAGTGCCAGTCGCCGTCCTCGTCGACGTCGGGGATGACCAACTCGCCGTCCTCCGGCGGGAAGTGGACACGTACGTACTCATCGCCCACCCGGGTCGAGGGGTAGCCGCCCAGGCTCTCGCTGTGCAGGGTGAGGCGGACCATGCCGGGCGAGAGGGGCACCGCCCGGACGACCTCGGCGACGACGCATGCGGAGCCGGTCATGCCTTGGCCTTCTCACTGATCTCGGCGAGGACGCCGTCCAGCGCGTCCAGGCTCTCGGTGCCCCACTCGAAGGAGGAGACGACGGAGGCGGGGATGTTGCGGAAGACCATGCCGTTCTTCACGGCCGGGAGGTTCTTCCAGACGGTGTTCTTGGCGAGCGTCTTGTCGACGAAGTCCCCTGCCCCGTAGGCGTAGACGAGGATGTCGGCGTTGTCGAGCTTGCCGATCTGCTCCAGCGAGAGCCACTCGCTGACCGAGCCCTCGACCCCCTTGTGCTCGCCTTCGGTGAAGGGCCGGAACTTCGCGCCCACCGCGTCCCACACCGGCACGTAGAAGTGCCCGGCGGGGTAGGTGCCCCAGGTCGTCTGGTCCTGGCCGTAGGCGAAGACCGCGATCCTGTTCTTCTCCAGGACGTCCGCGTACTTCTTCTTCAGCTCGTCGGCCCGCTTTTCGAAGACGGCCGACTGCTTCTCGATCTCCTCGGACTTGCCGACGGCGGCCCCGATCATCAGGGTCCGCTCCTTCCAGGCGCCGATGCCCGCCGCGTCGAGCTGGACGACGGGGGCGATGCCCTGGAGCCGCTTCAGCTCGCCCTTACGGAGGAACCGGGTCTCGGCGAAGATCATGTCGGGGTTCTGCTGGGCGACGGCCTCGGTGTTGAGCTCGTAGTACGTCCCCACGGTGGCGGTGTCCTTGAGCGCGTCGTGGTACCGCTTGGGCCGCAGGTCCGGGTCGTCGCTGTCGAACCCTTCGACGACGCCGACCGGCTTCACCCCGAGGTCGACCAGGGTCGCGGGCGAGTAGAAGTCGACGGAGACGATCCGCTTCGGCTCGGCGGGGACCTCGACCCTGCCCGCGATGTCGGTGACCGTACGGGTGGCGGAGCCCTTGCCCGCCGGGCCGCCGCCTTCCCCGCCTCCTCCGGCTCCGCCGCCGCTCGCGGAGCAGGAGCTGACCCCCAGGACGGCGGCCAGGCTCACCGCCGCGACGGCGAGCAGACGCCTGCGGGACGACAGGAAAGCGGAAGGGCGGCGGGCAGTCATCGGACTCCTTCGGGGACCCCTGTCCGACGGCCGAGGAATGGCCGAAACGAACCGGTTAGGGCAGGCTTACCTAAGGAAGTTACCGCAGTTCCCATGAGGGTATGGCGACACGTTGTCCCGGTTTCACGACACGCACCGCTTCAGAGGGTGGCCTCGGGCACTCCATTCACCGAACGGAAGTAGGCGGCGGGCGTATGGCCGGTGACCTGCCGGAAGAGATCGATGAACGTACTGGGGTTGGCATAGCCGAGCCGCCGCGAGACGGCCACGACCGGCTTGCCCGCCGCGATGTCGATCAGCGCCGACCGGACACGGACGAGAATGCGCCACTGCGTCAGGCTCACCCCGGTGTCCCGCTGGAACCAGCGCATCAGCGTCCGTCCGCTGAGCCCGATCATCCGCGCCCACTCCTCCGTCGTCCGGTCGTCGGCCGGGTCGGCGATGATCCGCTCCGCGATGGTCAGCAGCTCCGGCGTCTTGGGAAGCGGAATGTCCAGCGAGGCCGCCCGGACCGGCCGGATGAGGTCCACCCCCACCCGCTGGAGGCGCAGCCGCTCGTCGGTGCCCATCTCCTCGCTCTGGTTGTGCAGCAGCAGCTCGCGCAGGAGCCTGCTCATCGGGATGCCCACGACGGTGGACCATGCGACGGTGACCAGCTCCGGGCTGAGGAACGTGGCGTACGTGACGGCGCCCGCGCTCGCCCGGACCCGGTGCGGCATCCCGGCGGGCAGCCAGATCCCGAGGCTGGGCGGCACCAGCCACAGATGCCCGGCGGCCTCCACGGTGACGTTGCCGGTGGTGGACCAGAGCAGTTCGTGCTCCTGGTGCGCGGTCTCGGCCCACTCGGTCGGCTCGGGCGTGGGGAAGGTCCCGGTGGTCAGCAGCCAGCGCGGCTCGACCTTGGGCCCGTCGGTCTCCACGGACGCGGTCCACTCGTCGCGCTCCAGGGTGGGGGCGCCCCAGAGGCGTACGGCGGAGCTCTGCGGTGTTTCTGTGTGTCGCTTTACCGGCATAGCCTGTCACGATACCTTCTTGTGGCCACCGGGTTCCGCTTCCTAGCGTGGAACGGTGATCACTCCCCTCGCCCCCGCCCCTCCCCCCAGCGCTCACAGCCGTACAGCGCGAAGAGGATGCCCCTCCCCGTCCGCCGACGCCCTCGTGCGCCGGACCTCCTTCGGATCGGGGCGCGGCCGACGGCTGGCGGTGGCCGGGGCCGGGTTCGCGGGGCACCAGGTGGCGGAGGCCCTGGTGCCGGTGCTGCTCGGGGTGGTCATCGACCGCGCGATCGGCCGGAACGACCCGGGGGCGCTGCTGGGCCTGCTGGCCGCGCTGGGCGCCCTGTTCGGCGCGCTGATCCTCTGCTGGCGGACGGGCTCGCGCCTGACGACCGGGGTGTACGTGTACGGGGAGCACGATCTGCGCCTGCTGACGGCGGACCGGGTCCTGCACCCCCGGGGCGCGGCCGGACGCCGGCCGCCCGGCGAGGTGCTCACGGTCGCCACCTCGGACGCCTCCAACGTCTCCGGTGTCTCCTGGCTGATCGCCGAACAGGGTGCGGCGCTGGCCGGGCTGCTCACCGCGTCGCTCTCGCTCTTCCTCATCTCGTGGCAGCTCGCCACCGTCGTACTCGCCGCCACGGCCGTCCAGTTGGCCGCCCTGCAGCTGCTGAGCGGTCCGCTGGAGAGCCGGGTCTACGCCGAACAGCGGGAGGCCGCCCGCGCGGGGGCCCTGGCGACGGACTTCACGGCCGGGTTCCGGGTGCTCAAGGGGTTCGGCGCGGAGGGGACGGCGGCGCTGCGCTACCGGGAGGCGAGCCGGAGCTCGATGCGGGCGGCGCTGCGCCGGGTCCGTTCGCTGGCCGGTCTGACGGCGCTCAACTCGGCGGCCTCCGGGGCGTTCCTCGCCGGGATCGCCCTGCTGGCGGCCTGGCACGCGCTCGAAGGGCGCCTCACCGTGGGCGAGTTCGTCACGGCGGTGGGGCTGGCACAGGTGGTGGCGGGCCCGATGGAGACGCTGGGCTTCTTCGGCGCCTCCGTGGCCGCGAAGCGGGGCTCGGCACATCGGCTGGCGGAGCTGCTGGCGGAGCCGTACGCGGTACGGGAGACCCCTCCGGGGCACCAAGTGAGCGAACCGACACCGCTGTTCGCCCTGCGCCACGGCACGGTGACGATCACCGCACGGGCGGGCGAGCTGATCGGGGTCCGGGCTACCGGCGCGACGGCCGAGGAACTGTCGGCCCTGGCCGCCTGCCGCCGGGCACCGGAGCCGGGGCAGTACACGGTGGGCGTGCCCGTGCCCATGACCGTGCCCATGACCGGCACACACGCCGATAACAGCAAGTGGCCCGGCCCCCTCCCGAGCCGGGACGCGGCAGGCCTCTCCCCCGACGACGTACGCCGAACGGTCCACGCACCCCCGCACAGTGCGGCCGTCTTCACCGGCACGGTCGCCGAGAACCTGGTCACGGAGAGCACTCCGTGCGCGACGGCGATCGCCGCGTCCGGCCTGGACGACGTACTGACCCACCTCCCCGACGGGCTCGGCTCGCAGGTGGGCGAGGGGGGCCGCTTCCTCTCCGGCGGCCAGCGCCAACGGCTGCTGCTGGCACGGGCGTTGCACCAGCCACAACCCGTGCTGGTGCTGCACGAACCGACGACCTCGGTGGACACGGTGACGGAGGACCGGATCGCACGGGCACTGCGCGGACACGCGGACCGGGCGATCGTCCTGATCACCACCAGCCCAACTCTGCTGAGCGCCTGCGACCGGGTGTACGACCTGACGCGGGAGCCGGTGGCCGTGGAGACCGCCCGATGAAGACGACCAGCGGCAGCGGCACGGAGCGCATGGTGTCCCAACTCCCCATTGCCACACCCCGCGAGACCGCCCGCACGACCCTCCGCCTGCTCGCCCGCCACCGCGTGCGGCTCACCGCGACGGTCCTGGTCCTGCTCGCCGCAACGGCCTCGGCCCTCGCCGTACCGGCCCTGCTCGGCACGATGGTCGACGCGGTGGCCGGGGGCCGCCCCTGGTCCGCGCTCCTCGCTCCCGCCGCAGGGATCGTCGCGGCGACGGCGGCGGGCGTCGGGCTCGGCTGGTGGGGCCAGTTGCTGCTGGCCCGTACCGCGCAGCACACGCTGGCAGGCCTGCGCGAGGAGGTCTTCGCCACGGCGGTGGCCCAGCCCTCCGCCGTACTGGAGAGGGCGGGCAGCGGGGACCTGGTGTCCCGGGTCGCCGGGGATGCCGAGGCGGTCAACACGGTCATCGGGCGGGTGCTTCCGGCCTTCGTGACCGCGCTGTTCACGATCGCGCTGACACTGGTCGGCATCGGCGTCATCGACCCCCGCTTCGCGCTCGCGGTGCTGGTGGCGACCCCGGTGCAGTACGTGGCGCTGCGCCGCTTCCTGGCCCGATCGGGCCCGGTCTACCGGTCCGCGCGCCAAGCGGAGGCGGCACGCGGCCAGCAGCTCATCGAGACCCTGACGGGGGCGGACACCGTCACGGCCCTGCGCGCCCAGCCCCGGCACCGGGCCGCGATCGCCGCCACCTCCGAGCACGCGATCGGCCACGAACTGCGGGCGGTACGGCTGCGCACCACGTTCTACGGGCTCCTGAACCTCGCGGAGTTCATCGGCCTGGCCGCCGTCCTCGCCGTGGGCTACCACCTGGTGGGCGCGGGCGCGGTGACGCTGGGCGCGGCCACGGCGGCGGCGCTCTACTTCCACCAACTGTTCGGCCCCATAGGCGTGCTGCTCTCCAACGTGGACGAACTCCAGAACGCGGGGGCGGGTTTGGCGCGCCTGGTGGGGGTGCTCGCACTCCCCGCACCGGACACGAGCGCCGGGGAGGAACCACGCAGGACATGTCCCCCGGCCGGGCGGCTGACCCTGGAGAACATCTCGTACGGCTACGCCCCCGGCCGCCGCCGCACGCTCGACGGGGTGACGCTCACCGTGGAACCGGGCGAGACGGTCGCGGTCGTCGGGGCGAGCGGCGCGGGCAAGACGACACTCGCCAAGATCGCGGCCGGGCTCCTGACCCCCGACACGGGCCGGGTCCTGCTGGACGGCACCCCGCTCGACCGCCTCCCGACGGCCGAACTCCGCCGCCGGGCCGTCCTGGTGAGCCAGGAGGTCCATGTCTTCGACGGCACGGTCGCGGAGGATCTCCGCCTGTTCGCGCCCGGGGCCACGGACGCCGCGATCCGCGCGGCGGCCGACCACCTGAACGCGACGGCCTGGCTCGACGCGCTCCCCGAGGGCCTGGACACGCACGTCGGCGCGGGCGGCCACCCCCTCACGGCCGCCCAGGCCCAGCACCTCGCCCTGTTGCGGCTCACTCTCGCGGCCCCGGCGGTGGCGCTGCTGGACGAGGCGACGGCGGAGGCCGGAACGGAGGACGCGGACCTGCTGGAGCACGCGGCGACGGCCGCGCTCACCGGACGTACGGGCATCGTCATCGCCCACCGCCTCGGCCAGGCGGCCCGCGCGGACCGGGTCGTCGTCATGGACGCGGGCCGCATGGTCGAGTCCGGCACCCACACGGCTCTGCTGACGGCGGACGGCCCGTACGCGCGCCTGTGGGCGAGCTGGAACCGAAAGCAGTAAGGCCCCCGGAGGGCTAGAAACGAGCCCGCCACAGATCACGAAGAACCGCGATCTCAGCCATGTGATGGATGAGTTCGAGGTTGGCCCCGAAGAGCACGCTGACGAACGGGTCGTCGGGATCGGAGCCGTACGGATACTGCGAGAAGCCGACGGTGTCGAGCTGCTCCTCGGTGACGGCCCCGATGCTCTCGCGCCAGCGGTCGAGCGCCGCCCAGAACCGCTCCAGCGCCAGATCGGCGGAGGGGCTGAAGTCGACCATCAGCCTCGGCTCCCGCCTCCGCTCCCCGAAGGACCACTCCCACTGGCCCGCGAACCCGGAGTGCAGATGACCGAGGCGCCAGGCGATGGTGGTGACGGGTACGACGTCGGGTTCCGGCTCTCCGCTATGGGCGAGGACCTCCTCGACCCGCTCGACGCTCACGCTCCAGTCCTCGGCGATCTTCGCGACGGACATGCCCCCGGCGGCCTGCCGGGCGACCTCGGCGTACTCACCGGCCGGGATCTCCGGCGCCCCCTTGTCGATCACCCAGGCCCCCGGCCCGTACGCGCGAGGCGTGACCGCCTCCTCCCTGGGCCGGACCGACCAGCACCCGTCCACGGGCTCCCACAGGTACTCCGCGTCACTGAGCCCGGTCAGCCGCACCTGGGCCGTCTCCCGGGCCTGGTCGAACTGCGCCAGCAACAGCCCCAGCCGATCCGTCCGTACGCCTGCGGTTCCCATGCCCGGCTTCCCCTCGCCCTCGCCTTCGGCGCCCGGCAGACCCGGGCACCCGGAGGGGAAAGGTAGTGGCCCGGCCCGCGGGGCGCGACCGGTTAACGGGCCGACAGGGTGCGGCGCCTCAGACCCGTTCGCGAATCCAGGCGGCCAGGTCGCGGACGACCTCGGCGGAGGCGCCGCCGAGGTGGACGAGGGCCCCGTCGGTGATGGTGGGGAAGTCTCCGTAGAGGGAGGGCAGGGAGAAACCGGCCTGTGAGAGCGCCTCGGCGAGGTCCTTGGCGGCGAGGTTGCCTTCCACGAGCGCGGCGGCCTGGGCGGGGTGGTGGTGGTACATGGGGATCAGCCTTTCGACGGTAAGAGGGTTACGGACACGGGGACTTGACCCGTCACGTATCGCGCGGGGGCGCCGAGAGCACGAACCCCAGCTCTCCGGCGTCCACGACGAGTGACATGAGCTGTGCGGTGGTGAGCGCCTCGCGCCGCTCCCCGTGCGGGCCGAAGAGCAGGACGTACGCGGCCGGCTCCCCCGGGACCAGCGGGACGCGGAGCCCCGGGGTGGTCCCCGTCGCCGGTCTGGGCCTGTCTGCCACGTGGCTCCTCCAGAGCGCGGGGGCCTCCGCCCGAGGGGGCGCCGTCCGGGGGCGGCGGTACGGAGAGGACGAAGTACGTGGCCTTGCCCTGCGGCAGCACCCGTACGCCCCAGTCGTCGGCAAGGCTCTCCACCAGGAGCAGCCCCCGCCCCGAGGTGGCGTTCAGGTCCCCGCACCGGACGGCCGGCATCCCGCCGCCCTGGTCAACGACGGTCACGGTGAAAGCAGTTGCGGAACGCGCACAGGTCACGCGACAGGAGGGGCTGCCCGTGGCGTGCAGGACGGCGTTGGTGACGAGTTCGCTGACGAGAAGCTCGGCGGTCTCCGTGAGCTCGCCCGCGAACCCCCAGCCCGCCATCACCCCGCGTACAGACTTTCTAGCCGCCCGGACGGACCCCTCGGCGACGGGAAAGGTAAAGGTCGGCTCTTCGCTGGACACCAGAGTTCACCTCTCGGCATGTGGTGCGGGCAGGCGAGTTCCCAGCTCGCACCACGGGCGTTGCCACGCTTCGCCATCATGGAATGACGTTCCGTGACCGACAGGGACACCGTAGCGCCGCATACTCCCGATCTGCAAGTACCCTTTCGCATGTATGCATATCTACTTGCTAGCGCTCCCCCCGGAGCAGCGGGCAGACTGAGCACCGACACATTCGAGGAGCGTGATGGGCCAGACGATCAGGAGCCGCCGACTCGGTTCGGACCTGCGGCAACTGCGCCGCAAGGCCAACCTGACGGCCGAGGCGGTCGGCACCGAACTCGGCTTCTCCCAGTCGAAGATGAGCCGGATAGAGAGCGGCGACGTCCGCGTCTCCCGCACCGACTTGAAGGCCCTGCTCGCGCTCTACAACGTCACCGACGAGAAGCAGATCACCGCGTTCGTGGAGGCGGCGAAGGACGCCAAGTCCCGTGGCTGGTGGATCGCTTACGAGGACGCGCTGCCGCGCGAGTACAGCGACTTCATCGGGTTGGAGGGCTCGGCGGTCGGCATCAGGACGTTCGAGGGCATGATCGTGCCGGGATTGATGCAGACGCCGGACTACACGCGCCACATCATCACGGCGGGTCCGGCGGTGCTGCCGCCCGGCCACGCGGACTCGCTGATCACGGTGCGGATGGAGCGCCAGTCGATCCTGGACCGCGAACAGCCCCCGAAGATCTGGGCGATCGTGACGGAGGGCGCGCTGCGCCAGGTGGTCGGCGGCTATGCGGTGATGCTGGACCAGCTCAACCACCTGGTCCGCCTCACGGAGCGGAGCAACATCACGTTGCAGGTGCTGCCGTTCGAGGCGGGCGCGCACGCGGGTGCACAGAGTTCGTTCGTACTCTTCGATTTCCCCACGGACCCCAGCATCGCGTGCGTGGAGAACCTGACCGGGACGCTGTTCATGGACCAGACCGGACAGCTCGGCGCGTTCTCCGACGCGTTCAACAACCTCCGGGCCAGCGCGTTGAGCCCGGCAGATTCACTGACGCGCATCACCGACATCATGGATCTGATGCGCCGAGAACGAGACAAGAGGAACCCATCATGACCAGCGCCACCCCCACCGTCGTCGGCCCGTTCGTCAAGGCCACCGCAAGCGGTCAGCAGGGCAACTGCGTGGAGGTGGCCCCCCTCTCCGACGGCGGCCGAGCAGTCCGCGACAGCAAGAACCAGCACGGCCCCCGCCTCCACTTCGGCCCCGCCCAGTGGACGGCTTTCACCGACAGCGTGAAGACTGCTGTCTGACCTACTCGCGAGCAGACCGAGGGAGTCACCTTGCCCAGCACCCCCACCGTCGCCGGTCCCTTCATCAAAGCCACCGGCAGTGGCCAACTGGGCGACTGCGTGGAGGTGGCCCCCCTCTCCGACGGCGGCCGAGCAGTCCGCGACAGCAAGAACCAGCACGGCCCCCGCCTCCACTTCGGCGCCGCCCAGTGGGCCGCCTTCACCGACGGTGTGAAGGGCGACGCGTACGGGAGCTGACGGCATCCCGCCCCCGACCGGGCCGGGCCGCACGGAGCGCAGTCCGTGGGGTCCGGCCCTTGTCATGGGCGGTGTCACAGGCGGTGTCATAGGCGGCCCTTAGGGTGACCCAATGGCCGCAGCGCAGAGAAGCCCGAAGAGCCCGATCGACATCGAACCCGGCGCGGTGTTCGCGTTCCGTACGTCGCCGCTCCACCCCGACTCCCCGGCCGAGACAGGGCGTTTCGGCGCTCTCGCGGTGGTCGCGCGGGCGCCGGAAGTGATCGTCGTGGCCGTGTTCGACGGGGTGTGGGACCGGATGCCGACGCTGGAGGAGGTACGGGAACACCGGGTGCTGCGGCGTCGGCGGTTCGCGCACACGGGGAGGCCGGCGGTGTTCGCGTGCGGGGTGGAGGACACGACCGGGCTGAGTGACCTCACCGCGCTGGGGACCGTCCCGCTCACCGCCGAGCAGACGAAGCTGGCCGCCCCCTACGTCTCCCCCCGGAGCGTCGGCACGTCGTTCTCCACGCTCGCCCTGGCCGACAGTGACGTGGAGGGCGAGTGGCGGTGGGCGCACGACCGGGAGGCGCTGCTGCGGGAGCAGGAGGCGGTCGAGGAGCGGCGGCGGCGCGCGGCGGAGGCGGAAAGGGCGCGGTACGCGGCGCGGTTGGCGGGGCTCACCTGGGAACAGCTGCTCGCGGAGACGCCGTTCGAGCGGTGGACGCCGTCGCCGCCGTTTCCCCCGGCCGCGTTCCGGCGGGCGGCGGTACGGCGGGTGCACAAGGCCTGCCGTGAGCTGCGGGACCTGGGACCGAAGCCCCGGAAGCCCGCCGTGCGCAAGGTACTGAAGTCGCTGGTGCAGTGGTTCAACATCGCCGACCAGGCCGCGGGCTGGGTCATCGAGACCGAGGAGCGCGAGGACATCGGTCTCGTACTCGAAGAGCTGGCCCATGTCGCCGGGCACCCGTCGCTCGTCATGGAGGCCGACGAATGGCGTGAGTGGTGAATGCCTGAAGGCAGAGGGCATGAAAAAAAGCCGTTGCCCCGCGAGCGAACTCACGGGGCAACGGCCTACATGGGAATTGTGGAGATGGCGGGAATCGAACCCGCGTCCAACGGTGCGGAACCAGGGCTTCTCCGAGTGCAGTTCGCTACGCTTTTCTCGGCCCCGGAGGTCACGCGAACAAGCCTCCGACAGGCTCAGCCACTGTTTGATTTCCTTCTCGGCCCCGTGGCCGGGCCGAGAAGTTTAGATCCCTAGTTGATGCCAGGATCCGGGTCGGGATCACCCCCGGGCTGACACTCCGCAGAGTCTTCGCTAGCTGCTAATTAGGCAGCAAGGGCGAAGGCGGAGGAATCGCGCTTGGAATTGGCGATTATTGTTTGCGACATATGGTTTACGAGATCATTGCCGCTTCCTCGACTCGCTTCCCCTGCTTCGACATCCGCTGTCGAAACCGATCATCCCCATGTGTATTTTTCAAAACGTGCGCCTTCGGTGAGGTGCACGGCCCATCGTACGTGACCAACGGCGGACGATGCCAGCGTATTCCCCCGCAGGGGTTCCTCAGGCCCTGATCAGGCGCTGCGCTGCCGCCTGCGGGCCGCCGCGATGGCGCGGTTCGTCTCCCTCGTGTCCTGCTTCTCGCGGAGCGTCTGCCGCTTGTCGTACTCCTTCTTGCCCTTCGCGAGCGCGATCTCGACCTTCACCCGGCCGTCCTTGAAGTACAGGGCGAGCGGCACGATGGTGTGGCCGGTCTCCTGGGACTTGGACTCCAGCTTGTCGATCTCGGCCCGGTGCAGGAGCAGCTTGCGCTTGCGCTTGGCCGCGTGGTTGGTCCAGGTGCCCTGGACGTACTCGGGTACGTGGATGTTGTGCAGCCACGCCTCGTGGTCGTCGATCTGGACGAACCCGTCGACCAGGGAGGCCCGGCCCATGCGCAGGGACTTCACCTCGGTGCCCATGAGCACGAGGCCGCACTCGTAGGTGTCGAGGATGGTGTAGTCGTGCCGCGCCTTCTTGTTCTGCGCGATCATCTTGCGCCCGGTGTCTTTTTCCTTAGCCATAGTGCGGTCATTTTCGCACTACGACCCACCCCCGAGGCCACTCAATACCGTCTCGGCCCGCTGCTGGGCCCGCTCGTCCGCCACCAGGTCGGGCGTGATGCCCGTGCCCTCGACGCTGCGGCCTGCCGGGGTGCGGTAGTGGCCCACGGTCAGCTCGGCCACCGAACCGCCCGGGAGCTCGCTGGGCATCTGCACGGAGCCCTTGCCGAAGGTGCGCGAGCCGACGGTGACCGCGCGGCCCCGGTCCTGGAGGGCGCCGGTCAGCAGCTCGGCCGCGCTCATCGTGCCGCCGTCCACCAGGACCACCACGGGCCGCTCGGTGTCGCCGCCGGGGTCGGCGTAGAGGGCCTGTTCCTCGCCGCGTACGTCGTACGTGGCGACCAGGCCGCCGTCCAGGAAGGCGGAGGCGGCGGTGACGGCCTCGGTGACCAGGCCTCCGGAGTTGGCACGGAGGTCCAGGAGTATCCCGGCGTTCCGGGGGGCCTCGCGGACCACGTCCCGTACTTCTTCGCCCGTTCCCTTGGTGAACGCGGCCACCTTGATGAGGAGGGCCGAGGAGGGGCCGGTGCCCAGGCGGCTCACGGTCACCGCTTCGGGGGTCAGCCGGGCCCGTTCCAGCGTCTGCGTGGAGGGTTTTCCCTCCCGTACGAGACCGAGGACGACGCGGGAGCCTTCCCCGGCCCCCGTACCGTCACCGCGGAGTAAGGCGACGATCTCGGGGACGGGCTTCCGGTCCACCCGGCGGCCGTCGAGCGTGCGGAGCAGGTCGCCCTCGCGGATACCGGCCCGGTCGGCGGGGCCCCCGGGCTGGACCCGGGAGACGGCGACGCCGCCGCCCTCGGTGCGGCGGGCGGAGAGGCCGACGCCCAGGTACGAACCGTCGAGGGACTGCTCGAACTCCTCGTACTCCCGCTCGTCGTAGACCGCCCCCCAGCGGTCCCCGCTCCGGCTGACGACCTCCCCGGCCGCCTCCTTCACAGACTTCCCATCGGCCGCGGCCCGCGCCGCCGCGTCCTCGATCTCCTCGCGGTCGACCGGGGCGAGGGTCGAGGCGACGGCACGCGCCGGGAGTTCGGGTACGGGGTCGGGGTCCTGCGGCAGCGAACCGGTCGCCGCGCCCGTGGCGAGGACACACCCGAAGACCAATGTCAGGGCCGCCCCGCGGCAGAGGCCGCGGGGCCGGAAGCGGTGCGAACAACCCGACATGGCGCCGAGTCTAGGACAAGCCTCCTGGGGCGCACGGGTGATCGACCGTGCGCCCCAGGAGGCGTACGTCACCATGGACCGCGCCGAACCTGCGATCAGACGAATATGGGAATTCGTCCGCGCTTGGCGACATACCGGCACTACCTTCGCATCATGACGACACCAGCGAAGGTCGAGGATGCCGGGTATGCCCGGTACACGTACCGACTCCGCGTGTCGTCCACCTCCCTCACCGCGCTGATGTCCGAATGGGACAGGTGCCGTTGGGTGTGGAACCAGTGCGTCGCGGAATCCCGCGCGGCACACAAGGCCGGAGACGTGTGTGGCCCTGCTCGGTTGGGCAGGTTGCTGACCGGTTGGCGCGCCGGGCAGGAGTGGCTGCGCCGGGGCGCATGCGTGCCGCAGCAGCAGATCATCCGCGATTTCGCCGGGGCCCGCACCAAGGGCCTCAAGGACATCAAGGCCCGGTTACCCGTCAAGCGGCGTGCGGGGATGCCCAAGTTCAAGAAGAAGGATCTGTCGGCCCCGACGCTGAGTTATACCCGGCGCGGCTTCCGCCTCAAGGACGGGCGTCTGCACCTCGCGGGCGGCATCGTTCTGACGGTGGTCTGGTCTCGCGATCTGCCCGACCGGCCCTCCAGCGTCCGTATCCACCGTGACCCCCTCGGCCATTGGTACGCGTCCTTCGTCGTCCGGGCCGTGCCCCAGCCGCTGCCGGAGACGGGCCGGAGCATCGGTATCGACTGGGGCGTGAAGGAGACGGCGACCACCACCAGCGACGCTCACGATCTCGCCCATCCCGGGCACGGAGAGAAGGCTGCCGGAGAGCTGGCCGAGCACCGACGACGGATGGCTCGGCGGAAACCTCAGCGCGGCCGGGCCGCGTCGAAGGGGTACCGGCGCGCCAGGCGGCACGCCGCGAAGGTGCACAGGAAGATCGCCCGGCAGCGGCAGGACACCGCCCGTAAGTGGGCCAAGAAGGTCGTGACGGACTTCGACCTGCTCGCGGTGGAGGACTTCAGGCCGAAGTTCCTCGCCCGGTCGAGAATGGTCCGCAAGGCGGCCGACGCGGCGATCTCGGCCACCAAGCGCGAACTGATCAATATGGCGCGCAAGCACCGGCGCACGCTGCATCTGGTGCACCCCGCCCACACCACCATGGACTGCGGACGCTGCGGAGCGAGAACCAAGCACGCACTTCCGCTGTCGGAACGTACCTACACCTGCACCGCGTGCGGAGCCGTGTCCCCCAGGGACAAGAACTCCGCACGCGTGATGCTCGTCCGGGCCGGTCTGGACCCGGCTGGTGCCGATCGCGGAAGACCTGACAGCCCGCCGGGCTGCCGGGCAGCGTGAGCCAGGAATCCCCCCGGCTCCTGCCGGGGGGAGCACTCAAACCTTCAGATACTTGCGCAGCGCGAAGAGAGCGGCGACGGCCGGCATCAGAAGGCCGATCGCGAGCACCAGCGGCAGCTTCGTCAGCACCGCGTCCCAGCCGATGAAGTTGATCAGGTTCAGCTTCTCCTGGAGGGCGAGACCGCCGTCGATCAGGAAGTACCGGCCGCCGAGCAGCATCGCGCAGGCCAGCAGACCGCCGATGAGACCGGCGACGGCCGCCTCCATGATGAAGGGGGCCTGGATGTAGAAGCCGGAGGCCCCCACCAGGCGCATGATCCCTGTTTCACGTCTCCGGCTGAACGCGGAGACGCGCACGGTGTTGACGATCAGGATCAACGCGATGACCAGCATCAGGATCATCACGTAGATCGCGACGACGTTCATGCCGTTCATCAGCTCGAAGAGGTTGTCCAGGATGGACCGCTGGTCCTGGACGGACTGCACCCCGTCCCGCCCCGCGAAGGCCGTCGCGACGACCTTGTACTTCTGTGGGTCCTTCAGTTTGACGCGGAACGACTCCTGCATCTGGTCGGGCGTGATGTTGCCCGCCATCGGGGAGTCGCCGAACTGCTCCTGGTAGTGCTTGTACGCCTCGTCGACCGTCTCGAAGTGGACCGGCTTCTGGACGGCGTCCATCTTCTCCAGGTCGGCCTTGATCTGCTTCTTCTGCTCGGCGGTGACAGCGCCCTTGGCACACTTGGGCATGTCCTTGGCGTCGTTCTTGTTGCAGAGGAAGATCGAGACGTTGACCTTGTCGTACCAGTAGTCCTTCATCGTGCTGACCTGTTCGCGCATCAGCAGCGCGCCCCCGAACAGGGCGAGCGAGAGGGCGACGGAGACCACGACGGCGAAGGTCATCGTGAGGTTGCGACGGAGACCGACGCCGATCTCCGACAGGACGAACTGGGCGCGCATGGCGTCCTTTCAGTACTCGATGCTCGAAATGCGCGAGGGGCCCGAGGGCCCCTCGATCAGTGCTGGTAGCCGTAGACGCCGCGCGCCTGGTCGCGTACGAGACGGCCCTGTTCGAGCTCGATGACGCGCTTGCGCATCTGGTCGACGATGTTCTGGTCGTGGGTCGCCATGATCACGGTGGTGCCGGTCCGGTTGATCCGGTCCAGCAGCTTCATGATGCCGACGGAGGTCTGCGGGTCGAGGTTGCCGGTCGGCTCGTCCGCGATCAGCAGCATCGGACGGTTGACGAAGGCCCGGGCGATCGCCACACGCTGCTGCTCACCACCGGAGAGCTCACCGGGCATGCGCTCCTCCTTGCCGCCGAGGCCGACGAGGTCGAGCACCTGGGGCACGGCCTTGCGGATCTCGCCGCGCGGCTTGCCGATGACCTCCTGGGCGAAGGCCACGTTCTGCGCGACGGTCTTGTTGGGCAGCAGGCGGAAGTCCTGGAAGACCGTCCCCAGCTGGCGGCGCATCTGCGGCACCTTCCAGTTGGACAGCCGCGCGAGGTCCTTGCCGAGCACATGGACCATGCCCGTGCTGGCGCGCTCCTCGCGCAGGATCAGCCGCATGAAGGTCGACTTGCCGGAGCCGGAGGAGCCCACCAGGAAGACGAACTCACCCTTCTCGATGTCCAGCGAGACATCGCGCAGAGCCGGTCGGGTCTGCTTCGGGTAGGTCTTGGAGACGTTGTCGAATCGGATCACGGATGCACCACGGTCGGCCGGGAGTAGGTGAGCGTGACCATACGCGAACCGGGCTCACGCGTGCAGGCGGCGTCCGGCAATGGGCGATTTATGACGGATCGCCGCCCGGTACGCACCGGGTCGGACCGTCCCTTGTCCGGCGGGCCGCGCCGAAAACGGCGGGAGCTGGCACAGTGGTGGGGGGAACGGTCGCGTTTCCCGGAGCGTTGTGCGGAGAGAGAGCAGTCAGCGGCTCCGCCGCGCGGGAGGAGGAATGCGCATGACCTATGACCGACTGGTGTGCGCGAACTGCGCGTCCCCCGTGAGTGAGGGGCGTTGCCGCGTCTGCCGTGCCGTGCGGCAGCAGATGCTGGAGGAGCAGGGGCAGAGCCCGCTGGCCGGGATGAATCCCGCCATGCTGATCGCGCTGATGGTCGTGCTGCTGACGGCCCTCGCGCTGCTGGCCCACCAGACCGCCTGACCCGCCCCGCCCCGCACCCGGACGGCCCTCGGGGGTCGGCTGGGTCGTATCTGTGCCCGAAGGGGCCTCGGAACGTCCAGAACGTACGCGTACGGCTGCCGGAGCGGTTGCGGGCGCGGAAGCGTGCAGAGAGGCCCGGGAGGCGTTGTGCGGCCTCCCGGGCCTCTTGCTGTGCCGTACCGGACCGGGTACGGGGCTCAGGCGCCCCCGTACGCGGTGTTCAGCGGGCCCCCGGGCGCGGGGAGAACCCCGGCGGGGAACCTAGGCGACCGTGCGGCCGCCGCCGCCGACCAGACGCGGCAGGATGCGGAAGCCGATGCCGCCGGCGATCATCGTCGCGGCGCCGATGACCAGGAAGGTGGTCTCGGCCGCACCGGTCTCGGCGAGCTCTTCCTTGCCCTTGCTCTGCTCGACCGGCTGGTTGCCGACGCTGTTGGGGCCCGTGTTGTCGGCGCACTCGACGACACCGGACTCGACGGTGCAGGCGTCGTCGCCACCGGTCGCGGAGCCGGAGCTGCCGGAGCCGGCGGTGGTGGAGCCGGTGGTACCGGTCGTGCCGGTGGAGCCGCCGTCGTCGCCGCCGGAGCCGCCGGTGTTGCCGGAGCCGCCGTTGCCACCAGTGGTGCCACCGTTGCTGCCGTTGCCGCCGTTGCCGCCCGTGTTGCCCGAGCCGCCGTTGCCGCCGGTGTTCCCACCGTTGCCACCGTTGCCGCCGGTGTTGCCACCGTTACTGCCGTTGCCACCGTTGTTGCCCGACGTGGTCTCGCCCGTCGTGGAGGTCTCACCGGTGGTGGAGGTCTCGCCCGTCGTCGACGTTTCACCCGTGGTGGACGTCTCACCGGTCGTGGACGTCTCACCCGTGGTGGAGGTCTCGCCCGTCGTCGACGTTTCACCCGTGGTGGACGTCTCACCGGTCGTGGACGTCTCACCCGTGGTGGAGGTCTCGCCCGTGGTGGAGGTCTCGCCCGTCGTCGACGTCTCGCCCGTGGTGGACGTCTCACCGGTCGTGGACGTCTCACCCGTCGTCTGGCCCTGGTCGACGGCGCCGGCGGCGCCCTCGGCGGTGCCGTTGTTGTCGCCGTCCAGGTCTGCCTGGACCTGGACGTCGGCGACACCGGAGTCCACACCGATACCGATGCCGACCGCCTGCGCCGCACCTGCGGCGGTCAGCGAGGCACCCGCGGCAATAACCGCACCAGCGGCTATCCGCGCGACGCGAACGCGCGTCTTCTTCGTCATCTGTTGCTACCCCCAGTAGCTGATCTCGTCATTGGAGCAGCCATATGCGGGGCCACGGCCCTGCGGGGAAATCACTTTCGGCAGGGCCCACGTCGTGTCGTGGTCACCCCGCCCGTCCCCCGGTTCACACCTGTCCCAGACATACGCATGCTGCTCTAGCACCCTGTCCAGAGCTAAGGATTACGTCAAGGCCGTTCCGTGCGGTACGCACCCTTATGGGGGTTCTTGACGGCTATTCGGAAGCACGACTGTGACGCATCGGGCACAGTATCCCCCCAACTCGCCACGGCCCTCCCGCAACGCGGTTGGGCCCGGACAGTCCCTGTCCGGGCCCAACCTTCGTACGGCGGAGGTTACTTCTCGCTCTGCTTGCGCCAGCGGATGCCCGCCTCGACGAAGCCGTCGATCTCGCCGTTGAAGACCGCTTCCGGGTTGCCCATCTCGAACTCCGTACGCAGGTCCTTGACCATCTGGTACGGGTGGAGGACGTACGAACGCATCTGGTTGCCCCAGGAGTTGCCGCCGTCGCCCTTGAGCGCGTTCATCTTCGCCTGCTCCTCCTGGCGGCGGCGCTCAAGGAGCTTGGCCTGGAGGACGTTCATCGCGGACGCCTTGTTCTGGATCTGCGAGCGCTCGTTCTGGCAGGAGACGACGATGCCGGTCGGCAGGTGGGTCAGCCGGACCGCGGAGTCCGTGGTGTTGACGCCCTGTCCGCCGGGGCCCGAGGAGCGGTACACGTCGACGCGCAGCTCGGACTCGTCGATCTCGATGTGGTCGGTCTGCTCGACGACCGGGAGCACCTCGACGCCCGCGAAGGACGTCTGACGGCGGCCCTGGTTGTCGAAGGGCGAGATCCGGACCAGGCGGTGGGTGCCCTGCTCGACGGAGAGCGTGCCGTAGGCGTACGGGACCTGGACGGTGAAGGTGGTCGACTTGATGCCGGCCTCTTCGGCGTACGCGGTCTCGTAGACCTCGGTCTTGTAGTTGTGCCGCTCGGCCCAGCGGAGGTACATGCGCTGGAGCTTCTCCGCAAAGTCAGCGGCGTCCACGCCACCGGCCTCGGCGCGGATGGTCACGAGCGCCTCGCGGGCGTCGTACTCGCCGGACAGGAGGGTGCGGACCTCCATCTCGTCGAGCGCCTTGCGCACCGACTCCAGCTCGGTCTCGGCCTCGGCGAGCGCCTCGGCGTCGCCTTCGTCCTCGGCGAGCTCGAAGAGGACTCCGAGGTCGTCGATGCGGCCGCGCAGGGCCTCGGCCTTGCGGACCTCGGCCTGGAGGTGCGAAAGCTTGCTGGTGATCTTCTGGGCCGCGTCCGGGTCGTCCCAGAGGGACGGCGCCGCTGCCTGCTCCTCGAGCGCGGCGATGTCCGCCCTCAGCGCATCCAGGTCCAGGACGGCCTCGATCGACCCCATGGTCGAGGAGAGGGACTTCAGCTCTTCGGAAATATCGACGACTGCCACGGGTCCAGCGTAACGGCATGGCGGATGAAGCTTGCCCTCCCCCGGGAACCGGAGGGGAAAACCGGCCCGGGGCACCGATTCCGGGCAGCGGTTCCGGCACCGGTTCCGGGCAGCGGCTTCTACGGGGTCGCCGGTGCCGAGTTCTCGCTGTCCGCGGGGCCCGCCGGGTTCCCGTCGCCGCCGCCCGTCGCGAACCAGCCGCCCACCGCGACGGCCGCGCACAGCAGGAGGGCGGCGGCGCCCAGGGTGATACGGCGCTTGCGGACGGCCGCCGCCTTGTTACGGGCGGAGCCGGGGCGCGGCTTTCCGGGGGCGCGCGGGGCGCGGGCGGTGCCGAGGGGGCCGCCTGCCAGCTCGTCGGGGGCGGGGACGCGCATGCTCGTGTGGGTGTCCCGGTTGGAGTCCGGGGAGGACCCGGGCACCAGGGGGACCGCGCCACGGCGGCGGGGCTCCTCGGCGGCGGGGGTGTACTGCTGCTCGTCGTACGCGGGCGCCTGCTGCTCCGCCTCGTCGCCGCCGGGCTCGTCCACGTCCAGGGGCGGGATGCCGGCCAGGAGCGGGAGCAGCTCGCGCAGCCGTACGGCCAGCTCCGAGGCGCGCAGCCGGGAGGCCGGGGCCTTGGCCAGGCACTGGACCAGGAGCTGCCAGAGCTCCTCGGGGATACCGGGGAGCGGGACGACGGTCTCGGTCACATGGCGGCGCAGGACGGCGCCGGGGTGGCCGCCGCCGAAGGGGGTGAACCCGGCGAGGAGCTCGTACAGCACGGTCGCGAGGGCGTAGATGTCGACGGCGGCGCGCGGCGGGAGGCCCTCGACGATCTCGGGGGCCAGGTAGTCCGGCGTACCGATGATCTTGGTGGCCTTGGTGCGGCGCGGGGTGTCGATGAGCTTGGCGACGCCGAAGTCGGTGAGGAGGGCCGGGTGGGCGCCGCCGGGGCCGAGCGGGCCCTCCATGTCCAGCAGGATGTTCTCGGGCTTGACGTCCCGGTGGACCACTCCGGCCTTGTGGGCGGCGGCCAGGCCGTCGGCGACGTCCGCGATGATCGCGACGGCGGCCTCGGGGGCGAGGCGGCGTTCGCGGTCCAGGCGGGTGCGCAGGTCGGTGCCGCGGACGAGGGTCATGACCAGGGCGAGGTCGTTGCCGTCCACCACGAGGTCCCGGACGGCGACCACATGGGGGTGGTCGAGCCCGAGCAGGGCGGTGCGCTCCTGTACGAAGCGGCCCACGAGCTCCTGGTCGGACGCGAGGTCCTCACGGAGCAGCTTGATGGCGACCGGGCCCTCGGGCCCCTCGCCGAGCCACACCGTGCCGGCGCTGCCGCGCCCCAGGATCTGGTGGGCCGTGTACCGGCTGCCGATATTCCGTGCCAAGACTGCTCCCTCAGCGGCTGGCGGTGGACCCCCGGTCGACAAAGTTACGCGGCGTTCGGGGTGCTGCGTGCCCGGGATGGCGCCAACCCGCACTTCTCCGGGCCGAATCGACCCGGAGAAGTCGACAAAGGGACAGAGTTGCCTGTCAGGCGCCGCCCGTGCCCCCGGAGTCGCCGGTGGCCTCGCCGATCTTGGAGATCCAGTCGGTGACCGTACCGATCGCGTCGCCGATCGCCTCCCAGTAGCCCTTGCCCTGGGCGACCCAGTCCTGGAGCGGGGTGAGCTCCCAGATGAGCCAGCCGGCGATGACCAGCAGCACCACGGTGAACAGGCAGCCCTTGAGGCAGCCGAGGCCGGGGATGCGCATCGGGTTGGCGCCGCGCTGCCTGGGCGGGCGCGGTTCGCGCGGGGCGGGCTGCTGTGGCTGCTGTGGCTGCGGGGGCGCGTACTGCTGCCGCTGGGGCTGGGGCTGATGCTGCTGCGGCGGTGGCTGGTAGCGCTGCTGCTGGTGTTGCTGCTGCTGGTACTGCTGTTGCTGTTGCTGCTGGGGGTACTGCTGCTGGAGCGGCTGCTGCCTGCGCTGCGGGGGCTGCTGCCGCTGGGGAGGCTGCGGGGGCGCCTGGCGCTGGGGGCGGCGGCGCAGCGGGTCCTGGCTCGGGTCCAGGTACTGCACCTGCGTCTGGTCGTTGCGGTCGCGGGCCGCCTGGAGCTGCGACTGCCAGGGGTGCGGGCCGTCCGGCTGCGGCGGCCCGTCCGGGTGCTGCGGTACGGGCGGCATGACGGCGGTCGGGTCGGCGTGGCCGCCGGGTCCCTGGTTGCCGTGGCCCTGGCTGGAGCCGGGGCCTCCGCTCTGCGGGAGCACGCTGGTGGCGGCGGCGGGGTCGTACGAGCCCGCGTTGTTCGGCAGCACCTGCGTGAGGTCGGCGGCTCCGGGGGTCTCCGGGACGGCCGTGGGGGCCGGGTCGGGGGCGAGCAGGGCGCCCACCCCGTCGGCGGCGGCGATCTGGGCCGCGTTCGCGTGGACGCCGATGCCCGAGGCGACCGTACGCAGACCACGGGCCAGGTTCTCGGCGCTGGGCCGCTGGTCGGGGTCCTTGCGCAGGCAACGCTCTATGACCGTCCAGAGCGGTTCGGGGACGGTGGAGGGGCGGCGGGGCTCCTCGCTGAGGTGCCGGTGCAGGACTTCGAGGGCGGTGCCCCCGGCGAACGGCGGGCGGCCGGTGACCAGCTCGTACAGCAGGATGCCCGCGCCGTAGATGTCCACGGCGGAGGTCTGCGGGCGGCCCTCGGCGGACTCCGGCGCCACATAGGCGGGGGTGCCGACGAACTCGTGCGTCCGGGTCAGCCCCGGGGAGTCGGCGAGCCGCGCGATGCCGAAGTCGGTGAGCATCGGGGTCATGCCGCCGTCGCGCTCGTCGAGCAGTACGTTGGCGGGCTTGAGGTCGCGGTGGACGACGCCGTCGGCGTGGCTGGCCGCGAGCGCGTCGGCGATCTGCGCGGTGAGCAGGGACGCGGCGACCGGGGTGAGCGGGCCGTTGTCCCGCAGGTAGCGGTGGAGGTCGGGGCCGTCGATCAGGTCCATCACCAGGGCGAGGAGGTCGCCCTCGACGACCAGGTCGCGGGTGCGCACGATGTTCGGGTGCGTGAGCCGCAGCAGGACCGAGCGCTCCCGCAGGAAGCGCATCACGACGTCCGCGTCGTTGGCCAGCTCCTCCTTGAGGACCTTGATCGCCACGGTCTCGCCGGGCTGACCGGCGACGGCCGCCTCGGCGCCCGCCGTCTCCCGCTGGCGGGCTCGCCAGACGGTGCCCGTGGCGCCGCGTCCGAGCGGCTCCTCGAGCAGGTACTTGCTGCCTACCGGCCGCACGTCATGCGCTCCCTGCTGATCGTGGTGCTTGCGGTCCCCGGGCCCGCCCGGATGTTCCGGCCCACTCTAATGCCGCCGCACAAGACACCGAGGGGTCGCGTTTGGGTGGAAGACGCGCAGACCGGACAGATGGTTGCCGCGCGGAGGCCGACGGCTCGAACGGGTGTGCCGTACGCCTGTCCGGAGGGCGGCGACGACCCCCGTAACACCCCTCCAGCGGTTCCCCGAACGGCGGGAACCGGACGCAAGCAGGCACTTTTGCGCCCACAGCCGACCATTCAAGATCATTTAAAGGTGACCGCCGGGCATGTTGTCAGTGGCAGGTGCGAGGATGCCTCCAAGCACGGATCTGACGGGTCGGGAGCCCGGGGTCCGTGACGACCTGTACGGACGACCTGTCCGTGCCGGGTGGGGGGAATCACAGGGCGTTTCCCCTGCCGGGCACCCCGCGCAGAAGGGACCGCCGACGGCGATGCAGATCCGGCTGACCGTCCTCGCGCCGCGCAGCGGCCAGACCCCGGCGCGCGCCTGCGACGTGCTCGTCACCGCCCCCGCCGGGACCGCGCTGGCGGCGGTCGCCTCCGGCCTGGCCCAGGCCGTCGCGGGGCCCGAGGGCTCCCAGGGCGGCGGGGCGGTGGTGCTCTTCGCCGGGCGGGAGCGGCTGGACTCCCAGCGCATCGCGCTCGGTGAGCCGCCCCTGGTGGACGGTGCGGTGCTCTCGCTCCAGCTCCCCGGCGAGGACGAGGCGGCGGACGACACCGTTCCGGCCCAGCTCCACGTGGTCGCCGGGCCGGACGCGGGCGGGGTCCACCTGCTGCACGGCGGGCAGATCCGGATCGGCCGCTCCGCCGAGGCCGATGTCCCGCTGGACGACCCGGACGTGTCCCGGCTGCACTGCGCGGTGACGGTGGCGGAGGACGGCCGCGTCTCGGTCGCCGACCTGGGCTCCACGAACGGCACCTCCCTGGACGGTACGGAGGTCCGCGACCGGCCCGTCCGCTTCCCGCCCGGCGCCCTGCTGCGGCTCGGCGAATCCGCCCTCCGGCTCACGGCCGGCTCCCGTACGGTGACGCTGCCGACGGCCCCGGACGGCGAGGGCCACCTGCGGGTGAGCCGCGCCGAGACGGACCCGCACGCTCCGTTCTCCCCTCGGTCGGCCTCCTCCCCGCCGTCGGCCCAGCGGCTGGGGCGCGACGAGGAGGGGCGGGACTCCGCGTACGGGCGCCCGTCGTCGCCCTCTGGCTCCCGCCCGGGGGCCCCGGCCGGGAGCCAGGGACCCATGGCTTACGGAGGCCAGGAGCCCGGCCCTGCCCACGGCGGAGCTCCCGACGTGCCGCCGCAGCACCAGCGCACGCCCGCCGGGGGGCGGGAGGCGGCGGGTGACGGCGGCGGACGGGGTCCGTATGGCGCGGACGGACGAGACCCGTACGGGGCGGAGGCACGGGGCCCTTATGGCCCGGGCGGACGAGACCCGTACGGGGCGGACGGACGGGAGACGTACGGCGCGGGCGAGCATGACGCATACGGCTCGGGCGGCTGGGAGGCGGCCGATTCGGGCGGACAGACCCCGTACGGCTCGGGCGGCCGGGAATCGGCCGGCCCGGGCGCGGCGCCTCGGCGGGGCGGGATAGGTGCCTGGGCGCGGCGGCTCAAGGGCGGTGGGAGCAGGAGCGAGCAGGCACGGGGGGCGGAGCAGGCTCGAGGAGCCGGGCAGTCGGATCAAAGCCCGTGGCAAGGGGCAGGGGCCGGGCAGTCGGGCCAGGGTCCGTGGCAAGGGGCAGGGGCCGAGCAGGCGGGCCAGGGTCCGTGGCAAGGGGCGGGCACCGCCCTGCCCAGCCGCTCCCCCTCCTCGCCCGGCCGCTCACCCTCCTCCTCCCACGCGTTCCCTTCCTCCCCGGCCTCCGACGGCTCGGGCTTCTCGGGCGCCCCGGGTGTCTCGGGTGCAGACCCGTACGCCTCCTCGGGCGGCTCCGGCCATCTCGCCTCCCCCGCCTCGCCCCTCTCCCCCTTCTCCGCCGTGCCGTCCGCGCCCGAGGGCACCTGGCCGGACCCGGCGGCCGTGCTGCTGACCGCGCTCGGGCCGGGGCCCCGGCTCTGGGAGCGCCACGACGGGCACCCGGAGGCGCTGGTGGTGCGGCTCGGGACGACCGACCGGGCCGATGTGCCCTCGGTGCCGGTGACGGTGGGGCTGCGGGAGGCCGGTTCGCTGGGGCTCGCCGGACCGCGCGCCCGGCTGGCGGGGCTGGCCCGCGCCACGGTGGCGCAGCTCGCCGCCCTGCACTCCCCCTTCGACCTGGAGATCGTCCTCATCTCCACGGACCGCTCCCGCTCCCTGGACGAGCGGCGGCGCGAGTGGTCCTGGCTGGGGTGGCTGCCCCATCTGCGCCCGATGCACGGGCAGGACTGCCGGCTCCTCCTCGCGTACGACCGTGAGCAGGCGGCCGCCCGGACGGCGGAGCTGGTCCGCCGCCTGGACGAGGGCCCGCTCGGTCCCGGCTGGCCGAATCTGGACCGTACCGAAGTGGCCGAAGCCGCCCGCGCGCACACGGGCCCGCACACGGTGGTCGTCCTGGACGGCGACCCGGGTACGGCTGCCCTGCGCGAGACGACGGCCCGGCTGGCCGGTGCGGGGGCGGCAGCCGGGATCCATCTGATCTGCCTCGCCGAGACCCCGGCCGCCTCGCCGACCTCCCCGGTGGCCGCGACGTACGACGCCGCCTGCCGGGCCTCCATCGCCTTCCGCGAGTGCGGGGCGGTCGCGATGCTGAGCGGCGATGTGGCGACGGCGTTGCGGCTGCTGCGCACGGCGGGCGGTCAGGCGGCGGGCCACGGCACGGTGGCGGCGGTGGACGCGGTGTCGGCGGCCTGGGCCGAGCGGTTCGGGCGGGCGCTGGCCCCGCTGCGGGACGAGGGTTCGGCCGCGCTGGCGGGCCGCCCGACGACGGCCGCGCTGCCGCCATCCGCCCGGCTGCTGGACGAGCTGGGTCTGGCCCGCGCGACCCCGGCGTCGCTGATGGCCCGCTGGGCCTCCACGGCGGAGCACCAGCCGGGCGCCTCCGTGCCCCGCCCCGCCACCGCTCCCCCGCCCCGGGCGGACCTGGAGACCCCTGGCTCCAGCCGCACCCTCAGCACGGGCCCCCGCGTCGGCCCCCAGCGCACCGCCACCGACCCCCGCTCCCAGGACACCCCGGCCTCGGGCCGCACGCCGTACCGGGGGACGGGCGACCGCGACTCGGGGCGCACGCCGTACCCGGCCACGGAAGGCAGGGACTCCAGCCGTACGCCGTACCCCTCAGCCGAATCACACGGCTCGGGCCGTACGCCGTACCCCTCGGCCGACACCAGGGACTCCAGCCGCACGCCGTACCCGGGCGCAGACTCCAGGGACTCGGGCCGCACGCCGTACCCCCCGGCCGAATCGCGCGGCTCGGGCCGTACGCCGTACCCCGGCGCGGACGGCAGGGACTCCAGCCGTACGCCGTATCCATCGGCCGACGCCCGGGACTCCGGCCGTACGCCCTACCCCTCAGCCCCCTCGGCCGCAGGCCCCGCGCCACAGGCCCCGCCGTCCCCGCACGCCGGGCGGCCCGTCCTCGTGCTCGGGGCGGGGCCCCGGGGCGCCCTCAGCGTCGATCTCGCCGACGAGGGGCCCCACCTGCTCATCGAGGGCCCCGCAGGCAGCGGGCGCACCGAGCTGCTGCGGGCCATCGCCGCCTCGCTCGCCTCCGCCGCCCGGCCCGACCGGCTCGGCATCCTCCTGGTCGACGGCCACGGCGGGAAGCCCGAGGAGCGCGACAGCTCAGCACCAGGGCTGCTCCCCTGTACGGAGCTGCCGCACGTCTTCACGCACCTCGTGGCCTCGGACCCGGTCCGGATGCGGGAGTTCGCGCAGGCCCTGGGCGGTGAGCTGAAGCGCCGCGCCGAGCTGCTCGGCCCGCTCGACTTCACCACCTGGCACGCCCGGCACGCGGAGGCGGCCGAGCAGGACGAGCCCCGGCGGGTCGTGGGCCAGCGCCCGCCGAGCAGTGCCGAGCGCCGGGGCGACCTGGACTCCCCGGCCAGCGGGACCCTGCGGCTGCGCCCGGCCGCCGCGCGGGCGGCGGACCAGGGCCCCTCACCGCTGCCGCGCCTGGTCGTGCTGGCCGACGACTTCGACGCACTGGTCGCTCCGGGGCTCGGCAGCCCCGGCCGCCCCGCCGCCGGTTCCGTGGTGCGGGCGCTGGAGGCCGTGGCCCGGGACGGCGGGCGGCTCGGGGTGCACCTGGTGGCCACCTCGGCGCGCCCGGACCGCACGGAGGACACCGAGCTGGCCCGGGGGGCGAGGCTGCGCATCGTGCTCGACGCCCCGGCCCTGCCGCCCTCCCCGGACGAACCCGCCCCGGGCCGGGGCCGGTTGGGGCATCCGGACGGCCGGGTGACCCCGTTCCAGGGGGGCCGGGTCACGGGCCGCATCCCGCGTACGGCGACGCTGCGGCCCACCGTGGTCCCGCTGGAGTGGGAGCGGATGGGCGATCCGCCGACCCGGCGCCCGGTCCGCGAGCTGGGCAACGGGCCGACGGACCTGGCCCTGCTCGCCAGTGCCCTGGAGCGCGCGGCCCGCTCGGTGAACGCGGAACGCCTGCCCCCGCTGATCCCGTTCCCGACGTGAGGCCCAAAAGACGCACCGCCCCCACTCGCCCCAGCCCCGAAGGCACGCGTCCGACCTGACGCTCCTGCCCCTGCCCGCCCGTCCCTCACCTCATTCCGCCGCATTCCCCGGCATTCCCTGACGCGACGTCACGAGCCCATCACGATCAACGCGTTGGGCGGGACGGCGGTATTGCGGGGCCCGTGCGCCCGGCGTAGGACTGTGCGCACGGACGACGCGGGCCGGGCGACGACAACGTGGTCGGGCGCGTACGGAAGAGACGGGGCAGAAATGCGGACAACCCTTTCCCTACGCAGGGCCGCGCTCGTCTTCACGGCCGTCGGCGCTCTGGCGCTGACCGGCTGCGGGGACGGCGGCGGGTCGAAGAAGTCGGGCGACGGGACGGACAAGGGCACGGACAGCGCCCCCACCGTCACCCTGCCGAAGCTGGACGGGGAGACCATCTCCGTCGCCGCGGTCTGGACGGGACCCGAGCAGGCCAACTTCACCAAGGTGCTGGGCGAGTTCGAGAAGCGTACGGGCGCGAAGGTCACCTTCGTCCCGGCCCAGGACCCGATCGTCAACTTCCTCGGTACGAAGATCGCGGGCGGCCAGCCCCCGGACGTCGCGATGATCCCGCAGGTCGGCGCCATCCAGCAGGCGGTGGCCAAGAAGTGGGCCAAGCCGGTCGGCGACGAGGCGAAGGCCCAGCTCACCAAGAACTACGCCCAGGTCTGGCAGGACCTCGGGGCGGTGGACGGCACCCAGTACGGCGTGTACTTCAAGGCCGCCAACAAGTCCCTGATCTGGTACAACGCGGCGGCCTTCGACAACGCGGGCGCCACCGAGCCGAAGACCTGGAAGGACTTCATCGCCACCGCCGAGACCATCTCCGCCTCCGGCGTCACCCCGGTCTCCGTGGCGGGCGCCGACGGCTGGACGCTCACCGACTGGTTCGAGAACGTGTATCTCTCCCAGGCGGGGCCGGAGAAGTACGACCAACTGGCGAAGCACGAGATCCCGTGGACCGACTCCTCCGTCAAGGACGCGCTGACCACGCTCGCCGAGCTGTTCGGCAAGCCCGAGCTGATCGCGGGCGGCGCCGACGGGGCGCTCCAGACGGAGTTCCCGACCTCGGTGACCCAGACGTTCACCGGGGGCGACCAGCCCAAGGGCGCCATGGTCTTCGAGGGTGACTTCGTCTCCATCAACATCGCGCAGACCGAGGCGAAGATCGGTACGGACGCCAAGGTCTTCCCGTTCCCGGCGGTCGGCGCGGACTCCCCCGTGGTGACCGGTGGCGACGCGGCGGTGGCGCTGAAGGACAGCAAGGGCGCCCAGGCCCTGCTGACCTGGCTGGCCTCGGTGGACGCGGCGAAGATCTGGGCCGAGGCGGGCGGGTTCATCTCGCCGAACAAGAACCTGGACGCGGCCGCGTACCCGAACGACGTGCAGCGCACGATGGCCGAGGCGCTCGTCGCGGCCGGTGACGACGTCCGGTTCGACATGTCCGACCAGGCCCCGCAGTCGTTCGGCGGGACGCCCGGGAAGGGTGAGTGGAAGATCCTCCAGGACTTCCTGAAGGACCCGAAGGACATCGCGGGGGCCCAGCAGAAGCTGGAGTCCGAGGCCGCCAAGGCGTACAAGAGCTGACGCGGTGGCGACCACGAACGCGGGGGGCGCCGACGCGGCGCCCCCCGCAGACACCGCCCCGCGCCCGTCCCCGAAGCCCGGAACCAGGAGCGTGACCGGCACCCGCAAGGTCATCGCGGCGGCGTTCCTGCTGCCCGCGCTGGTGCTGCTCGGCGCGCTGGTGCTCTATCCGATCGGCTACTCCGTCTACCGGTCGTTCTTCGACCAGGCCGGTACGGGCTTCGCCGGGATCGACAACTACAAGGCGCTGTTCACCGACGACACGATCCGCACCGCGGTGAAGAACAACGCGATCTGGGTCGTCTTCGCCCCGACCGTCGCCACCGCGCTGGGCCTGATCTTCGCGGTGCTGACCGAACGCATCCGCTGGGGTACGGCGTTCAAGCTGATCGTCTTCATGCCGATGGCGATCTCGATGCTGGCGGCGGGCATCATCTTCCGGCTCGTCTACGACCAGGCGCCCGAGCGCGGGGTGGCCAACGCCGTCGTGGTGAGCGTGCACGACATGTTCAGCGAGTCGGCGGGCTTCCCCAAGGCGCGGCCGTTGCCCGTGCACCCGCTGGAGAAGGGTGAGGGCGGGTCGTACGTCTCCAAGGAGCCGGTACGGGCCGGGGTGCCGGTCCAGGTGCCCCTGGTCGGCGTGGCCCCGGCGAAGATGCCGGGCGACGCCCGCCCGGCGAAGGCGGACCCGGTGGCGGACGGGGACGCGATCACCGGTACGGCCTGGCTGGACTTCACCCGGGGCGGCGGCGGGAAGCCCAATGTCGTCGACCCGGAGGAGCTGGGGCTGAAGGGGCTCAAGGTCGAGGCGGTCCGGGACGGCAGGGTCGTCGCCACCGCGACCGCCGGGGCCGACGGGGTCTTCACCCTGCCCGCGTCGGCGGACGGGGCCCAACTGCGCCTGCCCGCCGACAACTTCCGCGAGCCGTACAACGGGGTCGACTGGCTCGGCCCGACGCTCGTGACGCCCGGGATCATCGGGAGTTACGTGTGGATGTGGGCCGGGTTCGCGATGGTGCTGATCGCGGCCGGGCTGGCCGGGCTGCCGCGCGAACTCCTGGAGGCCGCCCGGGTGGACGGCGCCAACGAGTGGCAGGTGTTCCGCCGGATCACCGTGCCGATGCTGGCCCCGGTCCTGGCGGTGGTGCTGGTGACGCTGATGATCAACGTACTGAAGGTGTTCGACCTGGTCTTCATCATCGCCCCGGGCTCGACGCAGGACGACGCCAACGTCCTGGCCCTCCAGCTCTACCGGTCCTCGTTCGGCACGGACGCCGACCTGGGCATCGGCAGCGCCATCGCGGTGCTCCTGCTCCTGCTGGTGCTCCCGGTGATGCTGTTGAACATCCGGCGGATACGGAAGGAGGCGCGGCGGTGAGCACGTCCACGAAACCCCGGGCCGAGCGGTCCCTCGGCGCCCGGATCGCGGCCCGTACCGGCGGCGGGGTGATGCGGGTCTTCCTGATCCTGGTCGCCCTGTTCTGGATCATGCCGACGATCGGCCTGTTCCTCTCCTCGCTGCGCAGCTCCGAGAACATCGCGGCGACCGGCTGGTGGAAGATCTTCACCGCCCCCTCCGAGCTGACCTTCGCCAACTACCAGCGGCTGCTGGACAATTCGACGATCACCGGTTCGCTGCTCAACACCATCATGATCACTGTGCCGTCCACCGTGCTGGTGGTGGTGATCGGCTCGCTCGCCGGGTACGCCTTCGCGTGGATGGACTTCCCCGGCCGCGACTGGTGGTTCCTGCTGGTCGTCGGGCTGCTGGTGGTCCCCGTGCAGGTCGCCCTGATCCCGGTCTCCGAACTCTTCGGCACCATCGGGATCTTCGAGACGACGCTCGGGGTGGTCCTCTTCCACACGGCCTTCGGGCTGCCGTTCGCGATCTTCCTGCTGCGGAACTTCTTCGCGGAGATCCCGCGCGAACTGCTGGAGGCCGCACGGCTCGACGGGGCGGGCGAGATCCGCCTCTTCACCCGGGTCGTGATGCCGCTGGGCGGTCCGGCGATCGCCTCGCTCGGCATCTTCCAGTTCCTGTGGGTGTGGAACGACATGCTGGTCGCGCTGATCTTCGCGGGCTCCGACTCGCCGCCGATCACCGTGGCGCTCCAGCAGCAGGTCCGGCAGTTCGGCAACAACATCGACGTACTGGCGCCCGGTGCGTTCGTGTCGATGATCATCCCGCTGGCGGTGTTCTTCGCGTTCCAGCGGCAGTTCGTCTCGGGCGTCATGGCGGGGGCGGTCAAGTAACCCAGCCCCTCATCCACACGTCATCCGTACGCACGACGCGACCGCACAGCCGTACGTCAACCGGAAGCGGCCCCGTTGCCCGGAACGGGGCCGCTTCGCCGCGCACTTCGCCCGAATGCCACGTACGGCGTAACCCTGTCATTCCATCCGACGTTTGCGGGCCACCTGGCCCCCGCGAACGACCCATGGATGTGTAGTGCCCCGGTTCACTGTCATCGTGCCCGCATTCCGGGTCCAGGCGTATCTGCACGCGTGTCTGGATTCCGTGCTGAACCAGTCCTTCAAGGACTACGAGATCATCGTGGTCGACGACTCCTCCCCGGACGCCTGCGGTCCGATCGCCGACGAGTACGCCCGCCGGGACCCCCGGGTCACCGCCCTCCACCTGCCCCGCAACTCCGGTCTCGGACCGGCCCGCAACGCCGGTATGGAACGGGCGTCCGGGGACTATCTGATCTTCCTGGACGGCGACGACACCCTCCTCCCGGAGGCGCTCCGGACCATCGCCGACCGGCTCGGGGCGACCGGTGACCCCGATGTCCTGATGTACGACTACGCGCGGACGTACTGGTCGGGCCGGAGCGTCCGCAACGTCCTCGCGGACCGGCTCGACGAGCGCGGACCCGCCTCCTTCCGGCTGGCCGACCGCCCCGAGCTCCTCCAACTCCTCATGGTCGTCTGGAACAAGGCGTACCGCCGTGCGTTCGTCGAGGCCGAGGGGTTCACCTTCCCGCCCGGCTACTACGAGGACACCCCCTGGACCTACCCGGTGCTGATGTCCGCCGGGTCGATCGCGGTCCTGGACGCGGTCTGCGTCTCCTACCGGCAGCGGCGGCGCGGCAACATCCTCTCCACCACCAGCGAGCGGCACTTCGACATCTTCGACCAGTACGACCGGGTCTTCGCGTACGTCGACGCCCGCCCCGAACTCGCCGTGTGGCGCCCGCTGTTGTTCCGCCGGATGCTGGACCACTTCTCGGCGGTCTACGCCTCCCGCGACCGCCTCCCGCTCCCCAGCCGCCCCGCGTTCTTCCGCCTGGCCACCGACTCCTGCCGCCGCCACCACACCCCCGGCGCCCCGGCCCCCCTCCCCGCCCAGCTCCGCCACGGCCTGATGCGGCTGGGCGCCCGGCGCACCTACCGGGCCCTGGCGGCCGGCCGGCGCCTCGGCAACGGGCTGCGCCGGGGCGCGACGGCCCTGCGCGGGGCGGTGCGGGGCGCGGCCCTCCAGGCGTACTACCGCCTCCAGCTCCTGCTGCCGCTGCGCTCCCGGGACGCCGTGTTCGCCGCCGACGGGGGCGGGGGGTACGCGGGCAGCCCGGCCGCGATCGAGGCGAAGGCCCGCGAGCTGGTCCCGGGGCTGCGGACCGCGTGGATCTGCCGTCCCGTCGACGCCCACACCGTGCCGACCGGCACCCGGCCCCTCGCGCCGGGCACCTTCGCGTACTGGAGCGCCCTCGCCCGCGCCACGTACCTGGTGAACAACGCCGACTTCGACCGGCGCCTGGTGAAGCGGCGCGGTCAGATCCTGCTCCAGACCCACCAGGGCACCCCGCTCAAGACCGTGGGCACCGACCTCCTGGACCGGCCCGCCGCCGCCCGGGACACCGACTTCGCCCAGCTTCTGCGGAACGTCGACACATGGGACTTCGCCCTCTCCGCGAACCCGCACTCCACCCTCGTACGGGAGCGGGCCTACCCGTCCGCGTACACGACACTGGAGTACGGCTCCCCGCACACCGACGTCTACCACCGCACCGGCCCCGCCGAGGTGGCCCGGCTGCGGGAGACCCTGGGCATCCCGGCGGGCACCACGGTCCTCCTGCACGCCCCCACGCACCGCGACTACCGGCGCGTCCAGCGGCCCGCCCTGGATCCGGAGCTGCTGATCCGGGTCCTGGGGCCGCGGTTCGTGATCCTGGAGCGCGCACCACGCGCCCGGAACGGCAGCGGTAGCGGTAGCGGTAGCGGTAGCAGGGGCGTTAGCCGTACGCGTACGACGACGCATCCCCGGATCATCGACGTGACCGGCCACCCCTGCCTGGAGACGCTGGCGCTCGCCTCGGACGCGCTGATCACGGACTACTCGTCGCTGATGTTCGACTACGTCAACCTGGACCGACCGGTGGTCCTGCATCTGGACGACATCGAGGCGTTCGAGGCGGCCCGGGGAACCTACTTCGACATCACGGCGTTCCCTCCCGGCGTCGTCGCGCGCAGCCAGGACGAGCTGTTCGACATCTTCGCCACGGACCACTGGCGCGGCTCGCGCTCGGCGCAGTTGCGCGCCGCGTTCCGGGCCCGGTTCTGTCCGTACGACGACGGGCACGCCGCCGAGCGCGTGGTGCGGCACGTCTTCCTCGGGGAGACGGACGGGCTGCCGCTGCCGGTCCCGCCCTCGGCCCGGCGGGCGGTGCTCCCGGCGCAGCAGAACCCGGCGGGGGTCCGGGCGGGCGGCTGAACCGCCGCCCGGGCCGCGTGCGACGACACCGGGACGCCCGCTCCACCTGAGCACCCCGCCTCAACGCTCCAGGAACGCGAACAGCTCCTCCCAGCGCCGCCCCACCTCCGGCTCGGCGAACCGCTGGACGCCGGAGCGCGCCCGGTCGCCCAGCGCGTCGCGGAGCCGGGGGTTGCCGGTCAGCCGGAGCAGCCGGTCGGCGAGGGCCGCGACGTCCCCGGCCGGGGCCAGGAGCCCGTCCTGACCGTCCCGGACGATCTCGCGGACCCCGGGCGCGCAGTCGAAGGCGGCACACGGCACCCCGCTGGCCATCGCCTCCAGAAGGGCGAGCGGGAAGCCCTCGCCCCGGGAGGACTGGACGAAGACGGAGGCGTCCGCGAGAGCCGCCTCCACGTCGTCCGTACGGCCCGCCCACTCCACGGACCCGTCGAGCCCGAGGGCCGTGCACTGGGTCCTCAGCGCCGCCTCGTCCTCGCCCGTCCCGTACACGCGCAGCCGCCAGTCGGGGCGCTGCGGGGCGACCAGCGCCCAGGTGTCGAGGAGGAGGTCGATGCCCTTCTGGTCGGTGAGGCGGCCGATGCTCGCCACGGTCCTCGCGGTGCGCGGGGAGGGCACATGGGGCAGCCGGGCCAGGGCGTTGGGCAGGAAGCCGACGTTGTTCATGCCGTCGCCCGCCCACCGGTCGGCGTCCTCCTCGGTGAGGACGAGCCAGTGGTCGATGTCCGCGTAGTGGTTCCTGATCCAGCGGTAGCGGTGGCTCGCGCGGGAGTAGTCGTAGGACTCGTGGCTCATCCCGATGACCCGCAGCCCGGTGGTGTCGGCCTCCCCGACCCACTCCATGGCCCACACCTGGGTGACGACGACGACCGCTCCGGGCCGGGCGGCGGCGAAGAGTTCGGAGAGCCGCGCGACCGCCCGCCGCTTCTCCGCCGCCCGGACCGCCTCCCGGCGCCGGGTGGGGACGCGGAAGCGGTCCCGGATGCCGTGGGGCGTCCAGGGGGTCGGGGGGTGGGCCGGGTAGAGGGCGGTGACGGGGTGGCCGGGCCGGGCGGGCAGGGCCATCTTCCGTTCGGAGGCGTGGATGCCGATGGTGTGGACGCGGTGGCCCAGCTCGGTGAAGAGGCGGGCGGTCTGGTGCGTCCAGGCGGTGACACCGCCGAGTTCGTCGGTGCTGTTGGAGACGATGAAGATGTCACGGCTCATCGGCCGGCCCCCCGGTCGTGGTGGTCGGTGGTGTGGCGGGCGGCGGTACGGGAGCCGAAGAGCGCGGCGACGACCTGTCGGGCCGCGTCCCCCCGGTCGTAAGCACCGAACTCTTCTGCGAAGGCCGCCCGTTGGGGCGCGTGACGCGTATCGGACTCCTTCAGCTCGGCCAGCTCCGCGAAGAGTTCGTCCTGGGTCGCGAGCACCGGGCCGGGCGCCTTCTCCCGCAGATCGAAGTAGCTGCCGCGCTCGGCGGCGTACGTGTCGAGGTCGGGGGCGTACAGGAGGACGGGCCGGTCCAGCAGCGCGAAGTCGAACATGATCGAGGAGTAGTCGGTGACCAGGACGTCGGCCAGGGCGAGGATCTCGCTGACGTCGTGGTGGCGCGAGACGTCGACCACCGTGCCGGGCGGGCAGACGGGGAGCCGGGCGGTCTCCAGGTAGTGCGCGCGGACGAGGAGGGTGTACGTGTCCCCGAAGCGCTCGGCGAACTCCCTTACGTCCAGGAGCAGTCGGCGCCTGTTCCGCTTTCCGCCCGCCGCCGGGCCGCGCCGGAACGTCGGCGCGTACAGGACCACCTTCCTGTGGTCGTCCAGTCCCAGCGCCTCGGCCAGCGGCGGGCGCGGCAGCCGTCCCTCGGTCTCCGTACGGGTGCGCTCCGCGATCAGGGCGTCGTTGCGCGGGTAACCGGTGCGCAGCAGCCGGTCCTCGGGGAGGCGGTAGGCGCGGGCGAGGGTGGCCACGTCGTGCTCGGAGCGGACGAGGAAGTGGTCGAAGCGGTGGACGGCCTGCTGGAGGCGTTGGCGCCGGGGTGCGTTCTGGAGGCGTACGCGGGTCTCGTCGAGGCCCATCCTCTTGTACGCGGAGCCGTGCCAGGTCTGGAGGTAGGTGGTGCGGGCGGGCTTGCGGAGGTGCTGCGGGAAGCCCTGGTTGTCGATCCAGTACTCGGCGCGGGCCAGCGCCCACAGGTACCGCCAGGACCAGCGGCGGACGAGGCGGGCGTCGCCCGGGAAGCCGGCCGGGGAGGTCTCGTAGGACCAGGTGGCGCGGAGCTTCAGCCCCTGTCGGCGGATCTCCTCGTGCAGGGCGCGCGGGCTGTCGCCGTAGCAGCGGCCCATGTGGCTCTCGAAGACGACGGAGCCGCGGCGGACGGGGAGCCGGGTGAGCCAGGTGTTGTAGGCGGTCGCCTTGAAGGACCGGGAGCGGTAGCGGTCCAGCCGTTTGCGCAGCGCGCGGGCGAGGAGCTTCGCCTTGCGGGCGGGGCGGAAGTGGGTGGCGTACCGCACCAGGCGGCGGGTGGTCCGGGCCGGGCGGCGGCGGGCGGTGAGGCGGAGGGCCAGGTGGTCCTTGAGGGTGATGTAGGGCTCCCAGGTGTCCCCGGCGAGGGGCCCGAGCCGGGGCCGGGCGGCGAACCGGACCGACCCTTCCACCAGGTCCTGCGGGGCGAAGAGATCGCTGACGGACCGGATCCCGCCCGCTTCGAGGATCAGCCGGGCGTCCCAGGCGGTGTCGCGTACGCCGAGGGGGCGCAGGAGGCGCGAGACGTCGGCGCGCGCCCCCCAAGTGATCCCGTTTCCGTCGCGCCGCACGTCCTCCACCGCGAACACGACGGCGCGCGCCCCGCCCCGAGCCCGGAACTCCAGGGAGGCGGTGAGGGGGACGTCGGGTTCGGCGAGGGGAACGTCGGGTTCGGTGAGGGGGGCTTCCGGGGCCGTGTGCGGGGGCAGCACGAGGCGGCCTTCCAGCAGCAGCCGGCCCTCCTCGGCGGTGCAGCGGGTGAGCCGGTTCATCAGCCGGGCCTCACCGAACGGGCGGTACTGGTAGCCGAGTTCGGTGATGTCCACACCGGCATGGACACCGGTGTCCGCGTCGGCGTCGATTCCCGCCGCCCCCTCACCGCCCCAGCGCACCCGCCCGTCCTCCCCCGTGACCAGCGGGGCGCAGATGGTGGCGGGACGGCTCAGCGCGTACGCCGCCGTCACCACGCCCTCCGCGTCGCCCCGGCCCAGCAGGGTGACCGCGACCCGCTCCAGCGGCGGCAGCTCCCGCGGTACGGGGCCGGTCAGGACGCGGGCGGCCGTGGCGGCGGTACGGGTGCGGCGGGCGGCGGGCAGCCGGGGGAAGGAGCGGGCCAGCGGCACCAAGTGGTCCCGTACAAAGGCCCGTTCCCGCTCCTCGCGCAGCCCGTGGGCGTCCAGGGCGTCCGCGACCCTGCGGTGGGCCTCCACCAGGGCGGCGAGGTCGCGGGCCCGGTCGGGTACGGCCCGGCCGGTCACGATCAGCCGCCGCACGAGCGCGATCCGGCCCACGGCCGCCGCCGCGAGGGGGCCGAAAAGGATCTCGCCGTACGCCAGCTCCTCGTCGTACCGCAGCCCGTGGCGCCGGGCGGCCTCCCGGCGCAGACAGAAGCCGGTCACCAGGGCGTCCCGGACGGCGAGTTCGGGGGCCTCGGTGAAGCGGGCGAGGGTACGGGAGCTCGCGTACAGCTCCTCCTGCCACGGCGGCTCCTGCTCCTTGCCGCTCTCGCCCACGGTCCGGCTCCACCGCCCGGCGACCAGGTCGGCGCGGCTGCGTTCGCCCGCCTGCCAGAGGTTGCGGCAGGCGTGGCGGTGGAGGCGTTCGCCGGGGGTGAGCACCAGGACGTACCGGCCCGTCGCCGCGTCCAGGCCCGCGTTGCGCAGGGCGCCGGTGGTGCGGACGTCCGGGTCGGTGCGGAGGAGCCGGACCCGGTCGGGGCTGGATTCGGCCAGGGCGAGGGCGGCGGTGCGGGTGGGTGCGTCGGCTCCGGGGGCGAGGACGACGACGGCCTCGGACCCGCGCAGGGACTGGCCGAGGACGGACGCGACGGAGGCGCGGAGGCCGTCGGCGCCTGCCGGGCCTTCGCGGTCCGCCGCCCCTCCCCCACCGCTTCCACCGGCGGTGATCACACAGCTGAAGTCGGTCATTCCTGTGCCCCCTTGAGCATCCGGTCGACGACCTGCACGGCCGCGCTCCCGTCATCCAGATCGCAGAACGCCTCCCGGAACCGCTCGTACGCCTCCCGGTGCCCGGCGACGGCGGCTTCCGGGTCGCGCAGGGCGTCCACAACTCCCCTGGATTCGGGGATCAGTGGCCCGGGGGCGCGGTGCTCGAAGTCGAAGCAGAAGCCGCGCAGGGTGTCCCGGTAGTGCGCCAGGTCGTAGGTGTGGAAGAGCATCGGGCGGCCGGTCTGGGCGAAGTCGAACATGATCGAGGAGTAGTCGGTGACCAGAACGTCGCTGATCAGCAGCAGTTCGGCGACGTCCGGGTGGCGTGAAACATCCCGCACGAAGTCGGTGTCGGGGACCGAGCCGCCGACGAGGTAGTGGCGGCGGACGAGGAGCACGTGGTCCTCGCCCAGGGCCTCCCGGGCCTGGTCCAGGTCGAGTTGGAGGTCGAGCCCGTACCGTCCGCCCTGCCGGGGCCGGTCCTCGCGCCAGGTGGGGGCGTACAGGACGACCCGCCGCCCCTCGGGGATCGCGAGCCGCTCCCGTACGGCGGTGGCGACCTTCGCCCGGTCGGGCGCGTACAGCAGGTCGTTGCGCGGGTAGCCGCACTCCAGGACCTCGCCCGAGTAGCCGAAGGCGCGGCGCAGGACGGGCGTGGAGAAGCTGTTCGGGGAGACGAGCAGGCTCCACTGGGCGGACCGGCGCTCCATGGAGGCCATATAGGCGGCATCCGCGTGCGGGGCGCCCGCGAGGTCGCGGCCGATGCGCTTGAGCGGGGTGCCGTGCCAGGTCTGGACGACGCACTGGCCCTCGGCCCGCTCGAACCACTCGGGCAGGTGGGTGTTGGTGACGACCCAGCGGCTCCGGGCCAGCGCCTCGTACCACGCGGCGCTGTGCAGGGCGACGGCACGGACGCCCTCGGGTACGGCGGCCTGCTGGTCGCGGACGACCCACAGGTGCTCGATGTCCGGTGCACGGGCGGCCAGTTCGCGGCGGATCGCGCGGGGCGAGTCGGAGTACTGGCGGCCGTCGAAGCTGGAGTAGAGGGCGGCGGGGCGGAGTTGGTCCCGGTCGGCGGCGCGCAGGACGGCGTACCGCTCACGCTGGATCCGCTGCCCGTACGGGCCCCGCTCGGCGGCCGGCAGCGCACTGCCCGACTCCAGGACGAGCCGGTCGTGGTGGCGCCGCTGGAGGGTGAAGGGCCTTCCGCCCGCGTCCCGTTGGAGGGGCAGGGTGGCGTGGAGCGGGGTGGCCAGGCGCAGCGGCCGATAGGTGTCGGGGTCGCGCTCGCCCGGCTCGCGGAGGAAGAGGTACCAGCGCCCTTCGGCGAGCGGCAACGGACCACCGGGCCCGTCGACGGCGGCGGGATGGACGACAGCCCGGAAGTGACCGGCCTCCCCCAACTCCACCCCCACGACCGCCTCTTCATGGTGGCCGCTGTGCCGCAGCACCAGCTCACCGATGGCGCCGGACGGCTCCGGGAAGGCCCCTTCGAGAACCAGCTCCCCTGCCTCGGCCCACGCCACGGAGGTGACGACGGGCTGTACGGGCCGGTCGGTGAGGACGAGGTCGCCGGAGGGGTTGGGGGCCGCGTACAGCTCACGGCCGCCGGGGAGCGGATACCGCCCGTCCTCGGCGTCGGTCCGGGCGGCGACGGTCAACTTTCCCTTTTCTCCCACCAGTTGGACTCCCCAGATCCCGTCACCCCCGTCCTCGCATCCCGCGAAGGCGCTGAACGGGATATCGGCGGCCCGGGAGCCGAGCGAGCCGCGCAGGGCGAACTCCTGGGTCTCCTTCGTACGCCACTCGGTCAGCCGCAGCGCGACGGGCCCGTCGTCGTCGAGGACCTTCACCTCAAGGCGGAGGCAGTCCTCGGCGGCCGACTGCCCGGTGAGGACGGCGGCGACCCGTTCGGTGCGCAGCTCCAGCTTGTTGCCGGAGAGCACGGGGACGATCCGGGTGCGCTCGTCGGTGTACAGGGCGGTGGGCGGGGCCGGGGTGGAGGTCAGCCGCATCGGGCCCCGGCGCACCCGTCCCGCCCCGAACAGGGCGGCCTCCAGCTTCCAGACCGTACGCCCGCCCCTGCCCTTCACCTTCCCGGCGAGGGTGCGCGGGTCGACGGCCGCCTCGAACCCGGCGCGGGCGTAGCGGTGCAGGGAACGGCCGGAGCGGGCGGTGGCCTCGTCGCCGCTGATGCTGTCGCCGCCCCCGGTGGCCCGCAGGCGCAGCGGGACCAGCCGCTTCCCCGACCGCAGCCAGCCGAGCCGAGGAGGCCCGCCCGGGGCGTTGCGCACATAGGCGTACCCCGTCAGCCGCAGCAGCCCGTCCCGCCACACGGCCTCGGTCAGGTGGGCGTGGACGGGCAGGTCGGCGGCGGCGAGCGCGGTGGCGGCGGGCGGCAGCGGGTCGCGGACGGCGGGGTGGTGGGCGCGGGGGCGGAGGAGTCCGCGTACGTGGAAGGCGTCCCGGTCCGTCTTCTCCTCCGCGAGCAGGGCGAGGAGTTCCGCGAGCCGGCGCTCCCGGATGAGCTGCCACTTGACGCGCAGGTCCAGGGGCAGCCCGGTGAAGACATCGGGCGCGACGGTGGCGGCGAAGGCCCCCGCGTGTTCGAGGAAGGCCGCGTGGAACTCCTCGTCGCCGTCCGGCAGGGCCTCGATGAAGAGCCACAGGTCGCCGGAGAGCGCGTGCGCGTCGTAGCGCCGCTTGGCCTCGGCGAGGCCGGGGCGGCCCGCGAGGAAGGTGCTGACGGCGGTGACGGCGGTGACCCGGTCGCGGATGCCCCGGGGGACGGCCCGCCGGGTGGTGATCGAGCCGTCCCGGTCGCGCCAGTGGTAGACGGGCTCCTCGACGACGTCGACCGAGCGGGCCAGGAAGTGGGCGGGCAGGACGACGGCGATGTCCTCGTACAGCACGCCCGCCGGGAAGGCGAAGGCGTGTTCGTCCCAGAAGGTGCGGCGGAACACCTTGTTGCAGGCGATGCGGTCGCCGAGCAGGATCCAGTCCCGGGTGACGTGGGTGGCCGAGCGGGCCTTCTCCATCGGCTTGCGGAACATCGGGGACTGCTCCAGTGCCCCGTTCGCCCGCAGCCGGAGCACGTTCCCCGTGGCGAAGTCGGAGCCGGAGCGGTCGAGTTCGGCGAGCATCCGTTCGTACGCGCCCGGGGGGACGACGTCGTCACTGTCGACGAACGTCAGGAACTCCCCCTCCGGGTGTGCCTCCCGGACCCCGGCGTTACGGGCCGCGCCCAGCCCGGCGTTCTCCTGTCGGATCAGCCGGAAGCGGGGGTCGCGGTCCACGAACTCCTGTGCCACGGCAGGCCCGTTGTCCGTGGAGCCGTCGTCGACGAGGACGATCTCCAGGTCCGCCATGGTCTGTTCGGCGAGCGAGGTCAAGCAGGCACCGAGGTACTCCTCGACGTTGTAGAGGGGGACGACGACGGTGAGACGGGGTGCCATCGCAGCGCACGATCCTTCCGGGCGGACGACAAGGGGAACCAGCGGACGACAGGGGAAACCAGCAGGGGCGCGGGGGCCATGGGGTACGGGGGCCATGGGGTACAACCCGCGCCACGGGGACCGGTCACCCGAGGGGAGCCGTTCGGGTGACGGTGAGGGCGGGTTTACGCGTACGGGGGCGCGCCCGCGACGCGGCCGAGCCCCGTACCGGGAAGGGCACGGGGCTGGGCAGCTCCAACAGCTCAGGGCTTGACGGCGATCCGGCCCTCGTCCATGCGCAGCAGCAACAGCCGCTCGCCGGTCTTGTCGAGGAACTCGTCGACGGCCTGCCGCGACCCCTGCCAGTAGCCGTAGTCGTCGATCAGCAGCACACCGCCGCTGACCAGCCGGGAGTACAGGTGCTCCAGCTCGTGCCTGGTCGAGGCGTACCAGTCGGTGTCGAGCCGCAGGATCGCGATCTGCTCGGGCGCCTGCCCGGGGACCGTGTCCTCCACCCGCCCCTGCACGTAGTGGATGCGCTCCTTCGGATACGGGACGCCCTCGAACCCGGCCTGTACGTCCTCCAGCGAGGCGACCGCCCAGATCGGCCGGTCCTTGCCCTGGGCGTCCAGCAGCTCCTGCGCCGGGCGGCCGTCGCGCCGAAGGTCCTCGGCGGTGGGCGGGGTCATGCCCTCGTACGTGTCGAAGAGGTGGAGCTCGCGCTCGGTCTCCCCGACGGAGAGCAGGGTCCGGGCGCAGGCCTGCATGGAGCCGCCGCGCCAGACCCCGCACTCGACGATGTCCCCGGGGATGTTGTGCCGGGCGATGTACCGGGTGGCGAGGATGAAGGCGTTGAGCCGCTCCGGCGAGGTCATCGTGTACGGCTTGACCGCCCGGATGATGTCCCTGGCCTCGTCGTCGTAGTCCTCGGGGAAGGCGAGGGCGGGCTTCTTCACCGGGGGCTTCTCCGCCTGCGGCTTCGGGTCCTCCGGGGCGGGATCGGCCGGGGCCGTGCGGGCGGCGGGCACCGTCACGCGCCTGAGCTGGTATCCGGTGAGCTGCTGAAGGACGCCGTTGACGGCGTTGCGCCAAGCCATGGACCGGGACAGTACGCGCGCTTTGTGGCGCATGTCACTTTTCGTCAACCTGCCATTGATCGGGGCGGGTTCTGTTCGAGCGAAGGTGCCGGTACGGGGACAGCCTTCGGGCGGCCGCACTGCTCGCGGCCGTCCAGCGGCGGGGGCAACGGTACGGAGTCGACACCGCCGACCCGGTTCGCCCACCAGACCGCCAACTCCCTTACGGCGAACATCGTCAGCCGGGGGTAGCGCTGCGGCTTGCGGAAGACGCCGACGGAGTCGCCCCAGTAGGCGGCCTTCCTGTCGATGGCCCGGTAGTCGTGCCAGATGCCCTTCTGCGGAGGGAAGTCCGTGTAGGCCTCCCGGAGTTCGAGCCGGGAATGCGCGGCCAGGGCACGGAACCCGTCCGGGTAGTAGCGCCAGCAGTCCTGGGCGTCGTGGACATGGCCGCGCGAGGGTGCGGTGATGAAGGCGTGGCCGCCCGGCTTCAGGACCCGGGCGATCTCCAGCATCGACGCCCAGAAGAACGGGATGTGCTCGAACGCCTGCCCGGACAGCACGACATCGGCGCTGTCGGAGCGGGCGGGGATGCGGTACGGCTTCTTCATCACCGCGTCCACGTTGGGCCCGTCCTGCACATCGACGCCGAAGTAGTCGATGGGGTGCCCGGCGAGGAGCGCCCGGTGGGTACGGGTCTGTTTGCCGGAGATACGGGAGCCGAGGTCGACGACCCGGTAGGTGCCGTTGCCGGACGCGGGTCCTTCGACCGGCAGATACTCCCGGACGCAGAGTTCCATCTGCTCGTAGGCGGACCGGTGCATGGACGTCTCCCAACCTCGCTGTGTACGTGCCCCGCTGTGTACGTGCCTCGCTGTGTACGTGAGCTGTCGGAATCAACGACCGCGCGGGGCAAAGGGGACGCCGAAGAACCGCCGTACGACCCGTTCCGCCGCGCCCCCGTCGTCGTACGGGCAGAACCGCTCCCGGAACGTGGTGCGCAGCGCGGCCGAGGCGGGCGAGCACCACTCCCCCGTGCGGAACACCTCGGCCAGCTCCTCGGGGGTGGTGGTGACGGGGCCGGGGGTGTCGCCGGACCGGCCGGAGAGCAGGTCGAAGTAGGTCCCGCGTGCCGTCCGGTAGGCGTCCCAGTCGGGGGCGTGGACGACGATCGGCCGGTCCAGGCAGGCGTAGTCGAAGGTCAGGGAGGAGTAGTCGGCGATCAACGCGTCGGCGGCCAGGCAGAGTTCCTCGACCCGGGGGTGGGCGGTGACGTCCAGGACGCGGCCGGTCGGTACGCCACCGAGCCCGGCGGACCGCCCGTAGAAGTAGTGGGCGCGCACCAACACCACGTACTGCGAGCCGAGTTCACGGGCGAGGCGCTCGGGGTCGAGATCGGGCACGAAGCCTTCGCGGTAGTCGCGGTGGGTCGGGGCGTAGAGGAGTGCGGTCCGGTCCGGGGGGATGCCGAGTTCGGCGCGGATCTTCGCGATGTCCTCGGCGGTGGCGGTGAAGTAGACGTCGTTACGGGGATAGCCGAGGTCGAGACATTCGTACGCGGCCGGGTAGACACGGTCCCAGACCTCCGTGCTGTGCGGGTTGGCGGAGAGGCTGAAGTCCCACTGGCCGACATGGGCGAGGATCTTGCCGAAGTCCGCCTTCCGGGCCAGTTCGGGGTAGGCGCGCTGGTCCAGGCCCATCGTCTTGAGCGGGGTGCCGTGGTGGGTCTGGAGGTAGCGCTGGCCGGGGCGTTTGGTGAAGCCGCCGGGGAAGCTGGAGTTGTTGACCAGGTACGTGGCGGTGGCCATCGCCCGCCAGTAGGGGCGCGAGCCCTCGATGACGTACGGCACGCCCGGGGGCATCCGGTCCCGGTGCCGGGACGAGACGACCCACACGCCCCTGATGTGCGGGGCGAGTTCGCGGGCCTTGGCGTGGATGGCGGCCGGGTTGCAGGCGACGCCCCGGTTCCAGTAGGCCCCGTAGACCGCGAGGTCCGGGTCGAGCGGGCGGCGGAGGTCGGTGCGGTAGGCGACCCGCATGACCTGCCTGCGGACGAACCGCTTCACGGACGCGGCGGAGGCTCTGGGCGGCATGGCAGCCGAGCGTAATCCGGGACGCGGGGCACGGGCGCCCCGCGTTCACCCGTTCGGGGCAGCGCCGGTGACCCCGGGCCCCGGCCCCTGTTGACCAGAACATGAAGCCACCGCTCCTCAGCGTCGTCGTCCCGGTCCACAACGTCGAGGGCTACCTTGAGGACTGCCTGCGCTCGGTGGCGGAGCAGAGCCTCGACGCGATCGAGGTGGTGATGGTCGACGACGGCTCGACGGACGGCAGCGGGCGGATCGCCGCCGAGTTCGCCGCCCGGGACAGCCGCTTCCGGCTGGTCCGGCAGCGGAACGCCGGGCTGAGCGCGGCCCGCAACACCGGTGTCCGGCACACCACCCCCACCGTGCCCTACCTGGCGTTCGCGGACAGCGACGACTTCGTCGTCCACGACGCGTACGAGCGGATGGTGGCCTCGCTGGAGTCGACCGGTTCCGATCTGGTGACCGGCAACGTGTGGCGGCTGACCGGGCAGGGGCGGCAGCAGGCATGGCAGTACCGCTGGCTGACCTCCTCCCGGCCCCGCACCCACATCACCCGGGACCCGCGCCTGCTGGCCGACCGGGTGGCGTGGAACAAGGTGTTCCGGCGCTCCTTCTGGGACGGGCACGCCTTCGCCTTCCCCGAGGGGAAGCTGTACGAGGACACCCCGGTGATGATCCCCGCGCACTACCTCGCGGGGTCCGTCGACGTCCTGCACGAGCACGTCTACTACTGGCGGGTGCGGGAGGGTTCGATCACCCGGCGGCGTACGGATGTCACGGGCGTACGGGACCGGATCGCGGCGTGTGAGCAGGTCAGCGCGTTCCTGGGCAGCCACGGGGGCGCGGAGCGGCGGCGGGCGTACGACGCGTCCTGTCTGCGCGACGACTTCGGGTACTTCCTGGACGGCCTCCCGATGGGCGGTCCCGCGTACCGGGCTGCGTTCCTGGAGGGGGCCGGGGCGTTCGTCGAGCAGGCGGGGGACGGGGTGCTGGAGGGGCTGCCGGTGGAGCTGCGCATCAAGTGGCGGCTGGTGCGGGAGAGGCGGCTGGAGGAGCTGCTGGCCGTCCTCGCCTTCGAGCGGGCCAACGGGGTGGGGACGTTCGCCGTGGAGGGGCCGCCGGGGCGGCGGCGAGCGGTCTACCCCGGCGTGCGCGGCGCGAGCGCCCGGCTCGCGCGCACCGACGTACCGGCGGTCGCGCGGCTCGTGGAGGCGCGGTGGGGCGCGGACGGGAAGCTCCGGCTGCGCGGGTACGCCTACCTGCGCAACCTCCCGGCCGGGTCGGCGCGGCAGCAGCTCAAGGTGGGGGTGCTCCGGGCGGAAGCGGGCCGTCGGGTGCGGGCGGTTCCGGTGCGTTCGGTCTGCCTGCCCGAGGCGACGGTGAACTCCGGTCAGGAGCTGCACGGTTACGACCACGCGGGCTTCGAGATGGTCCTCGACCCGGACCGGCTGTCCCCTGCGGGGGGCAACGGCGGTGGCTGGCTGGTCGGCCTGGTCGTCGCCGCGCGCGGGACGGTACGACGGGTGGCGGTGCGTGCCCTGGACGCGGGGGCGGACCAGCCGCTCGTGCACGACCTGGGCGACGGGCGTCGGGCGGTGCTCGACCACCGGGGCGGGCGGCTCCGGGTGAGGGTGGCGCGGCCGGCGGCGCTGGTGGAGGGGAGCGGGGGTGCGGAGGGGAGCCCGCTGGAGCTGGTGGGCCGGTCCTTCGGAGGCCCTGAGCCTGTGGCCCTTGTGCTGATGCGCGAGGGGGGCGAGGAGCGTTCGTTCCCGGTGGAGTGCGGGGCGGATACCGGGGGTGCGGGGCGTGGGGTGGCGTTCACGGTACGTGTCCCTCTCGACGGCCTCGCCGCCGTACCGCCCGCCCCTCACCGGGGCCCCCGTGAGGTCGCGGCGGAGAGCGGCGCGCGGTGGCGGACCCGGCTGCTGCTCGCCGACGGGACCCGCGTCCCGCTGCCCGCCGCCCCGGAGCTGCCGCCGCCCGCGTGTGCGGACGCGGCGGGGGAGCTGGTGGTGGAGCTGGGCGGGCTGCCGGTGGCGGACGGGGTGGAGCGGCTGGGGGACGGATCGCTGCGGGTCTCGGGGACGTACGCACAGGTCTCCTTGGGGGCGGCATCCGCACCCGGCCCCGGCCGCCTCGTCCTCCGTCACGAAACGCTGCACGAGACACTCCCCGTCACGGAGGTCACCCTCGAAGGCCACCCCGGCCACCCCGGCCACCCCGGCCACCCCGGCCGCCCCACCACCCGCTTCTCCGCGCGGATCGCCCCGCCGCTCCCCGAAGGCCGCTGGGGCCTCCATCTGGACGGTCACCCCGTACGCGTCCTCACCTCCCTCGCCGCCCGGCTCCCCTGCGGCGACTCCGCCCTCGCCCTGGAGCGGCGGAACGGCGACCGGCTGACCGTCGTGGCGGGACCGGCGCTCCCGGTCGCCGAGCGGAGCGCGTACAACAGACGGCTCCTGCGCGCCGCGCACCACCCCACGCACCACCACCCGGCGCACCACCACCCCGCGCGGCGCACCACCACCGCCACGGCTGCGCCCCCGCTCCTCGACGCCGTCCTCTACATGGGCGGCGACTCCCCGCGCGCCGTGCACGCCGAGCTCGTGCGCCGGGGCACGGAGACCGAGCACCTGTGGGTCACCGGTACCACCCCCGGCCGTACGACCCACGTACCACCCGGCGCGCGGGCCGTCCCCGTGCACAGCGCCGGGTGGTACGAGGCCCTGGCCCGCGCGCGCCGGATCGTCACGGACGACCATCTGCCCGCCTGGTTCGAGCGGCGCCCCGGGCAGAGCGTCGTCCAGACCTGGCACGGCACCCCGCTCGGCCGCTTCGGCACCGGCCTGACGGACACCCTCTACGCCGACCACCAGCATCTCGCCACCCTGGCGCACCGATCGGCCCAGTGGTCGGTACTGATCTCCCCGAGCCGCTTCGCCACCCCGTTGCTGCGCAGGTCACTGGCGTACGGAGGGGAGGTGCTGGAGGCCGGGTCGCCCGCCAACGACGTGCTGTTCCCGCCGGACCGGGACAAGGCGGCCGAGGAGGTCCGGCGCACGCTCGGCGTCCCGGAGGACCACCGCGTCGTGCTGTACGCGCCGACCTACCGCGACCACCTGGCCCACCCCCCGTCCGCCTCCCGCGACGCCCCCGACCGCACGGCCCCCGGCCCGTACCGCTGGGATCCGGCGCTCGACCCGCACGCCCTCGCCCGCTCCCTGGGCCCCGGCCACACCGTGCTGGTCCGCAGGCACCCCCGGGTCACGGGCGGGGTCCAGGACGGGCCCGGGGTGCTCGACGTCTCCCGCCACCCGGGGGCGGCCGGGCTCCTCCTCGTCGCGGACGTCCTGGTGACCGACTACGCGGGGCTGATGTTCGACTTCGCGCTGACGGGCCGCCCGATGCTCTTCCACACGTACGACCTGGAGCACTACCGCGACACCGTGCGCGGCTTCTGCCTGGACTTCGAGACCCGGGCGCCCGGCCCGCTGCTGGTCACGACGGAGGAGGTGGCGCAGGCGCTGCGCTCCACCGGGGCGCTGGCCGCCCGGCACGCGGACGCCTACGAGAGCTTCCGCCGCGACTACTGCGACCTGGACGACGGCGGGGCGGCGGCCCGGGTCGCGGACCGGCTGCTGGCGGACAGTCTGTAAGCCCCCCTCACGCCCCCGTCACGCCCCCGTCACGCCCCCGGCATCCCCTGCGTCCCCCGGAATCGACGATTCCCGCACGTCCCCGGGACCCTGCCGGTCCCTGCGCGTCCCCGGAATCGGCCGATCCCCTCACGTCCCCCGGAAGAGTGGCGGCCGGGAGGGACGGCCCCGGGCACGGAACCCATGACCTGTGTCCCTCTCCTCTCCCACCCCCGCTCCGTCCGACGCCCCTCCCCCGCTCGTCCCTCCCCCGGCGGCCGATGACGACGAACGCGTCGTAGCGCCCCGATGGCTGCCCTCGCCGTACGTCCTGCTGGGCGGGCTGCTGTGGGCGGTGCTGTCGGCGGCGGCCTGGAACGTGCCCATGTGCTGCGAGGCCGGGCTGAACGCGGCGGTCGTCGAACGGCTGCGGAGCAGTCTGCTGCACCCGGCGTTCCCGATGACGGACCTGCCCGCCGCGGCCAGCGCGCACTACTCCCCGTACGCCGTGCTGCAGGGCCTCACCGCCCGCGCCGCCGGGCTCTCCGGGCAGATCGTGCTCGCGCTGTCCGCCGCCGTGAACCTGGCTCTGCTGCTGACCGGGATCGGCCGTCTGGCCCGGCTGCTGACCCCGAGCCGCTGGGTGCCGGTCCTCGCGCTGGTCCCCCTGGCCCTGATCCACTGGGCGGACCCGGGGCGGTGGAGCGCGCCGAGCACGTTCGCCGTGGCGGTCGCCCTGAACCTGTGGGCCTGGACCGGTCACGCGGTCACCCGGGTCCCCCGTACGGGCTCCGGGCGGCTGCCGGGGAGGGTGCCCCGGTGGGCGGAGGCGGCCGGGATCGGGGCCCTGCTCGGGCTCGTCCTGCTGGTCCATCCCCCGACGGCGCTCGGTGCGGCGCTGGGCGTGGTGGCGCTGGTCGCGGTGAAGCAGCGGACCCGGATCAGGCCGACGTTGCGGAGGTGGGCGCTGGCCGCCCTGTGCACGGTGGCCGTGGCGGCGGTGTGGCCGTACTACAACGGGCTCACCGCCGTGCAGGCCCCGAAGTCGTCCCCCGGGGCCACGAGCAGCCCGTCGGGCGGCGGGGCGCCGGTGACGGGGGAGCCGTACACCTGGGCCACCGCGCACATCCCGCCCGGCGAGGTGGTGCTGACGGACAGCGTCCCGGCCATGTACGCCCTGGCCGGGCACGGGGCGTTCGTCCTCGCGGACGGGGTCCCGGACGCGGGGCTCGCGGCGGCGGAGCGGAGCGCGCGGAGCCGGGCGGTGGCCGCCTACCTGGACGCGGCGACCCCGCAGGAGGAACGGGACCGGATCACCGGGCGGTACGGGGTGCGGTGGGCGCTGCTCACCCGGTTCCAGCGGCTGCCGCAGAACGCGACGGTGCTCGCGTACAGCCCGCGTACGGGAGAGGTGCTGTCCCGCGTACCGGAGCAGTGACCCCCTGGTCAGGGCTTTGTTTCAGCCGCTCCGCAGCGCGGCGACCGCCGAGGCGGCCAGGTCGTCCAGATACCCCTTCGGCAGCTCGCCCCGGACCACGACCAGGCGCCAGTACAGCGGCCCCACGATCAGGTCGAGCGCCCGGTCCGGATCGCTCCCCTCCGGCAGCTCCCCCCGGGCCACCGCCGCCCTGACCACCACGGCGGCGACGCCCTGCTGCTGGTCGAGCAGGGCGGCCTTGATCGCCTCGGAGATATCCGGGTTGCGGGCCGCCTCCACCAGCAGGTCCGGGATGACCTGCGAGGCGACGGGGTGGCGCAGGGCGTAGGCGGCCAGTCCGAGGACGGCGCGGACGTCCCCGTACAGCGAACCGGTGTCCGGTGCGGGCATCCCCTGCGCGGCGACCGCGGCGACCAGGTCGAGGACGAGGGCGAGCTTGGACTTCCAGCGCCGGTAGACGGCGGTCTTGCCGACCCCGGCGCGGCGCGCGATGCCCTCGATGGACATCCGGGCGAACCCCACCGAGGCCAGTTCCTCGAAGACGGCCGCGCGGATGGCGTCGGTGACGTCCTCGCGCAGGACGGCGGCGCCCGCTGGGGCGCGGCGGCGGGTTCCCCGTTCGGTGGTCATGGCCCGAATGATAGTGCGCGACGACGGGACGGTTGCGTTGCGACGTACAAGCGTCCTACTCTCGGCGTTACGACGATACGGTCCCGTCCCCACGAGGGCGTCCCCACGGGACCGTACCGTCCTGCTCCACTTCCCCCCTCCCGCTTCCGTCGAAAGCGATCGTTCGTGGTGAGCCAGACAGCAGCCCCGCCGCCCCCGGTGACCTCCTCTCCCAAGGACGCCCCGGCCACCGAGCCCACCGCGCCCGTCTACGCCCCCGGTGAGCTGGCCGCCCTCGCCGCCCGGCACGGCCTGACGGTCAGCGGCGCCCGGCCGTCGCTGCCCGCGTACCTCCGGCAGCTCTGGGGGCGGCGGCATTTCATCGCCGCGTTCGCGACGGCCAAGCTGACGGCCCAGTACAGCCAGGCGAAGCTGGGCCAGGTCTGGCAGATCATGACGCCGCTGCTGAACGCGACGGTCTACTACTTCATCTTCGGCGTCCTGATGGACACCAAGCGCGGGGTGGAGGACTTCGTTCCGTTCCTGGTCACCGGGGTCTTCATCTGGACGTTCACCAGCAGCTCGATCACCGCGGGCACCCGGGCGATCAGCGGCAACATCGGCCTGGTGCGGGCCTTGCACTTCCCGCGCGCCTCGCTGCCGGTGGCGCTGGCGCTCCAGCAGTTGCAGCAGCTGCTGTTCTCGCTGGGCGCGCTGACCCTGATCCTGCTGGTGTTCGGCCAGTTCCCGCGGCCGTCGTGGCTGCTGGCCATTCCGGCGCTCGCGCTCCAGGCGGTGTTCAACACGGGCGTCTCGATGGCCGTGGCCCGGCTGACGGCGAAGACCCCGGACATCGCGCAGCTGACGCCGTTCGTGCTGCGGACCTGGATGTACTCGTCCGGGGTGATGTGGAGCCTGGACCACCTGCTGGCGGGAGAGCGGGTGCCGCACGCGGTGATGGTGATCCTGGAGTACAACCCGGCGGCGCTCTACATCAACCTCATGCGGTACGCGCTCATCGACAGCTACGGCGCATCGCAGTTGCCGCCGCACGTGTGGGCGGCGGCGGCCGGCTGGGCGCTGCTGTGCGGGGTGGCGGGATTCGTGTACTTCTGGAAGGCGGAGGAGACGTACGGACGTGGCTGACCTCAAGAACATCTCGAAGAACATCGCCGAGGACATCCCCGCAGACGACCGCGTCCCGACGGTCGTGGTGGACGACGTCCACATCACGTACACCGTCAACGGCGCCCGTACGGGCAAGGGCAGCGCGACCTCGGCGCTCAGCCGGCTCACCTCGCGCCGCCGTACCCCCGGCGCACGCCAGGTGCACGCGGTGAAGGGCGTCAGCTTCGCCGCGTACAAGGGCGAGGCGATCGGCCTGATCGGCTCCAACGGCTCGGGCAAGTCGACCCTGCTGAAGGCCATCGCGGGCCTGCTCCCGCCGAGCCGGGGCAAGGTCCACACCCAGGGCCAGCCCTCGCTGCTCGGGGTGAACGCGGCCCTGATGAGCGATCTGAGCGGCGAGCGCAACGTGGTGCTGGGCGGGCTCGCGATGGGCATGACACGCGAGCAGATCCGCGAACGCTACGACGAGATCGTCGACTTCTCCGGCATCAACGAGAAGGGCGACTTCATCTCGCTCCCGATGCGTACGTACTCCTCCGGCATGGGCGCCCGGCTCCGCTTCTCCATCGCGGCCGCCAAGAGCCATGACGTCCTCCTGATCGACGAGGCGCTGTCCACGGGCGACGCGAAGTTCCGGCGCCGCAGCAAGGACCGCATCAAGGAACTCCGCGCCGAGGCGGGCACGGTCTTCCTGGTCAGCCACAGCAACAAGTCCATCACCGAGACCTGCGACCGCGCGTTGTGGCTGGAGGCGGGCACGCTGCGGATGGACGGCCCGGCGGAGGAAGTGGTGGCGGAGTACGAAAAGTTCACAAAACGCAAGTAGCAGAGCAGCCCGCCCGCGCCGATCCAGCCCGTCCGGCGCTTGAGGACATCCTCCAGCCCGTCCGGCGTTTGAGGACGGACCCCACCCCAAGGGGGCCGGCGCCACCAACGGCACCGGCCCCCACAGACGTACCCCTTACGCGTGCGTACGCAACAACGTCCGCATCGTCCGCATCGCCACCGACAGATTCGCCAGATCGAACGCGTCCGACCCCTGGATCTCCTCCAGCGTCGACCGCGACCGAGCCAGGATCGCCGCGTTCTTCTCCTCCCACGCCCCGAACCGCTCCTCCGGAGTGGCCGCCGCGTCCCCCACGCTCAGCACGTCCGACGTGAGCGCCGCATGCGCCGCGTACAGGTCCTCGCGGATGGAGGCACGGGCCATCGACTGCCAGCGGTCGGCCCGCGGCAGCTCGATGATCCGGTCCATCAGCTGGGTGATCCGCAGCCGGTCCGCGAGGTCGTAGTAGACCTCGGCGACCTCCAGCGGGTCCTTGCCCGTCCGGTCCGCGATGGCGACGATGTCCAGCGCCGGGAAGGCGGAGGAGAACCCGGCGACCCGGACCGCCAGCTCGCTCGGCACGCCCGCCGAGGTCAGCTCGTCCAGGATCGAGTGGTACCAGTCCAGGTCGGCGCCCCGCAGCAGCTTGGGCAGCTCGTTCCAGACCTGCTCGACCCCGTCCCGGAACCCTTCGATGGTCTCCGCGATGGCGACGGGCTGCGGCCGGTTGCCCAGCAGCCAGCGCGAACCGCGCTCGACCAGGCGCCGCGAGTGCAGCCGGATCCGGGTCTGGACGTCGGCGGAGACCTGGTTGTCGAGCGCCTCGACCGCGTCCCACACCCCCGCCAGACCGAAGATCTCGCGGGCCGTGAACTGGGCCCGTACGATCTCCTCGATCGACGCCCCGGTCTCCTCCCGCAGCCGGTGCAGGAAGGTCGAACCGGCGGTGTTCACCGTGTCGTTGACCAGCACCGTCGTGATGATCTCGCGGCGCAGCGCATGCCCGTCGACCGCCTCGGGGAACCGCTCGCGCAGCTGGGTCGGGAAGTAGGCGTGCACGAGCTTCTGGAGGTGCGGGTCGTCGGGGAGGACGGTGGAGATCAGCTCGTCCGCCGTCGTGATCTTGGTGTAGGCGATCAGCACCGCCAGCTCGGGCTGGCTGAGCCCGGTGTCGTTGTTCAGCAGCTCGCGGATCTGCCGGTCGGTGGGCAGGAACTCCAGCGCCCGGTCGAGCGCCCCGTCCCGCTCCAGGCGCCGCATGAAGCGCTGCTGGGCGTGGAGCAGGGAGGGGGCCTGGGCGGAGGCGTTGGAGAGGGCGACGTTCTGCGCGTAGTTGTTGCGCAGGACGAGCGCGCCGACCTCGTCGGTCATCTCGGCGAGCAGCTTGTTGCGCTGCTTGACGGTCATGTCGCCGTCCCGGACCAGACCGTTCAGCAGGATCTTGATGTTCACCTCGTGGTCGGAGGTGTCCACACCGGCGCTGTTGTCGATCGCGTCGGTGTCGATCCGGCCGCCGTGGCGGGCGAACTCGATCCGGCCGAGCTGGGTGGCGCCGAGGTTGCCGCCCTCGCCGACGACCTGGGCCCGCAGGTCCTCGCCGTTGACGCGGATCGCGTCGTTGGCCTTGTCGCCGACATCGGCGTTCGACTCGGAGACGGCCTTGATGTACGTGCCGATGCCGCCGTTCCACAGCAGGTCGACGGGGGCCTTGAGGATGGCCTGCATCAGCTCGGCGGGCGTCATCTTGCTCACCGAGGCGTCGATGCCGAGCGCCTCGCGGATGTGGTTGTTCAGCGGGATCGACTTGGCGCTGCGCGGGTGGATTCCGCCGCCCGCGGAGAGCAGCTCGGTGTTGTAGTCGGCCCAGGAGCTGCGGGGCAGCTCGAAGAGGCGGCGGCGCTCGGCGTACGAGGTCGCCGCGTCCGGAGTGGGGTCGATGAAGATGTGCCGGTGGTCGAAGGCGGCGACCAGGCGGATGTGCTCGGAGAGCAGCATCCCGTTGCCGAACACGTCACCGGACATGTCCCCGACGCCGACGACGGTGAAGTCCTCGGTCTGGGTGTCGTGGCCCAGCTCCCGGAAGTGCCGCTTGACGGACTCCCAGGCACCCCGGGCGGTGATGCCCATGCCCTTGTGGTCGTAACCGGCCGAACCGCCGGAGGCGAACGCGTCCCCGAGCCAGAAGCCGTACGCGACGGCGACCTCGTTGGCGATGTCCGAGAAGCTCGCGGTGCCCTTGTCGGCGGCGACGACGAGGTAGGTGTCGTCCTCGTCGTGGCGGACGACGTCGGCGGGCGGCACGACCTCGCCGGCCACCATGTTGTCGGTGATGTCGAGCAGCGCCGAGATGAAGGTGCGGTAGGCGGCGACTCCCTCGGCGAACCAGGCGTCCCGGTCCACGGACGGGTCCGGGAGCTGCTTGGCGACGAAGCCGCCCTTGGCGCCGACGGGGACGATGACGGTGTTCTTCACCATCTGCGCCTTGACCAGGCCGAGCACCTCCGTACGGAAGTCCTCGCGCCGGTCCGACCAGCGCAGACCGCCGCGAGCGACCTTGCCGAAGCGCAGGTGGACGCCCTCCACACGCGGCGAGTAGACCCAGATCTCGTACGCCGGGCGGGGCGCGGGCAGGTCCGGGATGGCCTGCGGGTCGAACTTCATCGAGACGTACGCGTGCGGAGTGCCGTCGTCCGCCTTCTGGAAGAAGTTGGTGCGCAGGGTCGCCTTGATGACGGTGAGGAAGGACCGCAGGATCCGGTCCTCGTCCAGCGAGGCCACCTGGTCCAGGGCCCCGTCGAGCTCTTCGAGGAGCCCGTCGGTGAGCTCGGTGCCCGCCCGCTGACGGCCCGGCGACATCCGGGCCTCGAAGAGCGAGACGAGCAGCCGGGTGGTGTGGACGTTGTTGCGGAGCGTGGACTCCATGTAGTCCTGGCTGAAGGTCGAACCGGCCTGCCGCAGGTACTTCGCGTAGGCACGCAGCACCACGGCCTGACGCCAGTTCAGCCCGGCGCCCAGGACCAGCGCGTTGAAGCCGTCGTTCTCCGCCTCGCCCCGCCAGACGGCGGCGAACGCCTCCTGGAAGCGGGCGCGGGCATCGTCGGCGAGATGGCCGGTGTGCCCGTCCGCCTGCGGCATCCGCAGCCCGAAGTCGTAGATCCAGGCGTGCGTACGGTCCGCGCAGCGCAGCTCGTACGGCCGCTCGTCGACGACCTCGACACCGAGCTGCTGGAGGGCCGGGAGGACGGCGGAGAGGGAGACCTGCTCGCCGGTCCGGTAGATCTTGAAGCGGCGCTCGCCGGGGCCCGCGCCGACCGGCTCGTACAGGCTGAGGGCGAAGTCCTTCTCGCCCTCCCGGAGGGTTTCGAGGTGGACCAGGTCGGCCACGGCGGCGCGCGGCGAGTGGTCGGCCTTGTACCCCTCGGGGAAGGAGTGGCCGTACAGCCGCTGGAGCTCGGCGGCGCGCTCCTCGCCCAGTTCGGCGTTGAGGGCCTCCCCGAAGCCGTCGGCCCAGGAGCGGGCGGCCGCGACGAGACGGGCCTCGATGCGGTCGGCGTCGGCGTCGGTGAGATGCGGCAGCTCGGTGCCCGGCGGGACCCGGATGACGAAGTGCAGCCGGGAGAGGATCGATTCGGTGTTCCAGGCGGAGAAGTCGACGCTGGTGCCGCCGAGCTCCTCCTTAAGGATGTCGATCAGCCGCAGGCGTACGCCGGTGGTGTAACGGTCGCGCGGCAGGTAGACGATCGCGGAGTAGTAGCGCCCGTACTCGTCCTGGCGCAGGTAGAGCCGGAGCCGACGGCGCTCCTGGAGGTAGAGGACGGAGGTGACGATCGAGCGGAGCTGGTCGACGGGGGTCTGGAACAGCTCGTCGCGCGGGTAGGTCTCCAGGATCTGGAGCAGGTCGCGGCCGTCGTGGCTGTTGTACGAGAAGCCCGCGCCCTCCACCACTTCGGCGACCTTGCGGCGGATGACGGGCACCCGGCGCACGGACTCGGTGTAGGCGGCGGAGGAGAAGAGGCCGAGGAAGCGGCGCTCGCCGACGACGTTGCCCTTGGCGTCGAACTTCTTCACGCCGACGTAGTCGAGGTAGCTGGGGCGGTGCACGGTGGCCCGGCTGTTGGCCTTGGTCAGGACGAGGAGCTTGTGCTCCCGGGCCTTGGCGCGGGCGTCGGCGGGGAGCCGGTCGAAGGACGGGCTGACCGGGTGGTCCTCGTCCACGCTGTGCTGCGGGTCGGAGCGCAGGATGCCGAGGCCGGTGCCGGGTACGGCGGCGAGCGCGTCGCTGTCCTTGAGCTCGTACTCGCGGTAGCCGAGGAAGGTGAAGTGGTCGGCGGCCAGCCAGCGCAGCAGTTCGCGGGCCTCCTCGACCTCCTCGTCGCCGAGGTCGTCCAGCGGCTCGCCGGGCAGGTCGTCGGCGATCCGGAGGGCGGCGTCGCGCATCTTCCCCCAGTCCTCGACGGCCTCGCGTACGTCGGACAGGACGCGGCGCAGGTCGGCGGTGATCTGCTGGAGGTCGGCGCGGTCGGTCTCGCGGTCGATCTCGACGTGGATCCAGGACTCGACGAGCGCGTCGTGCGGCAGCTCGGCCCGGGCGTCCCGGCGGCCCTTGGCGGTCCTCGGGGTGCCGGGGCCGCCGGAGAGAACCTCGATGAGCTTGCCGGTGACATCGCGGCGGACGGTGACCTGCGGGTGGATCACGACATGGATGCCGCGGCCCTGCCGGGACAGCTCGTTGGTGACGGAGTCCACCAGGAACGGCATGTCGTCGGTGACCACCTCGACGACGGAGTGGCTGCAGGTCCAGCCGTTCTCCTCGACGGTCGGGGTGTGCACGCGGACGTTGGCGGTGCCCTGCGGACGGTTCTCGGCCAGCCGGTAGTGCGAGGCGGCGGCCCCGTACACGTCGTCCGGCTCACGGTCCTTGATGTCCTCGGGAGCCGTATGCAGGTAGTAGCGCTGAAGGTAGGCGAGCACCGTGTCCTGACCCGGACGGGCGTCCTCGTCGGCCCCGGCGGCGGCGACCCGCACCCGGGGGGTACCGCCCGGGCCACCGACACCACCGCCCGGGCTGTTGTCAGCTACCTGGGCAGCCCGTGCGAGCAGCTCGGCCTTGGCTTCGTCCAGCTTGGTCTGCATGTCCTCTGGCTCCTGTCGCGCGCCGTTGCGTGACGTAGGTGAGAAAAACGACGTACCGCCACGACACGGGGTTTCCGGTCTGGGTCGACGCTATGCCGCTTCGAGAGTCACCCGGGACCACATGGGCCGTTTGTGTCGGCCGGTCCTGGGTCGGGAGATCGCGGATCGCCCGGGTGCGGTGGCACTCCGGGCGGCGGCCGGGGGCTTCGCTGCCCCCGAGGCGTATCGCGCTGATCACGGCACCAGGCTATCGCCCCTGCACCCCGCCCCGTCATGAGCTGCTTGTGTACAAAAGAAGACATCGAACTTTGACACTTCGGACAGTGCGGCGCTTTGTGCCGACACACTGGCTCCTCCTTTGGCGAAGGCGCGAAACCGGGGGCAACCTGTCCATAGGCCGGAGGCAACCCTGTCCATGGAGCCCGGCCGAGGAGCGCACGATGCCCGAGAAGATCCTCATCGTCACCGGGGACGCCGCCGAGTCCCTCGAAGTGCTCTACCCCTACCAGCGGCTGCTGGAGGAGGGGTACGAGGTCGACATCGCGGCCCCCGAACGCAAGACGCTGCGCTTCGTGGTCCATGACTTCGAGCCCGGCTACGACACGTACACGGAGAAACCCGGCTACACCCTCCCCGCCGACCTGGCCTTCTCCGAGGTGGACCCGGGGGCCTACCTCGCCCTGGTGATCCCCGGCGGCCGGGCCCCGGAGTACCTCCGCAACAACGCCGAACTGCGCAAGATCATCGGAGCCTTCTTCTCCGCGGACCGCCCGGTCGCCCAGATCTGCCACGGCCCCCTGATCACCGCCGCCACGGGCAACCTCAGCGGCCGCCGCGTCACGGCGTACCCCGCGCTGGAACCGGACATGCAGAGCGCGGGGGCCACCTTCCAGGACACGGAGGCGGTGGTGGACGGCCCCGTGGTCTCGTCCCGAGCCTGGCCGGACCACCCGGCCTGGATGCGCGAGTTCCTACGGGTACTACGCACCCACTCCAGCCCAACCACATCCAGCCCGTCCGGCGCTTGAGGACGTCTTTTGAGCCGCACGGCTGATCCGGCCCGCCGGACTGACCCGGCCCGCCCGGCCAGAACCAGCCCGTCCGGCGCTTGAGGACCGGGGCCCGGGGCAGCGCCCCGAATCCCGCAGCGCGGGCCCCTCACCACCGCCCCCGCTACGCGGAAAACGTCTCCGCCAACGCCACCGCCTCCCCCAGGCTGTCCACCACCGGCACCCCCGCAGCCAGCAGGCTGCTCCGGCTGTGCGACCCCCCGGTGTACAGCACCGCCCGCGCCCCCACATGCGCCGCGGCCACCGCGTCGTCCACCGCGTCCCCGATGACCACCGAGTTCTCCGGGGATATCCCGCCCACCCCGGCCAGCGCCTCGAAGTGCCGCTCCATGTGGAGCGCCTTGCTCCCGCCCGACGGCCCCGTCCGCCCGTCCACGCGGACGAACCGCGGCTCGATCCCGTACCCCCGCACCACCGGCACGAGGTGCTCGTGCCCGTACATGCTCAGGATCGACTGGCTGTGCCCGGCCAGCTGCCACTGCGCGAGCAGGTCCTCCGCCCCGGCGGTGAGCCCGCAGGCGACCCGGCGCTCCGCGTAGTACCGGTGGAAGATGTCGTCCATCCGCTCCCACTCGGCCTCGGTGGGCAGTCGGCCAAGGAGCCGCTCGTAGAAGCGGGGTATGGGCACGCAGTACATCTCCCGGTACTGCTCCAGCGTGAGCGGCGCCAGCTCCACCTCGGCGAACGCGGCGTTCGTCGCGTGGATGACGGCGTGGATGTCGTCGAGCAGCGTGCCGTTCCAGTCCCAGACCAGATGCGTGCGTGTCTTCCCGGGTGTCATACAGAAAACGTACCCGCAGGATCTGACAACGCCGAGGCCTCAGCCGATGAGCTGCGGAATCTCCTGCACACCGAACCAGAGCAGCTCGTGGTCCTCCGCCCCGTCCACCGTGAACTGCGCGTCGTCGTCACCGAGGTCCGCCGCGCCCAGCGCCGCCGCCGCGGCCACGTCCTTCTCGGCCTCGTCGGCGTCCACGTGCACCGCGGCCGCCTTGGCCAGCGGCAGCGCGGCGGCGATGCGCACCTCGCCGAGCGAGGCCGCGCTCAGCCCGTGGTCGGGGTCGGCGGTGGCGGCCCCGTCGGGAACGTCGACGGCGACGACGATCCGCCGCCGGGGCTCGTCCGGGTTCCCGGCGATCAGACGGAGCGAGGCGGCGGCGGCCCGGCTGAGCGCCGCGTACTCCAGCTCCTCGATGTCGTCGGAGACGTACCACTCGCGCAGCCCGGGCGTCACCGCGTAGGCCGTCAGCGGCCCCGGGCCGACCTCGCCGCCCGCGTGCGCCGCTGCGAGACCGGAGAGGGTCAGGGGGACGTACACGCGCATGGCAGGCCGCTTTCGTAGTCGGAGACGCCTTCAGGATACGTGGGGGCCGTCCCCTTTCGGGTTTCGGCAACCGGGGCCCGTGTCCACCCGCGGCGCCCCGTCACCCCCGCGTCGGCCCTTGCGGCACAAGGGCCACACCCCGGATAGGTGAATCCTCCCGGGCCCCTGACCGGGCACGGGAGCCCCTTGCGGTGTTGTCGGGCGTCCCCGTAGAAGATCCCCAGCACAAGTTACCGCCCGGTATTCACCGGGCCCGGTTCACGGGGGCGATGAACATGAGCACGGACAGCACGAGGCCCGTCGGCCGACGCGACCAGCGCAGGCCCGGAGCCGTACCTCCCCAGCGGTCCCGGCGGCTCCAGCCGCACCGCCCGCCCCGACCCCACCAGTGGTTCGCCGAACGGCTGCTCGCGGTCCTCAGCGGCCAGCGCCCGGTCCACTGGATGCTCGGCCACACCATCGGCGACGCCTACGACCAGCTCGCCGAACTGGCCCCCAGCACCCCGCTCGGGGCCGCCCGGGGAGCCCGCCCGGTCCTGCGCCACTGCCATGGCGCCCAGCCCGCCACCGGGGTCGTCGAGGCGTTTGCCAGCATCACGGCGGGCGACCGGGTGCGGGCCATGGCCTTCCGCCTGGAACAGGGCCCCGACCAGCGCTGGCGCTGCGCGGCCGTGGAACTGGGCGGCGAACGCCTCACCGCCGGGCACCCGGGCCCCCGGTGACCCCCACGACGCGGCCGGGGCCGGACACCCAGTGGTGTCCGGCCCCGGCCGGTGTGGCGCCGCTGGCGCTACTTCTTGCGACGGCGCCCGCCGCCACCGCCACTGCTCCGCTGCGCCTTCCGGCGCTCGGCACGCGTCATGCCGTCCGAGGAGCCCGACCGCGCACTGTCGCCGGTGGCGAAGTCGCCCTCGACGACACCGCCCTCGCCGTCCACCGTGGGAGCGGAGAAGTGCAGCCGGTCCGGACGCTGCGGGGCCTCCAGGCCCTTGGCGCGGATCTCCGGACGGGCGGCGGGAGCGCCCTCCTTGGCGAGCGAGGTGCGCTCGGCCGCGTCCTGCACGGGAACCTCTTCGACCTGCTGCTCGACCTGGACCTCCAGGTTGAACAGGTAGCCGACGGACTCCTCCTTGATGCCCTCCATCATGGCGTTGAACATGTCGAAGCCCTCGCGCTGGTACTCGACCAGCGGGTCCTTCTGCGCCATGGCCCGCAGACCGATGCCCTCCTGGAGATAGTCCATCTCGTAGAGGTGCTCGCGCCACTTGCGGTCCAGCACGGAGAGGACCACGCGCCGCTCCAGCTCACGCATGATGTCGGAGCCGAGGGTCTTCTCGCGCTCCTCGTACTGCTCGTGGATGTCGTTCTTGACCGACTCGGCGATGAACTCGGCGGTGACGCCCGCCAGGTCCCCGGCCGCCTCCTCCAGCTCGTCGACGGTGACCTTGACCGGGTAGAGCTGCTTGAAGGCACCCCACAGCCGGTCCAGGTCCCACTCCTCGGCGAAGCCCTCGGAGGTCTCCTGCCGGATGTAGTCGTCGATCGTGTCGTCCATGAAGTGCCGGATCTGGTCTTGGAGGTCCTCGCCCTCCAGAACGCGGCGGCGCTCACCGTAGATGACCTCGCGCTGCCGGTTGAGCACCTCGTCGTACTTCAGGACGTTCTTACGCGTCTCGAAGTTCTGCTGCTCGACCTGCGACTGGGCGGAGGCGATGGCACGGGTGACCATCTTGTTCTCGATCGGCACGTCGTCCGGGACGTTCGCCATCGACATGACGCGCTCGACCATCTGGGCCTTGAACAGGCGCATCAGGTCATCGCCCAGCGACAGGTAGAAGCGGGACTCGCCCGGGTCGCCCTGACGGCCGGAACGACCGCGCAGCTGGTTGTCGATACGGCGCGACTCGTGCCGCTCCGTGCCGAGCACGTACAGCCCGCCGAGCTCCTTGACCTCTTCGAACTCCGCCTTGACGGCCAGCTCGGCCGACTCCAGCGCGGCGGGCAGCGCGGCCGCCCACTCCTCGACGTTCTCCACCGGGTCGAGGCCGCGCTGGCGCAGCTCCGCCTCGGCGAGGTCGTCCGGGTTGCCGCCGAGCTTGATGTCGGTGCCTCGGCCGGCCATGTTCGTGGCGACCGTGACCGCGCCCTTGCGGCCGGCCTGGGCGACGATCGTCGCCTCCCGGTCGTGCTGCTTGGCGTTGAGGACCTCGTGCTGGACACCGCGCTTGGAGAGCTGCTGCGAAAGGTACTCGGACTTCTCGACCGAGGTGGTGCCGACCAGGATCGGCTGCCCCTTCTCGTGCTTCTCGGCGATGTCGTCGACGACCGCGGCGAACTTGGCGACCTCGGTGCGGTAGATCAGGTCCGACTGGTCGGCCCGGACCATCGGCCGGTTCGTCGGGATCGGCACCACGCCGAGCTTGTAGATCTGCTGGAACTCGGCGGCCTCGGTCATCGCCGTACCGGTCATGCCGGAGAGCTTGTCGTAGAGGCGGAAGAAGTTCTGCAGGGTGATCGTGGCGAGGGTCTGGTTCTCGTCCTTGATGTCCACCCCTTCCTTCGCCTCGATCGCCTGGTGCATGCCCTCGTTGTAGCGGCGGCCGGCGAGGATACGGCCGGTGTGCTCGTCGACGATCATGACCTCGCCGTCGATGACGACGTAGTCCTTGTCCTTCTTGAACAGTTCCTTCGCCTTGATGGCGTTGTTCAGATAGCCGACGAGCGGGGTGTTGACCGACTCGTAGAGGTTGTCGATGCCGAGCCAGTCCTCGACCTTGGCGACACCGGGCTCATGGATGGCCACGGTCCGCTTCTTCTCGTCGACCTCGTAGTCGCCGGTCTCCTCGATGCCCTTGAGCTGGTTGCCCGCCTCGCCCTTGGTGAGACGCGTGACCAGCTTGGCGAAGTCGCCGTACCACTTGGTGGCCTGGTCGGCCGGGCCGGAGATGATCAGCGGCGTACGGGCCTCGTCGACCAGGATCGAGTCGACCTCGTCGACCACGGCGAAGTTGTGGCCGCGCTGGACGAGCTCGTCCTTGGACCACGCCATGTTGTCGCGGAGGTAGTCGAAACCGAACTCGTTGTTCGTGCCGTACGTGATGTCGCAGGCGTACTGCTCGCGGCGCTGCGCCGGCGTCATGTTGGAGACGATGCAGCCGACGGTCAGGCCCAGGAACTTGTGGACCCGGCCCATGAGCTCGGAGTCGCGCTGGGCGAGGTAGTCGTTGACCGTGATCAGGTGCACGCCCTTGCCGGAGAGCGCGTTGAGATACGCGGGCAGGGTGCCGACGAGGGTCTTGCCCTCACCGGTCTTCATCTCGGCCACATAGCCGAGGTGCAGGGCGGTGCCACCCATGATCTGTACGTCGTAGTGGCGCTGTCCGAGGACGCGCTTGGCGGCCTCGCGAATCGTGGCGAACGCCTCGGGGAGCAGGTCGTCCAGGCTCTCGCCGTCCGCGTACCGTTCCTTGTACTCGTCGGTGAGCGCCCGCAGCTCGGCGTCGGAGAGGTTGACGAAGTCCTCTTCGATGGAGCTGACCTGGTCCGCGATGCGGTGCAGTTTGCGCAGGATCTTGCCTTCGCCTGCACGCATGAGCTTGTTGAAGACGGACACTGAGGCTGGTCTCCTTGCCGGTCGGGCCTGGCACTGGTCGTGTGATGGACTCTGGCGCGGGCACGGCAGGTGGGCCCCACCGCAACGGCCATCGTAAGCGAGGACACCACCGCGTCGGGAGGGCTGCCGCCGCGTGGACCTCGCCGCACCCTCTACGGACAACGGACGAGAGGCGCGGAAGGTGCCGGGAAGCCCCGAAAGTGCTCGCATCGCGCGTTCCCGCTCACCAGAATCACTGTATGGAGCCGATCACTCTCACCACGCGACGCCTTCTTCTGCGGCCGTTCGGCCCGCAGGACACCTACAAGGTGCACGCGGCCTGCCAGGACCCGGACATCCAGCGCTGGACGGTGATCCCCTCCCCGTACCGGCTCACCGACGCGGAGCTGTTCACCGCGACCCTCGCCCCGGGCGGCTGGCGGGACGACTCCTCGTACAGCTTCGCCCTGGCGCTGCGCGAGACCGGGACGCTCGTCGGGGCGCTCGGCATCGACCGCCGCAGCAGACCCGGGACGTACGAGGTCGGCTACTGGTCCAGCAAGGAGCACCGCGGTCGCGGGTACGTCACCGAGGCGGTCCTCGGCTCCGCCCGCTGGGCCTTCTCCTCTCTCGGGGCGGACCGGCTGGAGTGGCGGGCCGAGATCGGCAACCTGGCCTCGCGAGCGGTCGCCCTGCGGGCGGGGTTCCGGCTGGAGGGTGAGCAGCGGTCCGGGCTGCTCAACAAGGGGGTGCGGCGCGACGCCTGGACGGCGGCGCTGCTCCCGTCCGACCTGGGGCTCCCCGGCGCCCGTCCCTACCTCCCCGAGCAGCACTCCGAGCGGCCCGGCACCGCCCCGGACTCCGCGCGGTGAGGCGGCGCCGGGATTCCCTCCTCCGCTGTCAGTGGTGCCGTCTAGGGTTCGACGTATGACGCCTGTGCCTCCTCCCGCAGTCGAACTCTCCGCCGACCAGGCCCGCCGCATAGCCCTGCGCGCCCAGGGCTTCCTGGGGGCGCCGGACCGCCGGGCGGGGGTGCCCGGGGTGCTGCGCCACCTCGGGGCCGTCCAGCTGGACACCATCTCGGTGCTGGCCCGCTCGCACGAGCTGATCCCCTACGCCCGGCTCGGCGCGGTCGGCCGCCGCACGGTGGAGGAGGCGTATTGGTCGGGCGGCCGCTCCTTCGAGTACTGGTCGCACGCCGCGTGCATCCTGCCCGTCGAGGAGTGGCCGCACTTCGCGTTCCGCCGCCGCGCCTACCGCTCCCGCCCGCACTGGCACCACGACCTCCCCGACGGCGTGTACGACACGGTGATCAAACAGCTGCGCGCCGACGGCCCGTTGACGGCGACCGAGCTCGGCGGCGCGAAGAACGGCGGGGAGTGGTGGGACTGGTCGGCCTCCAAGGTCGCCGTCGAACGGGCCCTGATGTACGGCGAGGTGGTCTGCACCGAGCGGCGCGGCTGGAAGCGGGTCTACGACCTGGCGGAGCGGGCCATTCCGGACGCCGTGCTCCACGACGACCTGAGCGACACCGAGTGCCGACGGCGGCTGGTCGCACTGGCGGGCAAGTCGCTGGGGGTCGGCACCCGCAGCGACATCGCGGACTACCACCGGCTGCGGGGCGAGGAGTTCGACGCGGTGGTGGCGGACTCGGGGCTGGTGCCGGTGGTGGTGGAGGGCTGGGCCAAGCCCGCCTGGGCGGACCCCGAGGCGCTGGCCTCGGAGCCGCGTGGACGCCACCGTACGACGCTGCTGTCCCCGTTCGACTCGCTGGTGTGGGAGCGGGCGCGGACCGAGCGGATCTTCGGCTTCACGCACCGGCTGGAGGCGTACGTCCCCAAGCAGAAGCGGGTCCACGGCTACTTCGCGATGCCGCTGCTGGCGGGCGGAAAGCTCCAGGGCCGCGTCGACCCGGCGCGCGAGGGCACCACGCTGGTCGCCCGGCAGGCGTCCCTGGCCGGTCCGAAGGCGGTGGTCCCGATGGCCGAGGCCCTGGTGGAGGCGGCGGCCTGGGTGGGCTGTACGGACATCCGACTGGAGCGGATCGACGCCCCGGAGCTGCGCGACCCGCTCAGGGACGAGATCGGCCGGGCTCTCCAGCGGGCCTACCGCTGAGGGGCCGGGCCGCAGCGGCTACCTGATCTCCAGGATCTTCTCCCGCATGGCATAGACCACGGCTTCCATGCGGGAGTGCAGCTGCAGTTTCTCCAGGATATTGCGGACGTGGTTCTTCACCGTGTTCTCGGAAATGAACAGCTCCTTGGCGATATCCCGGTTGTTCATGCCGGTCGCCACGAGTTTGAGGACTTCCAGTTCCCGCTCGGTGAGCCGGGGGGCGGGGACGAGCCGCCGCTCGTCGGTGCGCTGGATCATCGATTTGAACTCGGTGAGCAGCTTGGAGGCCATGGAGGGGCTGATCTGGGACTGCCCGTCGGCGACGGCGCGAATGGCCGTCGCGACCTCGTCGGTGGAGATCTCCTTGAGGAGGTATCCGGTGGCGCCCGCCTTGATCGCGTCGTAGAGGTCGGCCTCCTCGTCGCTGATCGTCAGCATGATGATCTTCGCGCTGGGGGCCACCTCCTTGATGGAGGTACAGGCTTCGATGCCACCGCGTTTGGGCATCCGCACATCCATCAGAATGATGTCGGGCAGCAGGTCGGCGGCCTTGTCGACCGCCTCCGAACCGTCCCCGGCCTCGCCGACGACCTGGATGTCCTCCTCCTGCGCGAGAACGATCTCCAGGCCCCTGCGGAAGAGCGCGTGGTCATCGACCACGAGGACCCGGATGGGCTCCTTGCGCGGCGTTCCGTCCGGGTCGCCGCCGGTATGGGCACCGCCGTCGTCGGAACCACTCGCATCGCGCACGGGCCCGAAGGTGTCCACCATCGTTCCTCCCCCTGAAGGCCACGGCCTGATAGTCATCAGTCGTCCGCCAACGGCGTTTCACCGAACCCCGATTGGCTTGGAACGCCATGATTCCATGCCGGGACGCCCAAGCGACGATCCTGTGCTCCCGCACAGGTGCCCCCGGTGGCGTGAAAACGCTCCGGGGGCACCGAGGCGGTGTGGTGTCAGCCGCCGAGCGCACCACCCGCGCCGCCTGCTTCGTCAGCGGCGAGCGGGTCGGTCCTCAGGTGGATGACACCGTAGTCATAGGCGTGCCGCCGGTAGACGACACTGGGCTCCTTCGTCTCGGAGTCGACGAACAAGTAGAAGTCGTGCCCGACCAGTTCCATCTCGTAGAGCGCCTGGTCGAGCGCCATGGGTGCGGCGGTGTGGGTCTTCTCGCGCATCACGAGAGGCCCTTCGCCCTGCACCTCGATCGATCCGACCTTCGTGGTCGGTACGGGTTCCGACGGCTGCTCGCCGACCAGTTCGCCGTCCTCGTCGAACGAGGCGACACCCGGCACCACGTCCCCGACCTCGGCCGCCGTCAGACGGCCGTTGCCCCGGCGGCTGTAGCGCTTGTCGTGCTGCTTGCGCAGCCGGGCCTCCAGCTTTCCGGTGGCCAGGTCGAGCGCTGCGTAGGGGTCGCCCGCCGCCGCTTCCGCCCGGATGACCGGGCCGCGCGAGCGGAGCGTGATCTCCACCCGGTCGGAACGGTCGGCCTGACGAGGATTCGGCTCCTTGGACACCTCGACGTCGAGGCTGATCACCTTGCCGTCGAACTTCTGGATCTTGTCCAGCTTCAGCTTCTCGGCCACGTGCTTGCGGAACCGCTCGGGCACCTCGGTCTTGCGGCCCTTGACGACGATGTCCACGCAGAACTCCGTTCCCGGATCGCCCCGCTTCGACGGCGGGGCATCTCCCTTTTGCACCAGCCCCCGGTGATCCCCAGGGGCCTCGGACTCGGTGACTTTCGCCTCCTCCTCCCCCGTCGGAGAGGTCACTACCCCACCGGCTCTATCTCTTCCGGTCCATCGGTGAGTTACCTGCCCGAAACCTCAAGGTGCATTCATCGAGGTTCGGCCTTCACCGCTCCTCACAACTGAACATAGCCTGCGCACCGGGGTATCGGCACCCGCTACCGGCACTTACCTCCGTTCAGGGGGTTTTGCCCTCTCATTACCTGCAACGATGCAAGTTCTCGGTCAGTTCCGGTTTATTTCGAAGGCGGACGGAGAAGCGGACACGACCGCCGCCGTGCACGTGCCGCTCCCGGCGGGGCCCCGGCCGCCCCCGAGCGCCTCGGTGACGGCCCGCGCCGCCTCGGCCAGCGTCGAGCCCGTCGTCAACAGATCGTCCACCAGGACCACCCTCCCGTGGACGAGGAGCCGCTCTCCCCCGGTGACCACTTCCAGCGCCCCGGCGAGGTTCAGCCGCCGCCGGTGCGCCCCGAGCCCCGACTGATCGGCGACCGCGCGGCGCTGCCGCAGGACCGGGAGCACCCGCACCGGCCGGCCCGAGCGCCGCAGCTCCCCCGCCGCCGCCCGGGCGATCCTGCGCACCGGATCATGGCCGCGCGCCGCGGTCGCCGAGCGCGCGGAGGGGACGGGCACCAGCAGCAGGGGCCCCACGGCTCCCATCCGCCCCGTCCCGGCCCGTACAGCGGCCGCCAGGGCCCGTCCGAGGGGTCCGGTGAGCCCGAGTGCCCCGCGCTCCTTGTGGGCCAGCAGCACGGCACGTACGGCGTTCTCGTAGGGGGCCGCCGCATGGACCGCCGGCAGCCCCGCGGGCCGGGGCGAGGGGCGCACACGGCGGGGCGGGGCGCCGCTCAGCGCGGCCCCGCACGCCGCGCACAGCTCCGTACGCGGTCTGCCGCAGCCCGCACAGGACACCGGCAGGACCAGGCCGGAGACCTCCCGCCACCAATCCCTCACGGCTCCACTGTGCCCGGCCCCCGGGAACCGGACCACCCCTGTGGAAAACCCTGCGGACGATGGAAAGTCCTCCGGACGGTGGAAGCCCACGGACGGTGGAGGCCTCCGGACGGGGAAGCGCCGGATCAGCCCGGGTAGACCAGCGAGGTGCCCTCTTCGAAGACCGTCTGCCAGTTGTCCCCGGGCGAGAGCTTCACTATGCCGTCGCCCTCGGTCTCCGCCATCAGCGGCAGCAGCTCGTCGTCCGCAGCGGCCACCGCGCGGACCTGGTTGACACCGGGCAGCACCCCGGAGGCTCCGGAGGACGGCGTGGAACCGTCCGCCTGCACGTACCGCACCTGCTGGACGCCGCCCGCCTCCTTGCCGACCACCACGAGGCGGCTACGGCCCGACCAGGAGATGGCCGACACGTCCGTGAGCTGCGGCGCGGCCTGACGCAGTTCCTCGACCGAGATCTCGGGCGCCACGTCGGTCCCGCGCCGCTCCACCCGGCCGATCTTCAGCGTCGTACGCCCGTCCTCCTTCACCAGCAGGGCGATCCGCACCCCGTCGGCCGACAGCCGCAGCTCCTCGATCCGCCCGCCGCCCAGGCCCGGGACGCGAACCTGCTGCGGCTCGCCCTCCCCCTTGACCAGCCGCAGCAGCCGCGGGCCCGCCAGATCGCGGTCGGCGACCCACAGGTCACCGCGCCCGTCCCAGCTCGGCGCGGACAGCCGGTCGGCCGCCTTCTTCGCGGTGCTGGTCACGACGGGGTCGGGCAGCGCGCCCTCCTCGTCCAGGGAGGCGACGTGGAGGTTCTGCCCGTCGGCCGAGACGGCGGCGGCCCGCTGCTCGTCCCGGGCCACGCCGACGGCACCCATCACCACCGTGCCGACGCCGAGCGGGCCGTGGACCGCCTCGGGGACGCCGCTGCCCCCGGTGGCGCCGGAGATCCGCTGGACCCTGCCCTTGGCGTCGATGAAGTACTGGCTGTCGGGCCCGTCGGACCCGCTGTCGGAGGAGAACTTCGCCGCCTCGTCCGCGTCCAGCGCGCAGAGCCGGCCCCGTGCGCCCTCCAGCTCCACCTGCTCGACCCGCGCGGAGGTGAGGTCCTTCAGGGTGAAGAGCACCTGGGCGGCCATCATCCGGCAGGCCGTCCGGCCCGCCTTGTCGGCCTTGCCGTTGAGCGGCACCTTCAGCACGTTCTGGTCGTCGGGGGCCAGCGCGACGACGTCCTTGCGCAGGGCGGTCCCGGTGGGGAACCGGGAGTCGACCACGGGCCGCAGCCAGTTCGTCGGCCCCTCCAGCAGCGTCCTGACCGTCTGCGTGGCCGTACTCATCCGGGTGACCGGGTCGGTTCCATTGCGTACGTAGACGGGGTCGGCCACGAGCGTCGGCTGCTCGTTCGTCCGGCCGGTGGCGTAGTAGTACTTGTTCACCGAACGGTAGAGCCGCTTGAAGTCGGACTGACCGAGGACCAGGCCGTCGGGCACGACGTCGATGCGCCACTCGCTCTTCCCGTCCGGCCCCTTCTCCCGCACCAGGTGCAGCATCTGGGAGTAGTCGGTGGGGGCGAGCGGCTGGTAGGAGCTCTGGGCGTCGACCGCCGCCACCTTCTCGCCGGTCAGCGTGTAGGAGGTCTCGTCGTCCCGGCGGTCATCGTCGTGGAGCAGGGGCCCGCCGCGATTGGGGGCCTGGACGAGCACCGTGGTGCCCTCGCTGGGCTGCCAGGTCTTGGCCGCCTCCGCGCTCAGGTACTTGCGCGTGGTCCGGAAACCGGGGTCGTCGCTGGTCATCGACTCCAGGAAGCCGTCGACGATCTCGCTGGGCGCCGCGCCCTCACGGGGCTCCACCGCATACACCTGCACCTGGGAGTCCCCCGGCTGCGAGGCGTCGACGGCCTTGACGTCCCCGGTCACCGGCATCGACCCGCAGCCGGCGAGCACGATGACGGAGCAGCCGAGCAGCGCGGTCAGCCGCACGCCGCGTCCGGGCCCACCACGACGGCGGTCAGTACCCACGAGTGGTGTCCTCCTGGTCGGAATCCTGCGTCGGCAGACCTGCGCCGCCGGAACGCTCCGGGGCCGGGCGTGCCACCACACGGGCCCCGTTGCCGGGCAGCGCGGCCGGGTGCACCGAGGCGGGTGCGGGGTGCGGCACCGAGACGGCGCACCCCGGCACGGCCAGCGGCGAGCGCTCCACCGCCCCGGACTGGTTCGGTACGGACACCAGCCGGTTCTCGCCCGTCGGCGCCTCGCCGCGCTCCCGGTCCTCCCGGTTGCGCCGCGAGTCCTCGGGCTCCAGCGGTATCGGCGAACCGCGCAGCGGCTCGTCCGCCGTACGCGGCAGGGTCAGCCGGAACTGCGACCCGCCCCCGGGCTCGCCCCACGCCTGGAGCCAGCCGCCGTGCAGCCGCGCGTCCTCGACGGCGATCGAGAGACCGAGGCCGGTCCCGCCGGTCGTACGGGCGCGCGCCGGGTCGGCACGCCAGAACCGGTTGAAGACGCGGGTCGCCTCGCCGGGCTTGAGCCCGACCCCGTAGTCCCGTACGGCCACGGCGACCGCGCCCTGCGCCACGCCCATCCGCACGACGACGTCCTGGCCCTCACCGTGCTCGACGGCGTTGACCACGAGATTGCGCAGCACCCGCTCGACACGGCGGGCGTCCGCCTCGGCGATCACCGGCTGGTCGTCGCCGACGACGAGGATCCGGGTGCCCTTGCGCTCGGCGAGCGGTTCGGCGCCGCCGATCACCCGGTGCACCACGGTCCGCAGGTCTATCGGCTCGGCCTCCAGTGCGGCCGCGCCCGCGTCGAACCGGCTGATCTCCAGCAGGTCCGAGAGCAGCGACTCGAAGCGGTCGAGCTGGTCGCCGAGCAGTTCGGCGGAGCGGGCGGTGACGGGATCGAAGTCGGCGCGCGCCTCATGGATGACGTCGGCGGCCATCCGGACGGTCGTGAGCGGGGTCCTCAGCTCGTGCGAGACGTCGGAGACGAAGCGCCGCTGCATCCGGGAGAGCTCCTCCAGCTGCTGGATCTTCAGCTGGAGGTTCTGCGCCATCTTGTTGAAGGCCTCACCGAGCCGGGCGATGTCGTCCTCGCCGGTGACCTTCATCCGTTCCTGGAGCTTCCCGGCGGAGAGCCGCTCGGCGATACCGGCCGCCATCCGCACCGGGGTGACGACCTGCCGCACCACGAACCAGGCGATGGCTCCGAGCAGCACGACGACGAAGAGGCCGGCGGTGGCCAGGGTCGTCTTGACCAGCGTCAGGGACTTCTCCTCCTGCGTGAGCGGGAAGAGGTAGTAGAGCTCGTAGGACTGCTGGTCGATGTCGTAGAGCCGCTTGCCGACGACGAGGCCCGGCTGGGACTCATTGCCGTTGGAGTACCGGATCAGGGAGTACGTCTGGAACGCCCCCTGTCCCTTGCCCACGTCCTGGCGCAGCCGCTCGGGCACACTGGCCGCCTCGACGCTGCCCGAACCACGCGGGGCACGGCTGCCCGCGCCCTCGCCCACCGAGTCCGCACTGAGCGCGACCACGTTGAAGGCGTTCTTGCCGCCACTGGCGAGCTGGTCGACGAGCTCGGTGCGCCACGAGGTACTGGCGGTCTTGCCGTCGGGCCCGTCGCCTCCCTGCCCGCCCGGGGCCAGGGAGGCGTTCGCCCTCTCCTGGGCCGCGGCGAAACCACCGGCGGCCTGGGTCTGGGCGGCCTTGCCCTTCGCGTCGAGCAGCCCGTTGCGGACCTGCCCGATCACGACGAAGCCGAGCAACAGCACCACGGCGATCGACATCAGCAGCGTGCCCGCGACCACACGGAGCTGCAGATTGCGCCGCCACAACCGCACGGCGGGCAGCAACGGACGGCGCACCCACCGCATCAGCAGACGCGGTACGGGCCCGCCGGGCGTCCGGTCCTCAAACAACCGGCCGCCCCACAGGAAACGGCTCATACGAGAAGCCTTCCGTCCCGGACCGGCAGCCCGCTCCGCACGGACTCCCGGCTCCCCGGGGATCGGAGCAGCGCTGCCCTCGGCCATGTCAGCTCGGCCCGGCCTTGTAACCGACCCCACGGACGGTCACCACGATCTCCGGCCGCTCCGGGTCCTTCTCGACCTTGGAGCGCAGCCGCTGGACGTGCACGTTCACCAGCCGGGTGTCCGCCGCGTGGCGGTAGCCCCAGACCTGCTCCAGCAGGACCTCACGGGTGAAGACCTGCCACGGCTTGCGGGCGAGGGCGACCAGCAGGTCGAACTCCAGCGGGGTCAGGGCGATGGACTGCCCCTCCCGCTTCACGGAGTGACCGGCCACGTCGATGACCAGGTCACCGATGGTCAGCTGCTCCGGCGCGGGCTCTTCGGACCGCCGCAGGCGTGCCCTGATCCGGGCGACCAACTCCTTAGGTTTGAACGGCTTGACGATGTAGTCGTCGGCCCCTGATTCCAGGCCGACCACGACATCGACGGTGTCGCTCTTGGCAGTGAGCATGACGATCGGCACACCGGACTCGGCCCTGATCAGCCTGCACACCTCGATGCCGTCCCTTCCGGGCAGCATGAGGTCGAGCAGCACCAGGTCCGGCTTGGCCTCACGAAATGCGGCCAGTGCCTTGTCGCCGTCCGCTACGAACGACGGCTCGAAACCTTCTCCACGCAGCACAATCCCGAGCATCTCGGCCAGTGCGGTGTCGTCGTCGACGACAAGGACGCGTCCCTTCATAATCGACATCATCCCATTAGCTAATCGTTACCTGCGATGACCTGGCACACAGCTCGGCCAGTCCGACCCCCGTGACCGGGGAAATGACACCCTCCTCGGTGACGATCGCCGTGATCAATTCGGGCGGTGTGATGTCGAAAGCCGGGTTGTACACCGGGGCACCGAGGGGTGCGACGACCATCCCACCCCCACCGCCCGCCGATACGGCGCGTGACGGTGTGAGCTCCGTCACTTCTTGCCCGGAACGCTGCTCAACGATGATCGATGTGCCCTCCGCCGTGTCCATGTCCACGGTCGTCGTCGGCGCCACCACGATGAACGGCACATGGTGGTACTTCGCGAGCACAGCCAACGGATAACTCCCCACTTTGTTGGCCACCGAGCCGTCCGCGGCAATGCGGTCCGCCCCGATGAGTACGGCATCCACCTCGCCCGCGGCGAACAGGGAACCCGCCGCACTGTCCGTGAGCAGGCTGTACGCCATCCCGCTGCGCGCCGCCTCGTACGCCGTCAGCCTCGCCCCCTGGAGCAGCGGCCGGGTCTCGTCCACCCACAGCCGGCGCAGCCGCCCCTGCCGGTGCACCCGCAGCGCCACCGCGAACGCCGTCCCCTCGCCCCCGGAGACCAGCGCCCCGGTGTTGCAGTGGGTCAGCAGCTGATAACCCCGCCCCGGCAGCAGCTCCTCCAGCAGCGCCACCCCGTGTTCCGCCATACGCCTGCTGGCCTGGGCGTCCTCCCGGTGCAGGGCCCGGGCCTCGGCCAGCGCCACCGCTGCGGCCTCCTCCGGCCCCGCCCCCTTCCCGGCCGCCGCCCAGTAGGCCGTCGCCACCCGCCGCACCCCGTACCCGAGGTTCACCGCGGTGGGCCGCGCCCCCTCCAGCAGCCCGGCGGCCTCCGCCACGTCGTAGCCCCGCGCCGCCGCGAGCGCCACCCCGTACCCCCCGGCGATCCCGAGCAGCGGGGCCCCTCGTACCGCCAGCGTCCGGATCGCCCGCACCAGCGCGGGCACATCCGTGCACACCAGCTCGACCTCCTCGGCGGGCAGCCGCGTCTGGTCGAGGAGCACCAGTACGGGACCTTCCGGAGGCTCGTCCCAACGGAGTGCGGGAAGCGCGGGAGGCTCGCTGCCCACCGGCGATTGCGCGTCCTGATCAGCCATCCACCCAGTCTGCCCGGTGAGCCGCCCACAAATGAAGGCACGAAGGAGAGAAGGCTCCTGGTCCACGCCGCACCGGCCCGTGGCACGATGGCTGCCAACCTGCCGCCCCGATGAGCGGTCAGGACGGTGAAGGAGCGAGAATGAACGACTCTCCGGGCTGGGCGACGCCCGGATCTGCCCCCTCCGACGGCCAGGAGGCGGCCGTTCCCCGCCCCTCCGGGCCTCAGGACGGAAGCGTGCCGGGGGCACAGTGGTCCCCCGAGCAGCCGCCCCCCGCCCAGTGGTCCCCGCCGAGCAACCCCGGCGGCGGCCCCGGAGCACCCCCGCCCGCCCCCGGCTGGGGCGGCGGTCCGCAGCAACCGGGCTGGGGCGCACGGCCTCCGGCGGCCAAGCCCGGCGTCATCCCGCTGCGCCCCCTGGGCCTCGGCGAGATCCTCGACGGCTCCGTCTCGGCCCTGCGGGCGCACTGGCGTACCGCGCTCGGCTTCAGCCTCGCGGTCTCCCTGGTCACCCAGGTCGCCGTCATCCTCATGCAGCGCTACCTCCTGCCCAAGCCGACCGCCATCGACCCGAACGCCCGCGGCACCGAAGCCCTCCGACAGGCCTCCGAATCCGCCCGGACATCGCTTCTCTCCCTGGCCCCGGCTTCTCTCCTCGCGATGATCGCGATGCTCTTCACCGCGTCCGTCGTCACCGTGGTGATCAGCCGCTCGGTCCTGGGCCGCCCCGTCACGCTCTCCGACGCCTGGGCCGAAGCCCGCCCGCGGCTCCTCCCCCTGATCGGGCTGACCCTGCTGATCACCCTGATCGCCGTCACGGTGATGGCCGTCGGTATCGGTCCCGGACTGCTGCTGGGCTCCGGAGCCGGCGCGGCGCTCGCGTTCCTCGGCTTCGCCGCCGCCTGCGTCGTGATCATCTGGCTGCAGGTCAGCTTCATCCTCGCCGCCCCCGCCCTGATGCTGGAACGGCAGGGCATCATCGCCTCGCTGCGCAGATCGGCGAAGCTGGTTCGCGGCGCCTGGTGGCGCACCTTCGGGATCCTCGCACTGACCTACCTGTTCGTCTTCCTGCTGAGCTTCGCCGTCTCCATCCCCTTCACCGTCGTCGGGCTCATCGCCGACGGCACCGGCGTCAGCGAGTTCTTCAACGGCAGCGTCCCCACCCCCGGCTGGCCCTTCCTGATCGTCACGGGCATCGGCGAAGTGATCATCTACACGCTGGTCTACCCCTTCGTCACCGGTGTGATGGCACTGCTCTACATGGACCAGCGCATCCGCCGCGAGGCACTCGACGTCGACCTCGCACGGGCCGCCGGACTGCCCGGCTACGGCGCCGACACCCCTCGGAGCTGATGCGGTGCCGGGGGCGGGGGGCACCACAGCAGCACGGCACCTCACCAGCGCGGGCGACATACCCGTGGACACTCCACGGGTCCCCGCGCGGGAGGCTGCCGAGAGCGAGCTGGCCAAGCCGATGTACCACGAGAACGATCCGAACTTCCTTGAGCGCGCCCTGAACCGCTTCTGGGACTGGGTCGCCGGGGTGTTCGACGCCGCCGCAGGCGTCGCCCCCGGCGGCCCGGCCGGACTCGTCGTCCTGGTGCTCCTCCTCATCGGACTCGGCATCGCCCTCTGGTGGCGGCTCGGCACCCCCCAACGCTCCTCCCGGCCCGTGGACGCCCTCTTCGAGAGCGACGGCCCCCGCAGCGCCGCCCAGCACCGCGCCGCGGCCGACACACACGCCGCCGCTCTCCGCTGGACCGAAGCCGTCCAGGAACGCATGCGCGCCATCGTCCGGTCACTGGAGGAACGCGCCCTGCTCGACCCCCGGCCCGGCCGCACGGCTGACGAAGCCGCAACGGAAGCGGGCCGCGCCCTGCCCGACCACTCGGCCCGGCTGCGCTCCGCCGCCCGGGACTTCGACGACGTCACATACGGCGGCCGTACAGCGGGCCAACCGACGTATCTGGCCCTCCGCGCCCTGGACACCGAGCTCGACGCGGCAAAGCCCGTACTCCCCGGCTCCACCCGAGGGGCCGCCGTATGACCACGGCCACCGCCCCCTCCCCCACCTCGACGGCACTCCCCCCGCGCCAGGTCTGGAAGCGTGTCCAAGGGGTGCTGATCGTCCTGCTCGTCCTCGTGATCGCCGGCGTCACGTTCGCCGCCGTACGCTCCGGCACCGCGTACGGGCACCTCGACCCCCGCTCCGCCGGCCCCAAGGGCAGCCGCGCGGCGGCCGAGCTCCTCAAGGAGCGCGGGGTGTCCGTCACCGTCGCCACGACCCTGGACGACGCCATCGGCGCAACAGGACCCGACACCACACTCCTGGTCACCGGCCCCAACCTCCTCACCCCGTCGCAACAGCGCCGGCTCCACGGAGCGACCACCGGCTCCGACGGCCGCACCCTCCTCATCGCCCCGGGCCCCTCGGCCGCCTCCCGCCTGGCCCCCGGCGTACGCGCCGAGCCCCACCGCCCGGTGAGCACGCTCCCCCCGTCCTGCACGCTCCCCGCCGCCCGCAACGCAGGCACGGTGGACATGGGCGGCATCCGCTACACGGCACGGGACGCCGACGCCACCGCCTGCTACCCCAGCGACGGCACACCCAGCCTGCTGCTCCTCAAGGACGGGAAGAAAGGCGACACCGTCCTCCTCGGCTCCCCCGACTTCCTCCACAACGAACGTCTCGCCCACCAGGGCAACGCCTCTCTGGCCCTGCAACTCCTCGGTTCGCGCCCACATCTCGTCTGGTACCTCCCTTCCCTGGCTGATCCATCCGCCACCAGCGATGACGGCATCTCCGACGACACCGACGACAGGGGCGACGAAGAGGAGTTCCCGGGCGAGGAGAGCAGCTTCCTCGAACTGATCCCCTCCGGCTGGCTCTGGGGAACGCTCCAACTCACCCTCGCCGCCGCCCTGGCCGCGATCTGGCGCGGCCGCCGGCTCGGCCCCCTGGTCATGGAACGGCTGCCGGTGTCCATCCGCGCGTCGGAATCCGCCGAAGGCCGCGCCGGCCTCTACCGCAAGGCCAACGCCCGTGACCGGGCAGCCGAATCACTCCGGGCCGCCGCCCGCACCCGTATCGCCCGCCTCGCCGACGTGCCCACCCACGAGGCACACACCTCCGCTGTCCTCCTCCCCGCTGTATCCGCCCGCACCACCACCACAAGCGACGACCTGAGCACCCTGCTCTTCGGCCCGGCGCCCGCCGACGACGCGGCCCTTGTCCTCCTGGCCGAGCACCTCGACGCCCTCGAAAGAGAGGTACGCACTTCATGAGCGCCCCGACCCCCGAGCCGGCCGAACCCGCAGTGGTCCCCGTGACCCCTGAGGCCCCGGAGTCCGCCGACGGCGCCCGCGCGTCCCTGGAAGCCCTCCGCTCCGAGATCGCCAAGGCCGTGGTCGGCCAGGATCCGGCTGTCACCGGACTCGTCGTCGCGCTGCTCTGCCGGGGGCACGTGCTCCTCGAAGGCGTCCCCGGCGTCGCCAAGACCCTCCTGGTCAGGGCCCTCGCCGCCTCCCTCGAACTCGACACGAAGCGTGTCCAGTTCACCCCCGACCTGATGCCGAGTGATGTGACGGGCTCTCTGGTCTACGACGCCCGCACCGCCGAGTTCTCCTTCCAGCCCGGTCCGGTCTTCACCAATCTGCTGCTCGCCGACGAGATCAACCGCACCCCTCCCAAGACGCAGGCCTCCCTCCTGGAGGCGATGGAGGAGCGCCAGGTCACCGTCGACGGCACCCCCCGCCCGCTGCCGGACCCCTTCCTCGTCGCCGCCACCCAGAACCCCGTCGAATACGAGGGCACCTACCCGCTCCCGGAAGCCCAACTGGACCGCTTCCTGCTCAAGCTGACGGTGCCTCTCCCGTCCCGGCAGGACGAGATCAACGTCCTGACCCGTCACGCCGACGGCTTCAACCCCCGCGACCTCAAGGCAGCGGGCATACGGCCCGTCGCCGGACCCGCCGACCTGGAGGCCGCACGCTCAGCCGTCGCCAGGACGGCCGTCTCCCCCGAGATCGCCGGCTACGTAGTGGATATCTGTCGTGCCACGCGCGAATCCCCCTCGCTCGCCCTCGGCGTCTCCCCCCGAGGCGCCACCGCACTGCTCTCGACCGCACGCGCCTGGGCCTGGCTCACCGGCCGGGACTACGTCACCCCGGACGATGTGAAGGCCTTGGCGCTTCCCACGCTCCGTCATCGCATCCACCTGCGGCCCGAGGCGGAAATGGAGGGGGTCACCCCCGATTCCGTCATCACCTCGGTGCTCGCCCACGTCCCCGTACCCCGATGAGGCGGTGACCATGGCCCTCACCGGACGTACCGCACTGCTGGCCGCGCTGGGATCACTCCCCGTAGGCATCCTCGCCCCGAGCTGGGCCGGGATGCTCGCGGTCAACGTCCCGCTCTCACTAGCGATTCTGTGCGACTACGCCCTGGCCGCGCCAGTGCGAACGCTCCAATTCACTCGATCTGGTGATACATCTGTTCGACTTGGTGACGCGGTGAGCGTGCAACTCACCGTGACCAACACCTCCCGGCGCCGCCTCCGTGCGCAGTTGCGCGATGCCTGGCCCCCCAGCAGCTGGCCCACCGGCACCGAACAGGCGTCGTCCCGCCACACGCTGACGGTCCCTCCCGGCGAACGACGGCACCTCACCACCGTTCTGCGTCCGACGCGTCGCGGCGACCGGCAGGCCGAACGCATCACGGTCCGCTCGTACGGCCCTCTCGGCCTCGCCGCGCGCCAGGGCCAGCACCGCGTCCCGTGGACCGTACGGGTACTGCCTCCGTTCACCAGCCGGAAGCACCTGCCCTCCAGGCTGGCCCGGCTCAGGGAACTCGACGGCCGCACCAGCGTGCTGACGCGGGGAGAGGGCACCGAGTTCGACAGTCTTCGGGCGTACGTGCCGGGAGACGACACCCGGTCCATCGACTGGCGGGCAACGGCACGTCAGTCGGCCGTCGCGGTCCGGACCTGGCGTCCCGAGCGGGACCGCCACATCCTGATCGTCCTGGACACCGGCCGCACTTCCGCCGGCCGGGTGGGCGATGTTCCCCGCCTCGATGCGGCCATGGACGCCACGCTCCTCCTCACTGCCCTGGCCACGCGCGCAGGCGACCGCGTCGACCTCCTCGCCTACGACCGCCGTGTCCGGGCCCGGGTGCAGGGCCGCACCGGCGCGGGCGACGTCCTGGCGACGGTGGTCAACACCCTGGCTTCCCTGGAGCCCGAGCTCGTGGAGACGGACGCCCGGGGGCTCAGCACCGCAGCCCTCTCCGGCGCCCCGCGCGGGTCGCTGATCGTTCTCCTGACGACTCTGGAGGCCGCCCCCGTCGAGGAGGGGCTCCTCCCGCTGCTCCCTCAACTGACGCAGCGACACACAGTGCTGCTGGCGGCCGTCTCCGATCCGCGGATCGAGGAAATGGCGAAGGGCCGGGGCACGGTGGACGCGGTCTACGACGCCGCCGCCGGCACCCAGGCACAGGCTGAACGTCGCAGCACGGCCGAGAAACTCCAACGCCACGGCGTCGTCGTCGTGGACGCGGCCCCGGACAACCTTGCCCCCGCACTTGCCGACGCCTACCTTGCGCTCAAGGCCGCAGGCCGTCTCTGAGGCCTGGTGCCTGGTGCCTGGTGCCTGGTGCCTGATTGTCAGTCGGCCAGCTTGAAGACCAGCTCGGTGACGGTGGCCTGACGGCCGGGAGCGAACGAGTCCTCGCTGCTGCGCGGCTTCGTTGAGCAGCCCTTTACGGGAACGCAGAAAAGCCCCGCACCACAAGGGTGCGGGGCTTTCCCACAATAATTGTTCGGCGGCGTCCTACTCTCCCACAGGGTCCCCCCTGCAGT
>NZ_JBHYVE010000029.1:0-79863 GCF_042750035.1 Streptomyces sp. NPDC059452
CCCGGTGCCCGGAGACGGGCACGCCGGGTTCGGGAGGCGGCTCGGGGAGACCCACTGGTGGAAACATCAGCAGGGCGCCCCGAGTCGACCTCACCGACGGCACGGGAGTTCTTCAGCCTGTTGATGGCCCTCTCGACGGTGTTGCGCTTCTTGTACCGCTCCTCATCGAAGCCCGGTGGCCGACCACCTCGCGATCCTTTGCGCAGGCGGGCGGCCCGACTGTCGGCCTTCTCCGGGATCGTGTGGTGGATGGCGCGTCGCCGCAGATACTGGCGGCAAGGGCCGTTGCTGTATGCCTTGTCGGCTGCGATGCTGTCGGGCTTCTTGCGGGGCCTGCCAAGTCCGGACCGGAGGACCCAGATCTTCTCCAGCACCGGTATGAACTGGGTGCAGTCGGCTCGCTGCCCCGGCGTGACGATCAGGGACAGCGGGCGGCAGCGGCCGTCCGCGCTCAGGTGGATCTTGCTGGTGAAGCCGCCACGCGAACGACCCAGGCCCTCGCCTCCCGCACCACCTCCACCAGCCGGCCGACGAGGCTCTGCCACGGAGTTTCGTCCTGGTGTTCCAGGGACTCGTCCCCCTTTGAGTCGGCAAGAGCCGGTGGGGGATCGATGCGGGCGCCGGCCGCGTGCTGGTGTGCGCGCACGATGGTGGAGTCCACCGAGATGTCCCAGTCGATCTCCCCTGCCGCGTCGGCCGCGGCCTGGACCTGCTGCAGTAGCCGTTCCCAGGTTCCGTCGGCAGACCAAAGCCGATGGCGCTCGTAGACCGTCTTCCACGGCCCGAACCGCTCTGGCAGATCACGCCAGTGAACCCCGGTCCGAACCCGGTGAAGAATCCCGTCGATCACTTGTCGATGATCACGCCACCGCCCACACCGGCCGTTACTCACCGGCAGGAACGGCCGAAGTCGCTCCCACTCGGCGTCCGACAGATCGCCACGTTCTCCCCGCCCCATAGCGGGAACAACGAGCAGATCAGGCGACAGTCACATGATCGGCCGGACAGCTCCTAGCCGCGCACCCCGCACAGATGCAGCAGCGCCGCGATGCCCCGGTACGGGTCGGTCCGCCCCGCCCGGTCCTCCAGGGTGAGCACCCGCTCCAGCTCGGCGGCGGGCAGCTCGGGCTCGTCGGCCAGGTTGTCCGTGAAGACCCGCACGCCGTACCAGGCGTGCAGCGGGGCGGCGATCCCGGCCAGGGTGGCCCGCAGCGCGTCGAGCCGGTCGGCGCGCACGGTGAGGCCGCGGCGGTCGGTGTACGTGGCCGTGTCGAAGGCCGCCAGGGCCGCGCCGAAGTCCCCGGTGAGGCCGGGGCGCATCGCGAGCGCGTCCGCGTTCCGTACGAGCAGCGAGAGCAGCCCGCCCGGTGCCAGCATCCGGGCCAGCCCGGCCAGCATCGGGTCGGGCTCCTCGACGTACATCAGGACGCCGTGGCAGAGCACCACGTCGAAGCTGCCCGGCAGGAAGTGGACGCCGGTCTCCCGGCCGTCGCCCTCGATCAGCCGGACCCGCTCCCGGATGCCCTCGGGCTCGGTCGCCAGGGCCTCGCGGGCCGCGCCGAGCTGCTCGGCGTCCGACTCCAGACCGGTCACCGAGTGACCGGCCCGCGCGAGGCGCAGTGCCTGGGTGCCCCGGCCCATGCCGACGTCCAGGACCCGCAGCCGCTGCCCGACCGGGAACCGCCCGGCTATCTGCTCGTCCAGCTGCCGGGCGACGAGCTCCTGCCGGACCGTGTCACGCACGCCGCCGGGGCTCGCCGGACAGACCCCGGTGGCGCCGGAGATTTCCGTGCTCAGGGCCGCTCTCCGCGCTTGACCTGCGGCTTCGGAAGCCGCAGACGACGCATCTGGAGCGTGCGCATCAGGCCGTAGGCGACGGCCCCGCGCTTGGGGGTGTCCGGGAAACGCTCCCGCAGCTGCTTCTTCAGGCGGATCGACAGACCGATCGAGTCGATCACGATCATGATGATCACACCCATCCAGAGCAGCAGCGAGATGCTCTGGATGTTCTGCACCTGGATCACGCTGAGGATCAGGATGATCACGGCGAGCGGCAGGAAGTACTCGGCGATGCAGAAGCGCGAGTCCACGAAGTCGCGGACGAAGCGCCGCACCGGGCCCTTGTCGCGGACCGGGAGGTAGCGCTCGTCGCCCGAGGCGAGCGCCTCACGCTGCCTGGCCAGGTCGGCGCGGCGCGCTTCGCGCTGACGCTTCATGGCCGCCTTGCGGTCGGTCGGCGCGCTGGACGCGGCGCGTCGGCGCTGCGTCTGGGCCTCGCTGCGCTTGGGGGTGGGGCGACCCTTGGGAGCCTGCGGGTCGCGGGGCTGCTTGGAGAGGTCCGCCGTCACCTTGTCGGTGGGGGCCTTCTCTGTCTTGGCACGGCTACGGAACACAAAACCCAAGGGTACGGGGTCGGGATGCGGGCTCGTGGACCGGCCGGGAACGATCCGGCAACGGACCGCGTCCTCAGAAGCACCCCGACAGGGGCAGAACGGGCGTTTGACCCCGCCTCCCCGGACCTTTCCGGGCCTCCGCCACGGGTTTCCCCGACCGCCTCCTACACCTTGGGCGGGAGCGGTCACGGGGTGCACTCGTCCTTGGGGAGGAGCACATCGGGTCCCGAACAGTGCGGTAATAGAGACAGGGCCCGTACTGTGGGTTCTATCGGGAGCGCTGGAGCTCAGTCCGTCAGAAGGGGGCGCGCGAAGCCCATGAGCGGTGTCATGAAGCGTATGGGGATGCTCTTCCGCGCGAAGGCAAACAAGGCCCTTGACCGGGCCGAGGATCCGCGCGAGACCCTGGATTACTCGTACCAGAAGCAGCTGGAGCTGCTTCAGAAGGTGCGTCGCGGCGTCGCCGACGTGGCGACGTCCCGCAAGCGGCTGGAGCTGCAGCTGAACCAGCTGCAGGGCCAGTCGTCCAAGCTGGAGGACCAGGGCCGCAAGGCGCTGGCACTGGGCCGCGAGGACCTTGCGCGCGAAGCGCTGTCCCGGCGCGCCGCCCTCCAGCAGCAGGTCACCGACCTGGAGACGCAGCACACCACGCTGCAGGGTGAGGAGGAGAAGCTCACTCTCGCGGCCCAGCGGCTGCAGGCCAAGGTCGATGCCTTCCGCACCAAGAAGGAGACGATCAAGGCGACCTACACGGCGGCCCAGGCGCAGACCCGGATCGGCGAGGCCTTCTCCGGCATCTCCGAGGAGATGGGCGACGTCGGCCTGGCGATCCAGCGGGCCGAGGACAAGACGCAGCAGCTCCAGGCGCGGGCCGGCGCCATCGACGAGCTGCTCGCCTCCGGCGCCCTGGACGACCCGACCGGCACGGCGAAGGACGACATCGCCGCCGAGCTGGACCGGATCTCCGGTGGTACGGATGTGGAGCTGGAGCTGCAGCGCATGAAGGCCGAGCTGGCCGGCGGCTCTTCGTCCTCGCAGCAGGCGATCGAGGGCGGTGTGCAGGACAGCACACCGCAGTCGCAGCAGTCCCCGCACAAGTTCGACAAGCAGTGAGGGCGGCGTCATGATCGTACGGATCATGGGGGAGGGCCAGGTCGAGCTGGCCGACAGTCACTTCGCCGAGCTGAACGAGCTGGACGATCTCCTGCTCAAGGAGATGGACAGCGGCGACGGCCCCGGCTTCCGCACCACGCTCCGCGCGCTGCTCGACAAGGTGCACGAGCTCGGCACCGCGCTGCCGGACGACTCCCTGGAGCCGTCGGAGCTGATCCTGCCGTCGCCCGACGCGACCCTCGAAGAGGTGCGCGCCATGCTCAGCGACGACGGGCTCATCCCCAGCTGACGGACTCGTCCCCGACGGCCGACGGACTCGTCCCCGACGGCCCACAGGGCTGGCCCCGACCGGCACAAGCGCACAGGCGGCACAGGCAGCACAGGCGGCTCAAGCGCACAGACACACGGGCGCCCCTGTCCGGAGAAGCGGTGCATACCGCCGCTCCGGACAGGGGCGCCCGTGTGCTCGCACCGCAGCCATCCCGCAGTCATACCGCAGGCGTATCGGAGTCGTATCGGCACACCGCCGAGACGGATCCCTACGCGACACGCCGTACCGTTGCTCGACGTGACCACCCTCCCCTCCGGGTTCGCATGTGCCCGCCGCTGGCTTCGGGACCACCCCCTCGCGTTCGACGCGACCCTGGCGCTCTGCGTCCTGATCGCGATGATCTGCGGTTCGTTCGCGGACCCGGGCAAGGGCCACGGGCCGACGTTCGGGACCCGCACCCCCGAGGTCTTCAGCGTGCTGCTGATGGTGCTCGCCGCCTCGGCCCTCGTGCTGCGCCGGCGCCGGCCCATGGCGGTCCTGGCGGCGACCGGAGTCCTCACGGCCACCGAGTACGTCTTCATCGACCCGCCGGCCCCGGTGGTGATGAGCACCGTCATCGCGCTCTACACCGTCGCCTCGCGCACCGACCGCCCCACCACCTGGCGGGTCGGCCTGCTGACCATGGGGATCCTGACGGTGGCCGCGATGGCCTTCGGCTCGACGCCCTGGTACAGCCAGGAGAACCTCGGCGTCTTCGCCTGGACCGGGATGGCGTCGGCCGCCGGGGACGCCGTACGCAGCAGGCGCGCCTTCGTCGACGCGATCCGGGAGCGCGCCGAGCGGGCCGAGCGCACCCGCGAGGAGGAGGCCCGCCGCCGCGTCGCCGAGGAGCGGCTGCGGATCGCCCGGGACCTCCACGACGTCGTCGCCCACCACATCGCCCTGGTCAACGTCCAGGCCGGGGTCGCCGCCCACGTCATGGACAAGCGCCCGGACCAGGCCAAGGAGGCGCTCGCCCACGTACGGGAGGCCAGCCGCTCCGCGCTCAACGAGCTCCGGGTCACCGTCGGCCTGCTCCGCCAGTCCGGCGACCCCGAGGCCCCCACCGAACCGGCCCCCGGCCTCGCGGTCCTGGACGAGCTGGTGGCCACCTTCCACAACGCCGGGCTCCCCGTCGAGGTGGCCGGTGCCGACCGGGGCCCCCGGCTCCCCGCCGCCGTCGACCTGGCCGCCTACCGGGTGATCCAGGAGGCCCTGACCAACGTACGCAAACACGCGGGCACCGGGGCCAGGGCGGAGGTGAGCGTCGTACGGGTCGGAACCACCGCCGAGATCACGGTGCTGGACAACGGCCGGGGGAGCGCGGGCCGCGAGAGCGGAGCCGCCCCCGACGGCGGCGGCCACGGCCTCCTCGGCATGCGTGAGCGGGTCACCGCCCTGGGCGGCGCCCTCACGGCGGGCCCTCGGTACGGGGGCGGGTTCCGGGTCCATGCGATCCTGCCCATCGAGGCCCGCACGGGTGAACCGGAACCGCCCGGCCCGGCGGCCACGACGGGGGAGCGCCGATGACGCAGACCGCAGAGACACCGCAGCCCCCCATCAAGGTGCTGCTCGCCGACGACCAGGCGCTCCTGCGCAGCGCGTTCCGGGTGCTGGTGGACTCCGAACCCGACATGGAGGTCGTCGGCGAGGCGGCCGACGGGGCCCAGGCGGTGGAGTTGGCCCGGGAGACCGGCGCCGACGTGGTGCTGATGGACATCCGGATGCCGGGCACGGACGGGCTCGCCGCCACCCGCATGATCAGTGCCGACCCGGCCCTGTCGGCGGTACGGGTGGTCATGCTCACCACCTTCGAGGTGGACGAGTACGTGGTCCAGGCCCTGCGCGCCGGGGCCTCCGGCTTCCTCGGCAAGGGCGCCGAACCCGACGAGCTGCTCAACGCGATCCGGATCGCGGCGGCGGGCGAGGCGCTGCTCTCCCCGGCGGCCACCAAGGGGCTCATCGCCACCTTCCTGGCCCAGGGCGGCAGTTCGGGGGAGGGGCCGGACAGCGCGGAGTACGCGGAACGGCTGGCCGCGCTCACCGTGCGCGAGCGGGAGGTGCTCGTCCTGGTCGCGGGCGGCCACTCCAACGACCGGATCGCCGAGCGGCTCCAGGTGAGCCCCCTGACCGTCAAGACCCATGTGAACCGGGCGATGGCGAAGGTGGCGGCCCGGGACCGCGCCCAGCTGGTCGTCATCGCGTACGAGTCGGGCCTGGTACGCCCCCGGGTGGAGTGACGGGGAGCCGGAGGGCGCGGAGGGTGGAGAAACGGCGTACTCCACCTGCGGTATGCGCGGCATAAGAAGGCAGCCCGGGGGCCGACGTACGGGCGGGCCGGGTCGGAGATCGTATGAGAGGGCGGGCTGTGTCCCGAAGCACCCAGTTGCAGCGCCCCCATCCGTCTCGTACGCCACAGAAGAGAGACCCACTCATGTCCTGGCTGTCCAGATTCAGCCTCGCGCAGCGGGCCCTGATCGGGCTGATGTCGATCGTCGCGCTCGTCTTCGGCGCGATAGCGATCCCGCAGCTCAAGCAGCAACTGCTGCCCACCATCGAACTTCCGATGGTCTCGGTGCTGGCCACGTATCCGGGTGCGTCTCCCGATGTGGTGGAGAAGCAGGTCGTCGAGCCGCTGGAGAACTCGCTCAAGGCGGTTGCCGGGGTCGAGGGCGTCACCTCCACCGCCAGTGAGGGCAACGCCCTCATCATGGCGACCTTCGACTTCGGTGACGAGGGCACCAAGCAGCTCGTCGCCGACATCCAGCAGGCGGTGAACCGGGCCCGCGCCTCGCTGCCCCCGACCGTCGACCCGCAGGTCATCGCCGGTTCGACGGACGACATGCCGACCGTGGTCCTCGCCGTCACCTCCGACAAGGACCAGCAGGCGCTCGCCGCCCAGCTGGACCGTACGGTCGTCCCGGCCCTCCAGGACATCGACGGCGTCGGCCAGGTCATGGTGGACGGGGTGCAGGAGCTCCAGGTCTCCGTCGTCCCCGACGACAAGAAGCTGGCCGAGGCCGGACTGAACGCGGGCGCGCTCTCCCAGGCACTCCAGGCGGGCGGCGCCACGCTGCCGGCCGGTTCCTTCTCCGAGGCGGGCAAGAGCCGGACCATCCAGGTCGGCGGCGGCTTCACCTCCCTGAAGCAGATCGAGGACTTCCAGGTCACCCCCCAGCCCCAGCCGGGCGCTTCGGATGATCCGGCTGATCCGGCCGGGCCCGTCCGGATCGGTGACGTCGCCGAGGTGAAACAGGAGCCGTCCACCGCGGTCTCCATCACCCGGACGAACGGCCGGCCGAGCCTCGCCGTGATGGCCACGATGGACAAGGACGGCAGCGCCGTCGCCATCTCGGACGCCGTCAAGGACAAGCTTCCCGACCTCCGTAAGGACCTCGGAGCCGGTGCCGAGCTGACCGTCGTCTCCGACCAGGGCCCGGCCGTCTCCAAGTCGATCTCCGGCCTCACCACCGAGGGCGCGCTCGGCCTGGTCTTCGCGGTCCTGGTGATCCTGGTCTTCCTCGCCTCGATCCGCTCGACCCTGGTCACCGCGGTCTCCATCCCGCTGTCGATCGTCCTCGCGCTGATCGTGCTCTGGACCCGCGACCTGTCGCTGAACATGCTCACGCTCGGCGCGCTGACCATCGCGATCGGCCGGGTCGTCGACGACTCGATCGTGGTCCTGGAGAACATCAAGCGCCACCTCGGCTACGGCGAGGAGCGCCACGCGGCGATCATCACCGCGGTCAAGGAGGTGGCCGGAGCGGTCACCTCCGCCACCCTCACCACCGTTGCCGTGTTCCTGCCCATCGGCCTGGTCGGCGGCATGATCGGCCAGCTCTTCGGCTCGTTCTCGCTGACGGTCACCGCCGCGCTGCTGGCCTCGCTGCTGGTCTCGCTCACGGTGGTTCCGGTCCTCTCGTACTGGTTCCTGCGCGCCCCCAAGGGCACCCCCGAGGACGCGGCCGAGGCCCGCCGCCTCGCGGAGGAGAAGGAGGCGGCGAGCAAGCTCCAGCGCCTGTACGTCCCCGTCCTGCGCTTCGCGACCCGCCGCCGGATCACCAGCCTGGTCATCGCCGGGGCGGTGCTGCTGGCCACCTTCGGCATGCTCCCCCTCCTCAAGACCAACTTCTTCGACGCGGGCGAGCAGGAAGTCCTCACCGTCAAGCAGGAGCTGGCCCCCGGCACCAGCCTCCAGGCCGCCGACGAGGCGGCCCGCAAGGTCGAGCAGGTCCTCACCGACGACAAGGGCGTCAAGGACTACCAGGTCACCGTCGGCTCCTCCGGCTTCATGGCGGCCTTCGGCGGCGGTACGGGCGCCAACCAGGCTTCCTACCAGGTCACGCTGAAGGACGCGGCGGACTACGAGGACGCCCAGGACCGCATCGCCGAGGCCCTCGGCAAGCTGGACTCCATCGGGGACACCACCATCGCCGCGGGCGACGGCTTCGGCTCCCAGGCCCTGAGCGTCGTGGTCAAGGCGTCCGACGCCGACGTCCTGAAGAAGGCGGCCGAGGCGGTCCGTACCGAGGTCGCCACGATCAAGGACGTCACCGACGTCCAGAGCGACCTGGCCCAGAGCGTCCCGCGCATCGCGGTCACCCCCAACGAGAAGGCGGCGGCAGCCGGATTCGACTCGTCGACCCTCGGCGGGATCGTCGCCGGAGCCGTACGGGGCACCCCGGCCGGCACCGCGATGCTGGACGACACCGAGCGCGACGTCGTCATCAGGTCCGCCCGCCCGACCGCCACCATGGCCGAGCTGAAGGCCCTCCCGCTCGGCCCGGTCAAGCTCGGCGACATCGCCACGGTGGAGCTCGTCCCCGGCCCGGTCTCCATGACCCGCATCGACGGCCAGCGTGCGGCGACGATCACCGCCAAGCCGCTGGGCGACAACACGGGCGCGGTCAGCACCACCCTCGCCACGAAGATCGACGCACTGGACCTCCCCGAAGGCGCCACCGCCACCATCGGCGGCGTCACCGAGGACCAGAACGAAGCCTTCATGCAGCTCGGCCTCGCCATGCTGGCGGCCATCGCGATCGTCTTCATGCTGCTGGTGGCCACCTTCCGGTCGCTCGTCCAGCCGCTGATCCTGCTGGTCTCGGTCCCGTTCGCGGCGACCGGCGCCATCGGCCTCCTGCTCATCACGGGCACCCCGCTGGGCGTCCCCGCGATGATCGGCCTGCTGATGCTCATCGGCATCGTGGTCACCAACGCGATCGTGCTGATCGACCTGATCAACCAGTACCGCGCCCGGGGCCTCGGCATCGTCGAAGCCGTCATCGAGGGCGGCCGCCACCGCTTCCGCCCGATCCTGATGACGGCCCTGGCCACCATCTTCGCCCTGCTCCCGATGGCGCTCGGCGTCACCGGGGACGGCGGCTTCATCTCGCAGCCGCTGGGCATCGTGGTGATCGGCGGCCTGATCAGCTCGACGCTGCTGACCCTGCTGCTGGTACCGACGCTGTACGCGATCGTCGAACTCCGCAAGGAACGCCGAGCGAAGAAGAAGGCCGCCAAGCGCGCGGCGAAGACGGGCGAACCGGCCGAGCCGGACCAGGAGAAGACGAAGGAGACCCAGCCCTCAGGCGTGTAGCCGACACGGTCATTCGAAACAGGGGCCTGTCCCACACGAGTGCGTGGGACGGGCCCCTTCGGCTACTTGACCGAGGAGACGAACGCGCTCCAGGCGGGGGCCTGGACGATGAGTGCGGGTCCGGTGGGGTTCTTGCTGTCGCGTACGGGGACGAGTCCGGGGAAGTCGTCGCTGACCTGGACGCATTCGCCCCCGCTCGCGTTGCTGTAGCTGCTGCTGCGCCAGCGGGCGGTGCTCAGCTCGGGGGAGTAGGTCATGGTCGGTAGCCCTTCAGTGCGGTACGAATCCGTTCCGCCGACTCGTCCAGCGTGAGGGAGTTGGCCCGCAGCACCTCGTAGTGCCGCCGCCACCTCTTCACTGCGACCGGATCCTCGTAGAGATGACCGGTCAGGAAGCCCTCTTCGTACGCCAGGCGTGTGTCGTTCGGCAGAGTCAGCAGAGTCAGCGCGCCACCCAGCAGCCGGTGGAGCCCAGCGCTGAACGGCATCACCTGAACCTTACTGTTCGGAGTGTCCACCTGCTCCAGCAGCGAAGCCAGTTGCTCACGCATACAGTCCGGACTGCCCATCTGCCGCAGCAGCACGCTCTCGTCGATGATTGCCCAGCGGAATGGCGGGTTCTCCGACCGCAGTCGCTCCTGACGGGACAGCCGCGCTGCCACGAGCTCCTCGACCTTCTCCGGGCCGAGGCTTTCGTCGCAGCGGATAAGGGTGCGCGCGTACTCCTCCGTCTGCAACAACCCCGGCAGCGCCTGCGCCCCGTACTGCTCTATTACCTCGGCCTGGAACTCGAAGTCCATGTACCGCTGGTACTGGTCCGGGTGGATCTCGTGCCGGGCCAGTTCGTACAGCCCGTGGAAGTGCTCGCCGGTCCCGAAGGCGATGTCCAGCCGGTCGGGGATGTCCGGCGGCGGCATCAGCTCGGCCGTCTCGATCCGGCCCAGCGTGCTCTTGCTGGAGTTGACGATTCCGGCGAGCCGGACGAGGGACAGGCCCGCCCGTTCACGGTGGCGGCGTTGCTCGGAGCCGAAGTAGTGGCGGGCGGAGACGTACGGGGTGAGGGGCTGGGGTTTGAACGTCACGTGCGTGCCTTTCGTGTGTCCCGTTCCCAAGGCCGGGACAGCGGCGCTCTGTTGGGGAGCTGTTCCCCAGGGCGACGATTGCGGCACACACCGTAACCGTCCTCTCGTGCGGTGCACCAGAGGGCCTTCTCCGGAGGTAGCGACCGAGATGATGTTCGACGCCAAGGGCCGGGCCATGCGACTGCTCCCGTGGACCAACGACTTCGGGGCGCCGTGCTGGCTCAGCACGACGAACCCGAACAGCCGCGTCTCCCGGATGGCCGACGAGCTGGAGGCCTCCATGATCGCCTCGGCCGAGGAAGTGCTGTCCGAGGCGCGGGAGTTGCTGGCGGACTCCGTGGTGGGGGAGCAGGAGCTGCGCTTCGCGGGCACCCGGCTCGCCGAGTCGCTGGGGGACACCCTGCGGATCGCGGCGAGCCGGGGCGGACGGCTGGAGAGCGCCGACTGACGGGCGGTGGGCCTCAGGCCTCCCCGCCCAGCGCCTGGATGATCCGGAGCAGCGTCTCCTCGTGGCGTTCGGGGTGGCGGGTGATGACGGTGCGTGTCTCGTTGAGGAGGCGGGTGCGGGTTTCCTCGTCGGCCTTGTGGCGGAGGGCGGCCAGGTCGTCCGGGTCGAAGCCCTCGGTCTCGCCCGAGAGGACCAGGGCCACCTGGGCGTGGGTGAGGGAGGAGAGGCGGTCGCGGAAGACCTGGCCCTCGATGCCTCCGCCGTGCATCAGCGCCGTACCGTCCCCGGCCTCCAACGCCCGGTCCACGTAAGCCTGGAGGGCCTTCCGGTCCGCCACCAGGCGGTACGCGGCGTCCAGGCCCTCCGTGCGGCCGATGTCGAGCATGGCGACGTGGGCGAGGGGGGTGTCCGGGGGCGGCTGTACGGTCAGGAGGCGCGGGTGCTCCTCCAGGTAGGCCCGTGACTCCGTCCAGTCCGCGCACTCCAGCCACTCCGCCAACTGCTCGGACAGGATCAGCTGATCGTAGGCGGCGGTCACCCCGTGGACGAGGACGGCGTCCCGGAGCATCGCGTGCCGCTGCGCGCCGTGCGGGTCCAGGATCGCCAGCTCGTCCAGGGCCGTCGCCGCCTCCTCGCCGCCGAGGACTTCCGCGTTGCCGGACCAGAAGTCGCGTGAGCGGGGCCAGTTGGGCGTGAACATCCAGGCGCTGACGAGGTCCAGCGTCTCCGGGCGCAGGGTGAGCCAGTCCGGTACGGGCGTGAAGGTCTCGTCCTCCCAGGCCGTGTGCACCGCCGCGAGGTCTCCGTACCCGCGCAGCGCCTGCCGGGCCCGTACGGTCACGGTGTCCGCGCCGCCCGCCTCCTCCGCGTCCTCGTCCAGGAACGTCACCAGCTCCTTCAGCCCGGTCGCGGGCCAGGGGTCGGGGCAGCGCAGCAGGAAGGCGCTCCGCTCCACGCGCAGGCGCCGGGCGGTCCCCGGCCGGGCCTCCGCGAGCTCCTTCACCGTCTCGTCGAACTCCTCGATCGCCGCAGCGTGCTCGCCGGTACGGGCGAGCGCCCGGGTCAGGTCGTCGAGAGCCGAGACGAGGGGGGCGTCGGAGGCGCCGGGCCCCTCCAGCGCCAGGGAACGGTGGAGCGCCACCGCCTCCCAGAACGCCTCCACCGCCCCCTCCGCATCGCCGTTCGGCTCCAGGTGCGCGCCCAGGGTCTGGAGGGCGTGGGCCAGGTCGGGCAGGAACGCGTCCCCCTGCTCCCGCAGAAGCTCGACGGCCTCCCGCGCCGGAGGCAGAGCCTCCTCCGGGCCGCCCGTGGAGGCCAGGCCCCGGGCGAGGGTGCCCAGGGCGGCGGCGAGGCCGGGGCGGAAGGACTCGGGGTCCTCGGCGGCGAGCTCGCGGTGCAGGGCCACGGCCTCCTCCGCCGCCCGGAGCGCCGCCGCCGGGTCCTCGGCCTTGTCGAGGTGACCTGCCAGGTCGTTGAGTACGGAGGCCAGGTCCGGGTGGAAGACGGCCGGTTCCGGTACGGCGAGCTCGCGGAGGAGGGCGAGCGCTTCCCGGGTCGCCTCGATCGCCCCCGAGGTGTCGCTCACGGCCGCGCGGTGGTTCCCGAGGGCGTGGAGAGCGGCGGCTAGCCGGGGTCGGAACGCCTCCGGGTCCTGCGTGGCGAGGCCCCGGAGGAGACCCACCGCCTCCTCCGCCTGGGGCACCGCCTCCACCGGCTCCCCGGCGCCCACCAGATGGGTGGCGTAGCTCAGCAGGTAGGCGGCGAGCGCCGGGACGGAGGCGCCCGGCTGCTCCTCCTCGACCAGCTCCCGCTGGAGCCGTACGGACTGCTTCGCGAACGGTGCGGCCGTCGCCCGGTCCCCGGTGTCGGCGATCCGGTCCCCCAGGGCGCCCATGGCCAGGGCCAGCTCCGCCTGGAAGTGCCCCGGCCGCTTCCCGCCGAGCTCGGCGTACGTCCGCGCCGCCTCCTTCGCCGGGGGGAGGGCGCCGTCGTGGTCCCCGGTGGCGGAGAGCCGGTTCGACAGCTCGTGCAGGGCCCCGGCCAGCTCGGGCAGGAAGCCGCCGCCCGGACGCTCCTCGTCGAGTTTCCGGTAGAGCTCCACCGCCTCCTGGGCGGCCGTGACGGCCCCCTTCCGGTCCCCGGCCTTGGCGCGGAGCGCGGACAGGCTGCTCAGGGCGGCGGCCAGGTCGGGGAGGGAGGCGCCGAGATCGCGCTCGGCGTCGCCCCGGCGGCTGCGGACCACTTCCTCCGCGTGGTGAAGCGCGTCGGCGGGGGTGTCCCAGTCCCCTACGGGGCCCTCATCTACGGGACTCTCACCCACGGGCCCGGCCGTCGCCCGGCCGCCGCCGGCCCCAGCCGCCCCACGGCCCGCGTCGACCCCAGCCGCCGCACCGTCCTCGGCCACCCCACGGCCCTCGTCAGCCCTGGCAGCCTCACGCCCCTCACCGCTGACCGCAGCCGTCCCGTGGCCCTCAGCGTCCAGACCCGTCCCACGGTCCTCGTAACTCATGCCCGCCCCACCGTCCTCGCCGTTCATTCCGGTCGGCCTCGTTGTCGGCCCCGTCAGTTCCGCCCACGCGCCTCCGCCCGCCCCGCCCGGACGGAGATTCGCTGCGGTGAGTAGCAGCGTAGTTACAGGAGAGGATGGTCCGGGGGCGTATGGAGGAGATTCAGCCTGATGGAAATGTCCGGCCGGGCAGCGAAAAGCCCCGGTATGCCGACCAGGTCGGCATACCGGGGCTCTGGGGCCCACCGGGGCTCAGGGGCCCGGCGACGGGCGCAGGCGCCCCGCACGGTTTCCGCTACGGCAGCGCCAGCATCCGCTCCAGCGCGAGCTTGGCGTACTTCTCCGTCTCCGGGTCGACCTCGATCCGGTTGACGAGCTTGCCCTCGGCCAGCGACTCCAGCGTCCAGACCAGGTGCGGCAGGTCGATGCGGTTCATCGTCGAGCAGAAGCAGACCGTCTTGTCGAGGAAGACGATCTCCTTGTCCTCCGCGGCGAAACGGTTCGCCAGGCGGCGGACCAGGTTCAGCTCCGTGCCGATGGCCCACTTCGAGCCGCGCGGGGCCGCTTCCAGGGCCTTGATGATGTACTCCGTCGAGCCGACGTAGTCCGCCGCCGCCACGACCTCGTGCTTGCACTCCGGGTGCACCAGCACGTTGACCCCGGGCATCCGCGCCCGTACGTCCTCGACCGACTCGACCGAGAAGCGGCCGTGGACCGAGCAGTGGCCGCGCCACAGGATCATCTTCGCGTCGCGCAGCTGCTCGGCGGTGAGGCCGCCGTTCGGCTTGTGCGGGTTGTAGAGGACGCAGTCCTCCAGGCTCATCCCCATGTCCCGTACCGCCGTGTTGCGGCCCAGGTGCTGGTCGGGGAGGAAGAGGATCTTCTCGCCCTGCTCGAAGGCCCACTCCAGGGCCCGTTTCGCGTTCGACGACGTACAGATCGTGCCGCCGTGCTTGCCGGTGAAGGCCTTGATGTCGGCGGAGGAGTTCATGTACGAGACGGGCACCACCTGATCGGCGACCCCGGCCTCCGTCAGCACGTCCCAGCACTCCGCGACCTGCTCGGCGGTGGCCATGTCGGCCATCGAGCAGCCCGCGGCCAGGTCCGGCAGCACGACCGCCTGGGCGTCCGTGGTCAGGATGTCGGCGGACTCGGCCATGAAGTGCACACCGCAGAAGACGATGTACTCCGCCTCCGGGCGCGCCGCCGCGTCACGGGCGAGCTTGAAGGAGTCGCCGGTGACATCCGCGAACTGGATGACCTCGTCGCGCTGGTAGTGGTGGCCGAGGACGAAGACCTTGTCCCCGAGCTTCTCCTTCGCCGCGCGGGCGCGCGCGACCAGGTCCGGGTCGGAGGGGGAGGGGAGGTCGCCGGGGCACTCGACGCCTCGCTCGCTCCTCGGGTCGGCCTCCCGGCCGAGCAGCAGCAGCGCGAGGGGTGTCGGCTGTACGTCCAGGGGCTGGGCCGTGGTCACGTCACGCACCCTTTCTTCTCTGCGTTCTGCTCTGCGCTTCTGCGAACGCGCCTTTTCGTCTATTTGACGCTATCTATCATAGCTTCTTCGTGTCACTTTGACGATGCCGATAGCGTCGATGTGACGCATCCCCCGAGCGGCCGGGTGTGCGAGCATGAAAAGGAACAGACAAGCGCTTGGCCCGGAATGAATCCGCGGCGCAGGCGGTTGAACCGTCGGCAAGCAGTCCGTACAACCCGGGAGAGAAGCAGATGTCCGTATCGGACGAGACCACCACCGTGAGCGACGGCATCCTCCTGTCCGACGCCGCCGCAGCCAAGGTCAAGGGCCTGCTGGAGCAGGAAGGCCGCGAGGACCTGGCGCTGCGCGTCGCCGTCCAGCCCGGCGGCTGCTCCGGCCTGCGCTACCAGCTCTTCTTCGACGAGCGTTCGCTCGACGGTGACGTCGTCAAGGACTTCGACGGTGTCAAGGTCGTCACCGACCGCATGAGCGCCCCGTACCTGGGCGGCGCCTCCATCGACTTCGTGGACACCATCGAGAAGCAGGGCTTCACGATCGACAACCCGAACGCCACCGGCTCCTGCGCCTGCGGCGACTCGTTCAGCTAGCCGCTGCGAGCACGGAACGCGTACGTACGAGGGCGGCCCCGGGATCCACTCCCGGGGCCGCCCTCGTACGTTCTGCGCGAGACGTGTCAGCTGCGCGGCACCGTCGCCCCGCTCGCCGCGTCGATCACCGTACGGTCGCCGAGCGGTTCATCCAGCGTCACCGTCCGCTTCAGCTCCTTGGCGATCATGATGCAGGCGCCGTCCTTCTGCTTCTCCTCCTTGATGGTGACCCGCACCTGACCCGGGCTCTCCTCGGCGCTCGCCGTGTACGTGGAGCACACCCCGCCCCAGAAGGTCACCTCCAGGGTCCGGCCGTCGGCCGCGTACGAGGTCGCCTTCCGGTCGCCCGAGGGCGTCGGCGTGGTCGGCTTCTCGACGAACTCCGGCGCCACCGCGATCTGCGTGACCGTGCTCTCCGGGCCGCGCGGCGCCTCACGGACGGTGAACAGCCAGGTCGGTACGAGGGTCTGCCGGCCGTCGATGTAGTGCAGGGCCAGCCCGAACACCGCGTCCTCGACCGTCCGCGTCACCGGGGCCCGCTTGCCGTTCGACGGTACGCACTGCATGTCCGTGGGCTTCGGCTCACCCTCCAGCGGTACGGGGGTGGCGCAGCCGCCGATGTCCCGGCCCCCGTCCCCCCGGGCCCGGCTCGCCTCGTTGAGCTGCTTCAGGGCCTCGTCCGCCCCGATCGCCGGGTAGGTGTCCCCCTTCTCCAGCGCCTTCAGCTGCCCGCTGCCCCCGGCCACCTTGCCGTCCGGGCCCACCTGGATCCCGGTCGACCAGCCGTACGTGGGCAGCCCGTCCACCTTCGGATCGGCGTTCACCACGCGTACGTCACCCATGAGCTGGCCCGCGTTGAGCGCCGCGTCGTCCTGGCCGACGGCCTTCAGCACGGGCACCGCGGCGGCCTTCGCGGCCTTCTCGCTCACCGGCTGCCCGTCCGCCTCCGGCGGGCTCTGGTTCGCGCACATCTTCCCCGGCTCGCACGGCTCCACGGGCGTGGTGCGGGCGAACGTCCAGGTGCCCGGGGCCTGCTTGGTGACCTTCAGGAGCGCACCGGGGCCGTCCTCGTCACCGACCACCCAGGACGCGTCCACGGTGCGCGGGGTCCCGGGGATGCCCAGCGCCTTCGCCAGCCGGGCCACCTCCGCCGCCGCGACCGTCCCCGTGGCGCGGTGGACCGCCGCCTCGTCCGGGCCGTCGGGGAGCTGGCCCGCCGCCCGGTAGACCACGGGCGGACCGCCCGGGTCCGGTTCGCCCGGGGCGATGCCCGGGGGCGGGGTGCTCGGGTCGCCGGGCGTGGCCGGGGCCCTCTCGGCGGCGTCCAGCGCCAGCACGGGGGCCGCCGCGTCGCGGGCGGCGCGGTCCGCGGTGCCGCCGTCACCGGAGGCGGTGGAGGCCCAGTAGGCCCCGCCGCCCCCGGCCAGCAGCACCGCCGCTGCCACCGAGGCCACCGCGAGCGGCGGACGCCGCCGCCGGGGGCCGGTCACGTCGTTGTCGGGTCGCTCGGTGCTCACCGGATCGCTCCTTCGACTGCGTTGCCGTCGCGTTCACTGACCGCGTGCCCCCGGACGGGGACACCGGTGGGACGGAGCAGAGCGAGATGCGGTTCCCGTACGACGCCGAACGGGGTGCGGGCCCCGTACGGTTCGCACCGGAATCGGGGCCGCCGCGTCCCGAAAGGGAACACACTGCCGGAGTCGCCACGACCCGCACGCGGACCCCGTACGGTTCGGACCGGAAACGGGCCCGCCGCGACCCGAACGGCGGGAGTCCCCGCACGTTCGCGTCGAACACCGAGCCGCCACGACCCGGCCCCGGACCCCCTACAGTTCGCGCCGACAGCGAGGCCGCCCCGACCCGGGCCGGGCGTCGCCACCGTACGGTTCACGCCGAAATCCGGGCCGCCGTGGCCGGACGCCGACCCCGTACGGTTCGCGCCCGATCCCGGCCGTCGTGGCCGGATCCGGCGGCCGGGCTCAGTCCCCGTACTCGGACATCGCGTCGATCAGCCGCGCCGACGCGGGCGGCACCGTCACCCCGTGGATCAGGGAAGGCTTCACCGGAGCGGTGACGGTCCTCGCGGGCGCGGCCCAGTGCGGGGCCATCCGCGCGCAGTCCCCGCGCAGCTCGGCAAGGCTCACTTCGGTCTCTCGCGATGCGGTGTGCTTCGACATATCCGCACCGTAACCACGGTCCCGCTCAGGTAGAAAGCCCTACTATCGGGTAGTTTTTCCTTTTCCCGGCCGGAGGACTCACCCGGTAGCGTGAACTGTCACGCCGTCCCGGAGGGCGCATCACGGCCCTTCGCCTCCCCGCAGGAGAAGCCTCCCCGTGCGTATCGCAGTCACCGGCTCCATCGCCACCGACCACCTCATGACCTTCCCCGGCCGCTTCGCCGACCAGCTGGTCGCGGATCAGCTGCACACGGTCTCCCTCTCCTTCCTGGTCGACAACCTCGATGTGCGCCGGGGCGGTGTCGCCGCCAACATCTGCTTCGGCATGGGCCTGCTCGGGACCAAGCCGATCCTCGTGGGCGCCGCGGGCTCCGACTTCGACGAGTACCGCGCCTGGCTCGACCGGCACGGCGTCGAGACCGGTTCGGTCCGGATCTCCGAGGTCCTGCACACCGCCCGCTTCGTCTGTACGACCGACGCCGATCACAACCAGATCGGCTCCTTCTACACGGGCGCGATGAGCGAGGCCCGGCTGATCGAGCTGAAGAGCGTCGCGGACCGCGTCGGCGGCCTCGACCTCGTCTCGATCGGCGCGGACGACCCGGAGGCGATGCTGCGCCACACCGAGGAGTGCCGCTCGCGGAACATCCCGTTCGCCGCCGACTTCTCGCAGCAGATCGCGCGGATGGACGGCGACGAGATCCGCATCCTGCTGGACGGCGCCACGTACCTCTTCTCCAACGAGTACGAGAAGGGGCTCATCGAGTCCAAGACCGGCTGGAGCGACGAGGAGATCCTCTCCAAGGTCGGCCACCGGGTCACCACCCTCGGCTCCCGAGGTGTCCGGATCGAGCGGGTCGGCGAGCCCGTCATCGAGGTCGGCTGCCCGGAGGAGGACGTCAAGGCCGACCCGACCGGCGTCGGCGACGCCTTCCGGGCCGGGTTCCTCTCCGGTCTCGCCTGGGGCGTCGGCCTGGAGCGCGCCGCCCAGGTCGGCTGCATGCTCGCCACTCTGGTCATCGAGACGGTCGGCACCCAGGAGTACACCCTGCGCCGCACCCACTTCATGGACCGCTTCACCAAGGCGTACGGGCACGAGGCCGCCGCCGAGGTCCAGCAGCACCTGGCGTGATCAGCTGAGCCGGCGGACCACATAGGCCGAGCCCCGGTCCGCCGGCTCCTCGCCCACGTACTCCTGCTCGCGCATCTCGCACCAGGCGGGGATGTCGAGCCGGGCCGCCTCGTCGTCGGCGAGCACCGTCACCGTGGCGCCCACCGGTACCTCTCCGATCACCTTTGCGAGCTCGATCACCGGGATCGGGCAGCGACGGCCGAGCGCGTCCACCACCAGGGAGGCGACCGGCGCGGGGGAGGGGGGTGTGGAGACCGGGGCGCCGAGCCGCTCCCGTACCTCCGCGACCACCTCGGGCACCACCTCCAGGAAGCGGTCCACATCCGCCTCCGCCGTGCCCAGCGGCAGCGAGACCCGGACGTTCCCCTCCGACAGCACGCCCATCGCCTTCAGCACATGGCTCGGCTCCAGCGTGCTGCTGGTGCAGGACGAACCGGACGATACGGAGAATCCGTGCCGGTCCAGCTCATGGAGCAGGGTCTCCCCGTCGACATAGAGACAGGAGAAGGTGACCAGATGCGGCAGCCGCCGCTCCGGATCGCCGACCACCTCCACATCGCCCACCCGCTCGGCCACCACCGACCGGATCCGGTCCACCAGCCCCCGCAGCCGCACCGCTTCGGCCGCCGCCTCGTCCCGTACCGCACGGAGCGAGGCCGCCGCCGCCACGATCGCCGGAAGGTTCTCGAACCCCGGCGCCCGGCCCGACTCCCGCTCCCCGGCCGGGCCTTGCGGGGCGAACCGCACCCCTTTGCGTACCGCGAGCAGCCCCACCCCGGCGGGCCCGCCCCACTTGTGCGCGCTCGCCGTCAGCAGGGACCAGCCGCCCGCCACCCGCCCCCACCCCAGCGACTGGGCCGCGTCCACCAGCAGCGGCACCCCCGCCTCGGCGCAGAGCGCGGCCACCTCCTCCACCGGCTGCTCGGTCCCCACCTCGTGGTTGGCCGACTGGAGGCAGGCCAGCGCGGTGTCGGGGCGCAGCGCTCCGGCGTACGCCGCCGGGTCCACCGCCCCCGACCGCTCCACCGGCACCTCGGTGAACGACCCGCCCGCCGCCTCGTGGGCCGCCGCCGAATGGAGTACGGAGGAGTGCTCGACCGCCGAGAGGGCCAGATGGCGGCCGACACGCCGACGCCCCGAAAGAGCCCCGGCGATTCCCGCGTGCACGGCGCTCGTCCCCGAAGAGGTGAAGACCAGCTCGTCCGGGCGGCAGCCGACGGCTTCCGCGGCGGCCTCCCGGGCGGCGTCCAGCAGTAGCCGGGCGCGCCGCCCCTCGCGGTACAGACGGGCGGGATCGGCCCAGCCCTCGTCCAGCGCGGCAAGCAGCGCCTGACGTGCGACGGGGTGCAGGGGGGCGGCGGAGGCGGCGTCGAAGTAGGGCACGCCGCCACGCTAGCCCGCACCCGTCCCCGTATCGGCGGCGGCCGCCCGGCCCGGCCGGGAGAGAGGGCGTCAGATGGCTGCCGGAGGCCCGGATTCCACCCCTTCGGGGAGTCGGGCGGCGCGTTGGGCACCCTCCCCGCGCGACCCCAAATAGCGTCCAGTAGGGTTTGGTCCGCATAAACATCCAAACCCCTGCCCGCGACAGGGACGGCGACCGACCAGTAGAGACGGGCGCGCCGACCGTGCGGGCGAGACTCTCGGGAAGGCGCTACGTGAGTCCCAACGGCTCCGACCGCTCGTCGCGGCGCCCGATGCGGCGGAAGCTGCCGCAGGTGCTGACTGCGGGCCTGGTCCTGGCGACGGCCTCCGGTTGTTCATACAACTGGGAGGATTTTCCCCGCCTCGGTATGCCCACCCCGGTAACGGAAGAGGCCCCTCGGATCCTCTCCCTCTGGCAAGGCTCGTGGGCGGCAGCGCTCGTCACGGGTGTCCTTGTCTGGGGGCTGATCCTCTGGAGCGTCTTCTTCCACCGGCGTAGCCGGACCAAGGTGGAGGTACCTCCGCAGACCAGGTACAACATGCCCATCGAGGCGTTGTACACAGTGGTTCCCCTCATCATCGTCTCGGTGCTCTTCTACTTCACCGCGCGTGATGAGTCGAAGCTCCTTGAGCTCTCCGACAAGCCGGCCCACACCATCAACGTGGTCGGCTACCAGTGGAGCTGGGGCTTCAACTACATCGAGAAGGTGGAAGGCCAGCCCGCCCCGGCGGGTGACGAGATCCCCAAGGAGCTCGCCGCCATCCCCAAGAAGTTCCAGGATGCCTTCCCCAAGGACGCCACCGGCGTCTACGACGCGGGCATCCCCGGGACACGCAACCCCCAGAACGGCAACCCGGGTCCGACCCTGTGGCTGCCGAAGGGGGAGAAGGTCCGCTTCGTCCTCACTTCGCGTGACGTTATCCACTCCTTCTGGGTGGTGCCGTTCCTCATGAAGCAGGACGTCATCCCGGGCCACACCAACGTCTTCGAGGTCACTCCCAACCGGGAGGGCACCTTCATGGGCAAGTGCGCCGAACTCTGTGGTGTCGACCACTCCCGGATGCTCTTCAACGTCAAGGTCGTCTCCCCGGAGCGGTACCAGCAGCACCTCAAGGAGCTGGCTGAGAAGGGTCAGACGGGCTACATGCCGGCAGGCATCGAGCAGACCGACCCGGCCAGGAATTCGGAGAAGAAGCAACTGTGAGCATCCTCAACGAACCTCAGGGTGCCGCACCGGCAGACGACTCGTACGAGGACGAGCTGCCCGTACGGCGCAAGCAGCCGGGAAATGTCGTCGTCAAGTGGCTGACCACCACCGACCACAAGACGATCGGCACGCTCTACCTGATCACGTCGTTCGCCTTCTTCATCATCGGCGGACTCATGGCGCTCTTCATGCGCGCCGAGCTCGCTCGTCCCGGCACGCAGATCATGTCGAACGAGCAGTTCAACCAGGCGTTCACGATGCACGGCACGATCATGCTGCTGATGTTCGCGACGCCGCTGTTCGCCGGGTTCGCGAACTGGATCATGCCGCTCCAGATCGGGGCGCCCGATGTGGCGTTCCCGCGGCTGAACATGTTCGCGTACTGGCTGTACCTCTTCGGCTCGCTCATCGCGGTGGCCGGCTTCCTCACCCCGCAGGGCGCCGCCGACTTCGGCTGGTTCGCCTACGCGCCGCTGAACGACGCCGTCCGCTCGCCGGGCATCGGCGCCGACATGTGGATCATGGGTCTGGCCTTCTCCGGCTTCGGCACGATCCTCGGCTCGGTCAACTTCATCACCACAATCATCTGCATGCGCGCACCCGGCATGACGATGTTCCGCATGCCGATCTTCACCTGGAACGTCCTGCTGACCGGTGTTCTGGTCCTGCTGGCCTTCCCGGTTCTCGCCGCCGCGCTCTTCGCGCTGGAGGCGGATCGTAAATTCGGTGCGCATATCTTCGATTCCGCCAATGGCGGCGCGCTGCTCTGGCAACACCTCTTCTGGTTCTTCGGACATCCAGAGGTGTACATCATCGCCCTGCCGTTCTTCGGAATCATTTCCGAGGTCATCCCGGTATTCAGCCGCAAGCCGATGTTCGGCTACATCGGTCTGATCGCCGCGACGATCGCCATCGCCGGTCTTTCGGTGACGGTGTGGGCGCACCACATGTATGTGACGGGCGGCGTCCTATTGCCGTTCTTCTCCTTCATGACATTCCTCATCGCGGTGCCGACCGGTGTGAAGTTCTTCAACTGGATCGGCACGATGTGGAAGGGCTCACTGTCCTTCGAGACACCGATGCTCTGGGCCGTCGGCTTCCTGATCACCTTCACCTTCGGTGGTCTGACCGGCGTCATCCTGGCCTCGCCCCCGATGGACTTCCACGTCTCGGACTCGTACTTCGTCGTCGCGCACTTCCACTACGTCATCTTCGGCACCGTGGTCTTCGCGATGTTCTCCGGCTTCCACTTCTGGTGGCCGAAGTTCACCGGCAAGATGCTGGACGAGCGGCTCGGAAAGATCACCTTCTGGACGCTGTTCGTGGGCTTCCACGGCACGTTCCTGGTGCAGCACTGGCTCGGTGCCGAGGGAATGCCGCGTCGCTACGCGGACTACCTCGCCGCCGACGGCTTCACCGCGCTGAACACGATCTCCACGATCGCGTCCTTCGTGCTCGGCCTGTCGATGCTGCCGTTCTTCTACAACGTCTGGAAGACCGCCAAGTACGGCAAGAAGGTCGAGGTCGACGACCCCTGGGGCTACGGCCGTTCGCTGGAGTGGGCGACCTCCTGCCCGCCCCCGCGGCACAACTTCCTCACCCTGCCGCGGATCCGTTCCGAATCCCCGGCGTTCGACCTGCACCACCCGGAGATCGCGGCGCTCGAACAGCTTGAGCACCACTCCGAGTCGGACAAGGCCCTCGCCGGCGGCAAGGAGGCAGGCAAGTGAAGATCCAGGGACAGATGTTCATCTGGCTGAGCGTCTTCATCCTCATCATGGCCGGCGTCTACGGCGTGTGGTCGAAGGAGCCGGTCGGTACCACGGCGCTCTTCCTCGCCTTCGGCCTCTCGATCATGATCGGCTTCTACCTGGCCTTCACGGCCAACCGGGTCGACGCCATGGCCCAGGACAACAAGGAAGCGGACGTCGCCGACGAGGCGGGCGAGCTGGGGTTCTTCTCCCCGCACAGCTGGCAGCCGCTCTCCCTGGCGGTCGGTGGCGCCTTCGCCTTCATGGGCGTCGTCTTCGGCTGGTGGCTGATGTACTTCTCGGCTCCGCTGCTCCTGTTCGGCCTCCTCGGCTGGGTCTTCGAGTACTACCGGGGTGAGAACCGCACCCAGTGACACCCTCCCGGGGGTGACACCGCACTACCCCACGAAGGGCCCGCGTCGCAGTAGGCGACGCGGGCCCTTCGCTCGTTCGGAGTCACTGAACGCGCTGGAACGGACGAATCTTCTTAGCGTGGGGCCATGAACCACACGCCGCGCATCCGCACCGTAGTGAGCTGCACTCTGCTGGTCGTGACCCTCGGCGCGGGTGCGACTGCCTGTGGCGGCTCCGACGGACATCCGCTGTCGACCAAGCCGTACGACGCGGGGGACCAGGTCTCCTTCAACGGCCCTTCCAAGAACGAGAAGGCCGACCCCGACAAGCCGCTGGAAGTCACCGTCAAGGGTGACGACGGCCGCATCACCGACGTGAGCGCCGTCGACACGGGCGGCCGCCACCTCGCGGGCGAGCTCTCCGCCGACGGCAGACGCTGGCGCTCCACCGCCCCGCTCGCCGCCGGTACCGGATACACCGTCAGGGTCTCCACCGAGAACGGGGACGGCGCCCCCGGCACCCGTACGCTCTCGTTCGACACCTCCTCGCCCAAGAAGCTGCTGAAGGTGGCCTTCGGCCCGCAGGCGGGCACCTACGGCGTCGGACAGCCCATCACGGCGGAACTCAGCGCTCCGGTCACCGGCAAGGCGGCCAGGGCCACCGTCGAGCGCGCTCTGAAGGTCCGCTCCACCCCGGCGGTCACCGGCTCCTGGTACTGGGTCGACGACAAGAAGCTGCACTACCGCCCCCAGGAGTACTGGCCCGCCAACGCCACCATCGAGGTCCGCTCCAACCTGACGGGCATCAAGGTGACCAACGCCCTGTACGGGGCCGAGGCCAAGCCCCTGAAGATCACCACCGGCGACCGCATCGAAGCCCTCACCGACGCCTCGACCCACACCATGACGGTCCTGCGCAACGGAGAAGTGATCAACACCATTCCGGTCACCACCGGCAAGCCCGGCTTCTCCACCCGCAACGGGGTCAAGGTGGTGCTGGCCAAGGAGTACTACGTACGGATGCGCGGGGAGAGCATCGGCATCGCGGCCGGCTCCTCGGAGTCGTACGACCTGCCGGTCTACTACGCCGCCCGGGTGACCTGGAGCGGGGAGTACGTCCACGCCGCGCCGTGGTCCGTCGGCTCCCAGGGCAGCGCCAACGTCAGCCACGGCTGCACCGGGATGAGCACGGGCAACGCCGCGTGGTTCTTCGACACCGTGCGCCAGGGCGACATCGTCAAGGTCGTCGGCAGCGCGGGGGAGACCATGACCCCGTTCGGCAACGGGTTCGGGGACTGGAACCTCTCCTGGGAGAAGTGGCAGAAGGGCAGCGCCCTGAACGAAGGGGTGCCGGACAGCCCGCAGACGCTCCAGGCCGCCCGGCTGCGCCCCCATGTCTGAGACCGCCGAGGGGCGCCCCGCCGCGCGGGACGCCCCTCAGAAGGCCACAGGGGCCTCTCAGGCCTCCACGGAGAGCCGGCCGCGCAGCAGGGCCGCCAGCGCGTCGGCGAACTCCACCGGGTCCACAGGAAGCGTCACCGCGGCCTCGGCGCGGCTCCAGGTGGCCAGCCAGGCGTCCTGCGGGCGGCCGATCAGCAGGAGGACCGGCGGGCAGTCGAAGATCTCGTCCTTGATCTGCCGGCAGACGCCCATCCCGCCGATGGGAGCCGTCTCGCCGTCCAGGACGCAGACGTCGACCCCGCCGTCGTCCAGCGCCGCCAGGACGGCCGGAAGCGTCGCGCACTCCAGGAACCGCACCGGTGGGACGTCCGCGGCGGGCCTCCGCCCGGCTGCCAGCTTCACCTGCTCGCGGATGTTGGCGTCGTCGCTGTAGACCAGGACCGTGGCGGTCGCCTGCATTGTTCCTCCGTGACATCTGTGTCTTCGGGGCTCTCGGGGCATGAACCGATGCGCGGATCGTACTCCGCCCGACCGGCCGTCAGCACCGGTAAGGACACCGATTCGATGGGCCGTTCGGGCAGGACACACGGGACTGACACACCGAACGGCACCCCCCGGAGTGAGGGCGGGATAAGCGACCGACATAATGTCGGTCGTGGCGACAGCAACGACAGTAGAAACCGGGCACGCGCACCCGTCGGTCAATCGGCCGAACCTCACCAGCGTCGGAACCATCATCTGGTTGAGTTCCGAGCTGATGTTCTTCGCGGCCCTCTTCGCGATGTACTTCACCCTTCGATCGGTGATGGGACCCGAATACTGGAAGGAGATGGCCGGTCATCTGAACTTCCCGTTCGCGGCCTCGAACACCACGATCCTGGTGCTCTCCTCACTCACCTGCCAGCTCGGCGTCTTCGCCGCCGAGCGGGGCGACGTGAAGAAGCTCCGCACCTGGTTCATCGTGACGTTCGTGATGGGATCGATCTTCATCGGCGGCCAGGTCCTGGAGTACGTCGAGCTGGTCAAGGAGGCGGGGCTCTCCCTGTCGTCCGACCCGTACGGCTCGGTGTTCTACCTGACCACCGGCTTCCATGGTCTGCACGTGGTGGGCGGTCTCATCGCCTTCCTGCTCGTTCTCGGCAGGACGTACGCAGCCAAGAGGTTCACCCATGACCAGGCCACCGCGGCCATCGTCGTGTCCTACTACTGGCACTTCGTGGATGTGGTGTGGATCGGTCTGTTCGCAACGATCTACATGATCAAGTAACCGGGCTCGCACCCACCCACCATCGACGCAGAAGATCCTGACACCGGGGTAATCCGTGAAAAAGCTCTCCGCACGACGACGCCATCCGCTGGCGGCGGTCGTCGTACTACTCCTCGCGCTGGCGGCCACCGGGGGGCTGTACGCCGCGTTTGCGCCTGCGGGCAAGGCGCAGGCCGATGAAACCGCCCAGTCCCTCGCCATCGACGAGGGCAAGAAGCTCTACACCGTAGGCTGCGCCAGCTGCCACGGAACCGGCGGTCAGGGCACCACCGACGGACCGTCCCTCGTGGGCACGGGCTCCGCCGCCGTCGACTTCCAGGTCGGTACGGGCCGTATGCCCGCGCAGCAGCCGGGCGCCCAGGTACCGAAGAAGAAGGTCATCTACACCCAGGCGGAGATCGACCAGCTCGCGGCGTACGTCGCGTCGCTCGGCGCCGGTCCGATCACGCCGACCGAGAAGCAGGTCGACCCGGCCGGCGCGGACATCGCCAACGGTGGCGAACTGTTCCGCAACAACTGCGCCCAGTGCCACAACTTCACCGGCAAGGGCGGCGCGCTGACACACGGCAAGTACGCCCCGGACCTCGAAGGCGTGAGCCCGAAGCACATCTACGAGGCCATGCAGACCGGCCCGCAGAGCATGCCCTCCTTCCCCGACACGACGATGCCGGAGCAGGAGAAGAAGGACATCATCGCGTACATCCAGGCCGTGAACGGTTCGGAGACGGCGAGCCCCGGTGGCCTCTCCCTCGGCGGTCTCGGTCCGGTGAGTGAAGGTCTGTTCGCCTGGATCTTCGGACTCGGCGCACTCGTCGCAACTGCCGTTTGGGTCGCGGCCCACACCGCTAAGGCCAAGAAGTCATGAGTAGCCAACAGATTCCAGAAGACAACCTGCCGGTAGTGCAGGAGACCGCGCACGGCGCGGTGGAGGGTACGGACGACCCGTTCGCCGACCCGGGGCTGCCGGCCCACAAGCCGCGCATCCAGGACCTCGACGAACGCGCCGCGAACCGCTCGGAGCGGGCCGTCGCGTTCATGTTCCTCCTCTCGATGCTGTCGACGGTGGGCTTCATCGCCTCGTACGTCATCTTCCCGGTGGACAAGATCGTCTACATCTGGCCCTTCGGCCATGTGAGTCCGCTCAACTTCTCCCTGGGACTGACGCTCGGCTTCGCGCTCTTCTTCATCGGAGCGGGCGCAGTCCACTGGGCGCGCACCCTGATGTCCGACGTCGAGGTCGCGGCCGAGCGCCACCCGATCGAGGCGACCCCCGAGGTCAAGGCCCAGGTCCTCGCCGACTTCAAGGCCGGTGCCGAGGAGTCCGCGATCGGCCGCCGCAAGCTCATCCGTACGACCCTCTTCGGCGCGCTGGCCCTGGTGCCGCTCTCCGGTGTGGTGCTGCTGCGCGACCTCGGCCCGCTCCCGGAGAAGAAGCTCCGCACCACCATGTGGGCCAAGGGCAAGACCCTGGTCAACATGAACACGGGGCAGCCGCTGCGCCCGGAGCACGTCTCCGTCGGGTCGCTGACCTTCGCCATGCCCGAGGGCCTGGAGGAGGACTCGCACGACTTCCTCCAGCAGATCGCCAAGGCCGCCCTGATGATCGTCCGCATCGAGCCGGACGACATCAAGGACAAGCGCCAGCGCGACTGGGCGCACGACGGCATCGTCGCCTTCTCCAAGATCTGCACCCACGTCGGCTGCCCGATCAGCCTGTACGAGCAGCAGACACACCACGTGCTCTGCCCGTGCCACCAGTCCACCTTCGACCTCTCCGACGGCGCCCGCGTCATCTTCGGTCCGGCCGGCCACGCGCTCCCGCAGCTGCGGATCGGCGTGAACAGCGAGGGCAACCTCGAGGCGCTCGGTGACTTCGACGAGCCCGTCGGTCCTTCCTTCTGGGAGCGCGGATGAGTACTGCGACAACGAATCCGCCCGCCGACCAGGCGGGACCGCGCAAGGCACCCGCGGGTGAGCGGGTCGCCGACTGGGCGGACGGCCGGCTGGGCATCTACGGCCTGGCCAAGGCCAACATGCGCAAGATCTTCCCGGACCACTGGTCCTTCATGCTCGGTGAGGTCGCGCTCTACAGCTTCATCATCATCATCCTCACGGGTGTGTATCTGACGCTGTTCTTCCAGCCGAGCATGAACGAGATCGTGTACCACGGTCCGTACGAGCCCATGCAGGGCATCCGGATGTCGGAGGCCTACGCCTCCACGCTGAAGATCAGCTTCGAGATCCGCGGTGGTCTGCTCGTGCGGCAGATCCACCACTGGGCCGCGCTGATCTTCCTGGCCGGCATGTTCGTGCACATGATGCGCGTCTTCTTCACGGGCGCCTTCCGCAAGCCGCGCGAGGTCAACTGGCTGTTCGGCTTCCTGCTCTTCGTGCTGGGCATGTTCACCGGCTTCACCGGCTACTCCCTCCCGGACGACCTGCTCTCCGGTACGGGTGTCCGCTTCACGCAGGGCGCGATCCTGTCCGTGCCGATCGTCGGTACGTACATCTCCATGTTCCTGTTCGGCGGCGAGTTCCCCGGCCACGACTTCGTGGCCCGGTTCTACTCGATCCACATCCTGCTGCTGCCGGGCATCATGCTCGGCCTGCTGGTGGCCCACCTGATCCTGGTCTTCTACCACAAGCACACGCAGTTCGCGGGTCCCGGCAAGACCAACCAGAACGTCGTCGGCATGCCGTTGCTGCCGGTCTACATGGCGAAGGCCGGAGGCTTCTTCTTCCTGGTCTTCGGCATCATCGCGATCATCTCGGCGATCGCCACGATCAACCCGATCTGGGCGCTCGGTCCGTACCGCCCGGACCAGGTGTCCACCGGCGCCCAGCCCGACTGGTACATGGGCTTCGCCGAGGGTCTGGTCCGTGTCATGCCCGGCTGGGAGATCGTCTTCTGGGGCTACACGCTCAACCTGGGCGTGTTCATCCCGCTGGTCGCCTTCGGCGGTGTGCTCGGTGCCATCGCGGTCTACCCGTTCATCGAGTCCTGGATCACCGGGGACAAGCGCGAGCACCACATCCTGGACCGCCCGCGCAACGCCCCGACCCGTACGGGCCTCGGCGTCGCCTGGATCACGGCGTACTTCATCGGCCTCGTCGGCGGTGGAAACGACCTGTGGGCCACGCACTTCGACCTGTCGATCAACGCCATCACCTGGTTCGTCCGGATCTTCTTCTTCGCCGGACCGGTCATCGCGTTCATCGTCACCAAGCGGATCTGCCTCGGCCTCCAGCGCCGGGACAAGGAGAAGGTGCTGCACGGTCGTGAGACCGGCATCATCAAGCGCCTGCCGCACGGTGAGTTCGTGGAGATCCACGAGCCGCTCTCCCGGGAGCAGCTGCACACGCTCACCGCGCACGACCAGTACAAGCCGGTCGAACTCGGCCCCGAGGTCGACGAGAACGGCGTCAAGCGCAAGATCTCCCCGGTCCAGAAGGTGCGGGCCAAGCTCAGCAAGGGCTACTTCGGCGAGAACAACCAGATCGCCAAGCCCACCGCCGAGGAGTACAAGGAGATCACCGAGGGCCACGGCCACCACTGATCGCCTGAACTGATCGCCACCGCGGGAGCCCCGTCCATTCGATGGACGGGGCTCTTCGCGGTCCCGGCGGCTGGATAGGGTGGAGCCGGACTCTTACCGGCTGTGGACCCCCTGGAGCGGACCATGAACGTTGTGACCCCGAGCGGCGGCGACAGCGTGGCGGACCGTTCCTGGCCCGGCCTGCTGAACCCCCTGCTGCGCGGCGAGAACCTGTCCGTGGCGGACACCGCCTGGGCGATGGACCGCATCATGAGCGGTGAGGCGACCGACGCGCAGATCGCCGGCTTCGCGGTCGCGCTGCGGGCCAAGGGCGAGACCGTCGAGGAGGTCACCGGGCTGGTGCGCGCGATGTACGCGCACGCCAACACCATCCACGTACCGGGCCGTACGGTCGACATCGTCGGTACCGGCGGCGACCTCGCCAAGACGGTCAACATCTCGACCATGTCGGCCATCGTCATCGCCGGGACCGGCGCCAAGGTGGTCAAGCACGGCAACCGGGCCGCCTCCTCGGCGAGCGGCTCCTCCGACGTACTGGAGAAGCTCGGCGTCAACCTGGAGCTGACCCCGCAGCAGGTGGTCGAGGTCGCCGAGGCGGCGGGTATCACCTTCTGTTTCGCCGTGAAGTTCCACCCCGCCCTGCGGTACGCCGCCAAGGCCCGCAGGGAGCTCGGCGCGCAGACCACGTTCAACATCCTGGGCCCCCTCACCAACCCGGCCCAGGTGCGTGCCCAGGCCGTCGGGGTGGCCGACGCCCGGATGGCGCCCATCGTCGCGGGCGTCCTCGCCGAGCGGGGCAACTCGGCGCTGGTCTTCCGCGGGGACGACGGGCTCGACGAGCTGACCACCACCGCCACCTCCCGGGTCTGGGTGGTCCGGGACGGCGCGGTCCGCGAGGAGCCCTTCGACCCGCGTGACGTCGGGCTGCCGATCGTCCCCGTCGAGGCGCTGCGCGGCGCCGACGCCTCGTACAACGCCGATGTCGCCCGTCGCCTGCTGGACGGCGAGACCGGTGCGGTACGCGAGGCGGTGCTGCTCAACTCGGCGGCGGCGCTGGTCGCGCTCGACCCGGGGCCCGGCACGCTCACCGAGCAGATCGCGGCGAAGATCCTCGTCGCGGCCGAGGCCATCGACTCCGGGGCCGCCAAGCGCGCCCTGGAGCGCTGGGTGGCGGCCAGCAACGCCTGAAATCGCGCAAGGGCGCAGTCCGGGATCCGGACTGCGCCCTTGCGCGTGCCCGTACATATGGCAAGATGCTGCGCAGGTCATGAGTGACAGCGACTACGGCCCCGGCCCGCTGTCCGGCAACCCTCCGTCCGTGGCGGGGTGCCCCGGGTGAAGACCAGGCCGTAGGCAGCGAGGTCTGCGGCAAGCGCGGGCCCCTCGGCATCCAGTGGATGCCAGCCCCCGGGGTCCTGGTCCCTAGGGAGCCTCTTGTGAGCAAGCGAATGCGCTAGGGCGTGTCCCAGGGCTTCTGTGTGCCCTGGGCTGATCGCCCTTCTTCCGCGCACCCTCTTTTCCTTTCCTTCTCCGCGCCGCCGCGTATCCGCAGGCGCGTTGATTTCGCCTGCCTGTTACGGGAGTTCGCCATGTCTGTCTCCACCGCTGCCATCGACCCGTCGGTTTGTGCCCCGCTGCCCGTTCTGGGGCAGGATGTCACCGTTCCGCTCGTCACCGGCGGTGAAGTCACCTACGCCGCACTCGACTACGCCGCCAGCGCCCCGGCCCTCCAGCGGGTCTGGGACGATGTCGCCGCGTACGCCCCGTACTACGGCAGCGTCCACCGCGGGGCCGGATACCTCTCGCAGCTCTCCACCGACCTCTTCGAGAACAGCCGCCGTACGGTCGCGGAGTTCCTCGGCTGCCGCGCCGACGACCAGGTCGTCTTCACCCGCTCGACGACCGACTCCCTCAACCTGCTGGCCGCCGCGCTTCCCGCCGACTGCCAGGTGTTCGTGTACGAGACCGAGCACCACGCCTCCCTGCTGCCCTGGCGCGACGCCCGGGTCACCTACCTCAACGCGCCCCGCACCCCGGGCCAGGCGGTGGAGACCCTGGAGCGCGCGCTCGCCGACCGCGACCCGTACGGCCCCGCCCTGGTCTGCGTGACCGGCGCTTCCAATGTGACCGGCGAGCTCTGGCCGGTCGGGGAGCTGGCCGCCGCCGCCCACGCGCACGGCGCCCGGATCGTCCTCGACGCCGCCCAGTTGGCCCCGCACCACCCCGTCGACATCGCCGAACTCGACGTGGACTGGGTCGCGTTCTCCGGCCACAAGCTGTACGCGCCCTTCGGCTCCGGGGTCCTCGCGGGCCGCGCCGACTGGCTCCGGGCGGCCGAGCCGTACCTCGCCGGCGGCGGCGCCTCCCGCAAGGTCGCCCGGCGCGCCGACGGCGGAGTGGACGTGGACTGGCACACCACGGCCGCCCGCCACGAGGCCGGTTCGCCCAACGTGATCGGCGTCTACTCCATCGCCTCCGCCTGCAAGGCCCTCACCGAGGCGGGGTTCGACTCCCTGGTGGCCCGGGAGCAGGAGCTGGTGGCCCGGGTCCGCGCGGGGCTCGCCGAGGTCCCCGAGGTCCAGGTGCTCTCGCTCTTCGGCGACGACGCGCCCCGGGTCGGGGTCATCTCCTTCGTGGTGCGCGGCTGGAACAGCTCGCACTTCGCCGCCGCCCTCTCCGCCGAGTACGGCATCGGCGTCCGCGACGGCCTCTTCTGCGCCCACCCGCTGGTGCGCACCCTCCTGGGCAGTGACCCGCAGGACCCGGGCGAGTGCGGCGCCCCCGAGGCCGAGCCGGGCGAGAGGTCCCTCAACGCCATCCGGGTCAGCTTCGGGGCCGGTACGCCGGACGAGCACATCGAGCGGTTCCTGCGCGCGGTCACCGAGCTGGTCCGCGAGGGCGCCCAGTGGAAGTACCGCACCGAGGACGGCCGCTGCGTCCCGGACCGGGGCGAGGGAGCCCGTACGGTCTGACAACACCTCGGCCGGGGACGGGTGCGCTGCCCGTTCCCGGCCGACGTACGTACAGTTCTACGCGTCCAGGCCGATCGCGAACGCCGCTTCCAGGTCGTGCTGGGAGTACGTACGGAACGCCACATGCGTGTCGGTGCCCTCGACGCCCGGGATCTTGCTGATCCGGCCGGGGATGACATCGGCGAGGTCGTCGTGGCGGGCGACCCGGACCATGGCGATCAGGTCGTAGGTGCCGGTGACGGAGAAGACCTCGCTGACACTGTCCAGCGCGGCGATGGCCTCGGCGATCTCCGGAATCCGGTCCACGCTGGTCTTGATGAGCACGATCGCGGTGATCACGGCTGGCTGTCTCCCTCGGTGGCCGTGGCTGGAGCCTTCACTCTAGCCCCACCCCGATAACGCCCCCAGGCGTAGAGGAACCCCGCCGCGAACCCCGCCACATGCGCCAGATACGCCACCCCCGGCCCGGCGTCCGCCGCCTGGGCGGCCGCCCACTGGAGCCCGAACCAGAAGACCAGCACGATCCAGGCGGGGAAACGCAGCGGCAGAAAGAAGAGGAACGGGAACAGGCTGGTCACCCGGGCCCTGGGGAAGAGGTAAAGGAAGGCGCCGAGCACCGCCGAGATCGCGCCCGAGGCGCCGACCAGCGTCTGGCCCGAGTCCGCGTGCACCGCCGCGTAGCAGACCAGGGCCAGGTAGCCGCACCCCACGTAGAAGAGGGCGAAGTGGACCCGGCCCATGCGCTCCTCGGCCATCGCCCCGAACACGTAGAGGAAGAGCAGGTTGCCCAGCAGGTGCAGCCAGCTGCCGTGCACGAACAGCGCGGTGAACGGGGTCAGCAGAGCGCGCGCCGAGCCCTCCCACAGCTCGGCCGGGATCACGCCCCACCGCTCGAAGTACCCGGCCTGCGCGGCGAGCAGCGCGTCCTGGCTCCCGTAGGCGGCGCCGAATCCGGCCAGCGGGCTGATCAGGAAGACCGCGCAGCACAGGGCGATCAGCCCGTACGTCACCGGCGCCCCGCCCTCCGTCCGCTCCCGGGCCCTTCCGGCCACGGCCCGCCAGTGGAACTGTCGCCCGTCGATCATGTACAGAGCATGACGTACCGGTGGAGAACGGGACGGAGCGCCTCGCCGTCCCGATGCCTATACGCGAGGCCGTAGGGTTACGCCAGGACTTCCGCAGTTCGACGGCGCACCGCGAGATCCTTGACGTAGGACAGGAAGAGACGCGGCGGCACGCCCGGCGCGCGCTTGCCGGAGACGACGAAAGAGGACGCAACGATGACGACGGTTCCCCTGCCGACCGACGGGACCCGCTGGCGCTGCACCCTGTGCGGCAATCTCACGCGCTTCGACGTGACGCGGTCCTCCAAGGTCGTGGAGTACGTGCACCTCGACCTGGCCGGGGAGTCCAGTGTCGAGGAGCGGGAGGTGGTCAGTGAGACCATCGAGTCGGTCCGCTGTCGTTGGTGCAACGCGGTGGATCAGATCGAACTGGTGGACAGGCCGGGTGCCGCCTCCTGAGGGAGCGCACCGACAGACATATCTATGGGGTGACGGACGGTGGATCAGCCGACCAGCGGCGCCGAACCGGCCGATGCGGCCGACGGCGGTGCAGAGGCGCTCGACCGTCCGCTGCCCGAAGGCGTACGGCGGCGGGTCATCGCCCTGGTCTCGGACGCCTTCGGCGGCCTGACCGTCGCCGAACTGCCCGCCCAGTTGCGGCAGTATGCCCGGTTCACCCCGACCCGGCGGGCCAAGTTCGCCGGGAACGCGATGGCCGCCGCCCTGGAGAGCGACCCGCTCTTCCGGCAGCGCATCGGTGAGCGGCTGAGCCAGGCCCAGCCGGAGCTGGCCGGTGCGCTGGAGGCGGGCTCGCCGCCCGCCGCCGCCGACCCCGTCGATGTGGCCGCCGCCGCCTATGTGCTGCGCCCGGTCGGCTGGGTCAAGCTGGTCGAGGCGGCCGGCGAGGAGGTCCAGCGGGCCGACGCGGAGCGGGTGGACGAGGAGACCCGGCGCGAACTGGCCCAGCTCCGCGAGGAGCTGGAGCGGGCGCGCGCCCACACCCGTACCGAGACCGAGCGGCTGCGCACCGAGCTGGACGCGGCCCGCAAGGAGTCCGAGTCGCTCCACCGCAAGCTCCGCAGTGCGCTGAGCGAGGTCAAGCGCGGGGAGGCGGCCCTGCGCCGCGGCGCCGCCGAGGCCGAGGCCCAGCGGGCCGAGGCGGCCGCCCAGCTCTCCGCCGCCGAGAGCGAGTCGCGTCGGCTCAAGCACCGGCTCGGCGAGGCGGAGGCGGCCCTGGAGGCGGGCCGCAGGGCCTCCCGCGAGGGGCGCTCGATGGAGGACATGCGGCTGCGGCTGCTGCTCGACACGGTCCTGGACGCGGCCTCGGGGCTCCGGCGCGAGCTGGCCCTGCCCCCGGTGACGGCCCGCCCGGCCGACAGCGTGGACGCGGTGGAGCCGGGCCGGATGTCGCCCAAGGACATTGCCGCCAGGGCGCTTTCCGAGACGGACCCGGCGCTGCTCGACCAGTTGCTGGCACTGCCGCAGGCCCATCTCATCGTGGACGGCTACAACGTCACCAAGACCGGCTACCCCCAGATGCCGCTGGAGAAGCAGCGGTTGCGGCTGCTGGGCGGCCTCTCGGTGCTCGCCGCCCAGACCGGGGCCGAGATGACCTGTGTCTTCGACGGCGCCGAACTGGCCGCCCCGGTCCTGCTCGCCCCGCCGCGCGGGGTGCGGGTGCTGTTCAGCAAGGCGGGGGTCACGGCGGACGAGCTGATCCGTCAACTGGCCCGCGCGGAACCGCCGGGGCGGCCCGTGGTGGTCGTCTCCACCGACCGCGAGGTGGCGGACGGGGTGGCCAAGGCCGGGGCGAGGCCGGTCGCGTCCGTCTTGCTCCTGAAGCGCCTTTCGCGCGTCTAGTTTCAGATGTGCGACATGTGTGACATGCCGCTTTTTTGGGAACGTACCGTCAAGTCGTCACTACACGTGGTGCGGTGAGAGTAAAGAAGTGCCTGATGTGACAAGAAAAATCCTGTGAGGATTTGAACTGATCACAAGAGGGTCACTAGGGTCGGGCCTCGAACCTTCGCACGGTTGATCACCCATTGGGGGTGGCGGCGAAGGAACCGCCGAGTCCGTGAGTCCACGGAGCCGGGGATTCTTTCCCCACAGCCCGGTAGGCGGCTCTGAGGAAGAAGGAGCTCGCCTTCGTGGCGTCCCACCGTCGTCCCAAGCAGCCGAGCCGCACCCGCGTGACCGTGCTCACCGCGACCGCCGCCGCAGCCGTGGCCCTGTCGTCCCAGACCGCCCAGGCCGACCCCAAGCCGACCAAGAACGAGGTCAAGGCGAAGGTCGACAAGCTCTACCACGAGGCCGAGGCGGCCACCGAGAAGTACAACGGAGCCAAGGAGCAGCAGGACAAGCTCAAGAAGCAGGTCGACGCGCTCCAGGACAAGGTCGCGCGCGGCCAGGACGAGCTCAACGACCTGCGCGGCGAGCTGGGTTCCATCGCCACCGCGCAGTACCGCTCCGGCGGCATCGACCCCTCGGTCGCCCTCTTCCTCGCCTCGGACCCGGACAGCTTCCTCGACCAGGCCTCCGCGCTCGACCAGCTCACGGTCAAGCAGACGGAGTCGCTGCAGAAGATCCAGGCCAAGCAGCGCACCCTCGCCCAGCAGCGCAAGGAAGCCCAGGACAAGCTCGGCGACCTCGCCGACGTCCGCAAGGCGCTCGGCGAGAACAAGAAGAAGTACCAGGGCAAGCTGGCCGACGCGCAGCGGCTGCTCAACAGCCTGACCGCCGCCGAGCGGGCGAAGATCCAGGAGGAAGAGGCGGCGAAGGAGCGCGCCAGCCGCGCCACCAGCGAGCGGGTCCAGCTCGGCAACCAGACCCCCGGCGGCAACGAGGCCCCCGCCTCCGGCCGTGGCGCCGCCGCCCTCAGCGCCGCCGCCACCCAGCTCGGCAAGCCGTACGTCTCCGGCGGCTCCGGCCCCAACTCCTACGACTGCTCCGGGCTGACCCAGTGGGCCTTCGCCCAGGCCGGTGTCTCCATCAGCCGCACCACGTACACCCAGCAGAACGACGGCACCCGGATCGGCCGCAGCCAGCTCAGGCCGGGCGACATGGTCTTCTTCAACGGCCTGTCGCACGTCGGCTTCTACGCGGGCAACAACCAGGTCCTGCACGCCCCCAAGCCGGGCACCGTCGTCCGCTACGAGTCGATGGACTACATGGGCACCTTCCAGTTCGGCGTCCGCGTCTGACGCCACGGCGCCTTCAGTTCGCCGCTGCGGTGCCCTCAAGTGACGCCATGGCACCCGCGCCCGACGCCCGAACGAGGGAATCGCCGCGCCCCACGCTGACGCCCTGCCCCGCCGGAGACCGAGGTCACCGGCGGGGCAGCGCTGTTCGACGCCCCTTTCGCCACCGGCGAGGTCTTTGGCCCGCGCGTAGTCGTCCGATTACTGTCTGGCTGCTGTGCGGCTCCCGCTCATCGGTCCGCCCGTCCCGGGCGGCAGGGGCCGCGCGTTACTGCGTCAACTGCGTCAGCGGAAGGAAGTGCGGCTTCCTGTGGTGTCCCATCGCCGTCCCACCCAGTCCGGCCTCCATCGGGGCGTCCGCGCCACGGTCGTCTCGGCGGCCGCCGCCACCGCGGCCGCGACCCTGACCGGGGCCCCGGCGAGCGCCGACCCCAAGGACACCCGCGAAAGCGCCAAGGCCGCCGTCGACCGGCTCTACGGCGAGGCGGAGCGGGCCACCGAGCGGTACAACGAGGCCGGGGAGCGGGTGGCACGGCTGCGCGCCGAGGCGGACCGGGCCCAGGACGCGGCGGCCCGGGGCCAGGAGTCCATCAACCGGATGCGCAACTCGCTGGGCGCGATGGCGGGCGCCCAGTACCGCACCGGCTCCATCGACCCGGCCCTCGCCCTGCTGCTCTCCTCCGACCCGGACACCTATCTGGAGCGGGCCGCCGCCCTCGACCGGGCCGGGGCCCGCCAGGCGCTGACCCTGGACAAGCTCCGGCACGCCCAGCGCGGCGTGGCCCAGACCCGGGCCGAGGCCAACCGCGCCCTCACCGAGCTGGAGCGCAACCGGGCCGCCGTCACCCGCCACAAACGCGCCGTCGAGGCCAAGCTCCGCCAGGCCCGGCAGCTGCTCGACTCGCTGCCCGCCGAGGACCGCGCCGCCTTCGACCGGGCCTCCCGCTCCGGCCGTGACGCCGCCCCCGACCTCTCCGGCGTCGCCCCCGGCTCGGGCCGGGCGATGTCCGCCGTCTCCGCCGTTCACCAGGCGCTCGGCAAGCCGTACGTGTGGGGCGCCAACGGCCCCTCCGGCTTCGACTGTTCCGGCCTCATGCAGTGGGCCTACGCCCAGGCCGGGGTGAGCCTGCCCCGCACCTCGCAGGCCCAGCGGTACGCGGGCCGCATGGTGCCCCTCTCCCAGGCCCAGCCCGGCGACCTGGTCGCCTACCGGGCCGACGCCAGCCACATCGGCATGTACGTGGGCAACGGCCAGGTCATCCACGCCCCCTACCCGGGCGCCGCGATCCGCTACGACCCGGTCGGCATGATGCCGGTCTCCTCGGTGACCCGGATCTGACGCTTCCCGGCCACCGGGCCGGGCCGCCGCCCGTGACTGACCGTACGATCGGCAGGGTGGCCGGACGAGGACGAGGTGTGCGCGGGGGACGCCCCCGGTTCCCCCGGCGTGCGGCGGTGATCGTGCTCGCCGCCCTGCTGACCACCGCCTCCGCCTGTGCCGCCCCGGCCGAGGCCGACACCTCCCTCACCGTCCGCGAGATCGACGCCACCCTGGAGCGCCGCGCCGCCGCCGTCCTCGCCCGGGACCCGGCGGGCTACCTCGACGCCCTCGCCCCCGACGCCCGGAAGCTGCGGGCCGCCCAGCGCACGGAGCTCGCCAACCTCGCCGACGTACCGCTGGAGTCCTGGACGTACGAGGTGAAGGGCGAGCCCGAACAGGACGGCGACTGGGCCACCGCCGAGGTCGAGCTGAGCTACCGGATCGACGGGTACGACACCGCTCCCGTCGCCACCCGCCGCACCCTGGAGCTGATGCGGGACGGCGAGCGGTGGCACATCACCGCCGACCGGCCCGCCAAGGGCGCCTCCGACCAGCTCTGGACCCAGGGGGCGGTGGCGGTCGTCCGGGGCGCCCACAGCATCGTCCTGGGCGTCGGACGGCCCCAGGAGGAGCTGCGCCGGGTCGCGGACACCGTGGACCTCGCGGTACCGGCCGTCTCCGACGCCTGGCCGGGGGAGTGGGCGCGCCGGGTGGTCGTCCTCGTCCCGGACTCCGTGCGGTCCATGGCGGACCTCCTGGGCTCCCCGGAGACCAGCTACCGGGGCATCGCCGCCGTCACCACCGGAGAGGCCGGTGCCACCGGGGAGCGCCCGGCCATCGCGGACCGGGTGATCGTCAACCCGCAGGCGTACGCCACCCTCGGCAGCTTCGGCCAGCGGGTCGTCCTGACCCATGAGACGACCCATGTCGCCACCCGGACCAGCACCTCCACGGCCACCCCGGTCTGGCTCTCCGAGGGCTTCGCCGACTGGGCCGCCTACCGGGCGGAGGACCGCGACCCCGACCTCATCGCCCCCGACCTGGCAGGCGCGGTCCGCGGCGGGGACGTACCCGACGGACTCCCCGTCGACAAGGACTTCGGCTTCGACGGCGACCCGGACAAGCTCGCGCGGGCCTACGAGAGCGCCTGGATGGCCTGCGAGCTCATCGCGAGCCGGTGGGGCCAGGAGAAGCTGACCGCCTTCTACGCGGCCGTGGGGGCCCATCCGGAGCGGGACGGGGCGGTCGAGCAGGCGATGGACGCGGTGCTCGGCACGACCCCCGAGGAGTTCACCGCCGACTGGCGCGCCTACCTGAGCGCCCGGCTCGGCTGACCTGCCCGAGTACCGGGGCTCGGCCGACCTCCCCGAGTACCCGGCTCGGCCGACCTACCTCAGTGCCCGGCTCGGCTGATTCCCGTGAACCGGCTGCGGCCCCGCCGCTTGCCCGGAGCGTGCCCCCGGCACCGTCTCCCGCCACAGCCGCCGCGCGGCGATCACCGAGGCCGCCACCAGCAGACCGTTCCGTACGAACAGGAGCCCCACGCCCCACGCGTCGCTCGCCACCACCTCGGCGAAGCAGAAGGGGAACTCCAGCACCGTCACCCCGGCCGCCACCAGCACCAGCACGGCGGGCCGCACCATCCCGCCGTCCCGGAACGCCAGGCAGACCGCCGCGAGCCCGACCAGCCACACCACGTACTGCGGGCTGATCACCCGGCTCGTCGTGGTGAACAGCAGCACCGCCGTGAACGCGGCCTGCGCCGGGGTGTGGGCCGCGAAGTCACGGGCCCGCAGCCGCCACACCAGCAGCCAGCCCAGCGCCGCCACGGCCAGCCCCAGCGCCAGCGTCGAGACCAGCTCCACGTGCGGCCCGAGGAACTCCATCGAGCCGTACCGCAGCTCCACCCGCCCCTCCCAGCCGAACTGCCGCCACACATGGAAGACCAGCGCCCCCAGCGACTCGATCTCCGTGCCCCGGTCCCGCTGGAAGGCCAGGAACGCGTACGCCCCCGGCATCCACAGCGCGAAGCCCACCGCGAGCCCGGCCGCCGTCAGCGCCGCCGCCGACCAGGCCGCCCGGGTCGGCCGCCCCCGCCGGACCCCCACCAGCACCAGCGCGGGCCACGCCTTCAGCAGCGCCCCGAACGCGGCCAGCGCCCCCAGCACCTTCGGGTGGCGCACCCCCGCCAGCAGCGCCGCCACCGCCACCGCCGTCACCATCAGGTCGTAGCGGGCGTACACGGTCGGCCCCAGCAGCGGCACCCCCACGACCCACACCCACGCCCCCGCCGCCCTTATCCCCGGCCGCCGCCCCGCGTACAGCAGCAGCCCCAGCACCAGGGCGTCGCAGAGCAGGACGAGAACATAAAAGGCGCTCGCGTAAGCGAAGAAGGGCAGCAGGGCGGGGGAGAGGATGGCGAGGGCGGCGCCCGGCGGGTACTGCCAGGTGACGTCGTCCAGCGGGTAGGTGCCGGTGAGCAGCGTCTCGTACCAGCCCCGGTAGATCACCGACACATCCACCGTGACATCGAGGCCGCCCAGGGTGAACACCCCGAACACCCAGAGCAGCAGCGCCGCCCGGGTCAGCGCCCAGACCGCGCACGGCAGGAGTCCGTACGGGAGGGATCCGTACGGGAAGGATCCGTACGGCAGCAGTCCGTACGGGAGGAGTCCCGCGCCCCTGGATGGTCGCCCCGCCATCGCCGCCGCCCTCATCGCCTCGGGGGCCGTCTCCGGCCCGGGGTCCGGCGGCCCATGATGCCGGGGGGTGAGGGCGGCGGCCGTGAAGCGCGGCCGTTCGGTACTGTCAGCCGCGATGGACAAGACCCTGATCGTGACCAACGACTTCCCGCCCCGCCCCGGTGGCATCCAGGCGTTCCTGCACAACATGGCGCTGCGCCTGGACCCCGACCGGGTCGTCGTCTACGCCTCCACCTGGAAGCGCGGCGAGGAGGGCGCGGCGGCCACCGCCGCCTTCGACGCCGAGCAGCCGTTCACCGTGGTCCGCGACCGTACGACGATGCTGCTGCCGACCCCGCGCGTCACCCGGCGGGCCACCGCCCTGCTGCGCGAACACGGCTGCACCTCCGTCTGGTTCGGCGCCGCCGCCCCGCTCGGCCTGATGGCCCCGGCGCTGCGCCGCGCGGGCGCGAAGCGGCTCGTCGCCACCACCCACGGGCACGAGGCCGGGTGGGCCCAGCTGCCCGCCTCCCGGCAACTGCTGCGCCGGATCGGGGAGGGCACGGACACGATCACCTATCTGGGTGAGTACACCCGCTCCCGGATCGCCGCCGCCCTCACCCCGGACGCGGCCGCCCGCATGGTGCAACTGCCGCCGGGCGTCGACGAGAAGACCTTCCACCCGGCGTCCGGCGGCGACCGCGTCCGCGCCCATCTCGGGCTCTCCGACCGCCCGGTGGTCGTCTGCGTCTCGCGCCTGGTGCCGCGCAAGGGCCAGGACACGCTGATCCTGGCCATGCCCGCGATCCTCGCGCAGATCCCGGACGCGGTGCTGCTGATCGTCGGCGGCGGCCCGTACGCCAAGGACCTGGAGCGGCTCGCGGTGGAGACCGGGGTGGCGGACTCGGTGCGGTTCACCGGGCCGGTGCCGTGGGCGGAGCTGCCCGCGCACTACGGGGCCGGGGACGTCTTCGCCATGCCGTGCCGGACCCGGCGGCGGGGGCTCGACGTGGAGGGGCTCGGGATCGTCTACCTGGAGGCGTCGGCGACCGGGCTGCCGGTGGTGGCCGGGGACTCGGGCGGCGCCCCGGACGCGGTGCTCGACGGCGAGACCGGGTGGGTGGTGCGCGGGGGCAGCGCCGAGGAGTCGGCGGAGCGGATCCTGACGCTGCTGGGGGACGCGGAGCTGCGGCAGCGGATGGGGGAGCGGGGCCGCGCCTGGGTCGAGGAGAAGTGGCGCTGGGACCTGCTCGCGGAGAAGCTGAAGACCCTGCTGTGAGTACGCGGTGGCGGGCCGGGACGTGAAGCCTTGCCGCCCGCCGCGGCCGTACGGCGTTGTGCGTACGGAGAAGGGGCCCGCGCTCTCGACGGCGCGGGCCCCTTCTCCGTACGCGTAACGGCTGTCACGCGCGACAGATCTCGTACGCGTAACACCGCTCACGCGCGGTAGATCGACTCCACCTCGTCCGCGAAGTCCTTCGCCACCACGTTCCGCTTCAGCTTCAGCGACGGGGTGATGTGGCCCGCCTCCTCGGTGAACTGGGCGGGCAGGATCCGGAACTTGCGTACGGACTCGGCCTTGGAGACCGCCGCGTTGCCGTCGTCCACCGCCCGCTGCACCTCGGCCAGCAGCTCCGCGTCCTCGCGCAGCGACAGGGCCGTCGAACCGGCCGGCTTGCCGTGCTCCTCGGCCCAGCGGCCCAGGAACTCCTCGTCCAGGGTGACCAGCGCGCCGATGAACGGGCGGCCGTCGCCGACCACCATGCACTCGGCGACCAGGGCATGGGCGCGGATGCGGTCCTCGATCACCGCGGGGGCCACGTTCTTGCCGCCCGCCGTGACGATGATCTCCTTCTTGCGGCCGGTGATCGCGAGGTAGCCGTCCTCGTCGAGCGTGCCGATGTCCCCGGTGTGGAACCAGCCGTCGGCCAGCGCCTCGGCGGAGGCCGACTCGTTCTTCCAGTACCCGGTGAACAGGTGCTCGCCGTGGAGCAGCACCTCGCCGTCGTCCGCGATCCGGACCACCGAGCCGGGCAGCGGCTGGCCGACCGTACCGATCTTCTGCCGGTCCCACGGGTTGAAGGCGGTGGCCGCACAGCTCTCGGTCAGTCCGTAGCCCTCCAGGACCGTGAAGCCGATGCCCCGGTAGAAGTGGCCGAGCCGCTCGCCCAGCGGGGCGCCGCCGGAGATCGCGAACTCGCCCTTGCCGCCCAGGACGTTGCGCAGCTTCCCGAAGACCAGCTTGTCGAAGAGCTTGTGCTTCAGTTTCAGCCCGAGCGAGGGGCCCTGCGGGGTGGACAGCGCCCGGCTGTAGGCGATCGCCGTGTCGGCGGCCCGGTCGAAGATCTTGCCCTTGCCGTCCGCCTGCGCCTTGGCGCGGGCCGCGTTGTAGACCTTCTCGAAGACCCGGGGGACCCCGAGGATCAGCGTCGGCCGGAACGAGGCCAGCTCATCGGTGAGGTTCTTGATGTCGGGGACGCAGCCGAGCCTGATCGGGGCCATCACCGAGGCCACCTCGACCATCCGGCCGAAGACGTGCGCGGCGGGCAGGAACAGCAGCACCGAGCACTCGCCCGTACGGAACAGGGGCTTCAGCCGCTCCACCACGTTGCCGCACTCCGCGAAGAAGCTGCGGTGGGTGAGCACACAGCCCTTGGGGCGGCCCGTGGTGCCGGAGGTGTAGACGATGGTCGCCGGGTCGTCCGCCTTGGCGCTGACCATCCGCGCGTCCATGGTCTCGTCCGAGACCTCGGCGCCCGCCTCGACCAGGGCCTGCACCGCGCCCGCGTCGATCTGCCAGACGTGCGCGAGACCCGCCAGCCCCTCCCGTACGGAGGCCACCGAGGCCGCGTGCGCGTCGCTCTCCACGATCACCGCCACCGCCCCGGAGTCGGCGAGGATCCACTGCACCTGCTCGGCGGAGCTGGTCTCGTACACCGGTACGGTCACCGCGCCCGCGCTCCAGATCGCGAAGTCCAGCAGCACCCACTCGAACCGGGTGCGGGACATCAGGGCGACCCGGTCGCCGGGCTCCACGCCCGAAGCGATCAGCCCTTTGGCGGCGGCTCTCACCTCGGCCAGGAACTGGGTGGCGCTGACATCGCTCCAGGCACCGGCCACCTTGCGGCTCATCACCGCGACGTCGGGATGCTGAGCGGCGTTGCGGCGGATGAGATCCGTCAGATTCCCGTCCGTCGGGACCTCGTACAGGGCCGGAAGGCTGAACTCGCGCAAGACTGCTGCTCCTCATCGGGCTCCGGTGCCACGGCTCTGTGTGACGCACCGGCTGCGGTCCAAGAATGGCGGGTGCTCAGCGGGGTGAGCACGACTGGACTGCCCGGACGTTACCCATCGGTACCAGGTTCCCGATAGGGGGTTCCGGCCAGATGTCTTATGCATCACACAGATAAATGGCCCTTTCGCGCACAGTAGTCCACCGCCGCGACGACTCGGAAGTAACCGCAGGTCCGGCCGGTCTACCCCGTCGACGGCCGCCGCTCTAGGGTGATCCGCATGCGAGGCAGCGAAACGGCCGGGCCTGCGGCGGGCGCACGGCGCTCCACCCGGATCCACGTGGTCAGCGACGTGCACGGCAACACCGAGGCCCTGGCCAGGGCCGGGGACGGCGCCGACGCCCTGATCTGCCTCGGTGACCTGGTGCTCTTCCTGGACTACGCCGACCACTCGCGCGGCATCTTCCCCGCCCTCTTCGGCCAGGAGAACGCCACCCGCATCGTCGAGCTGCGCACCGCCCGCCGCTACGAGGAGGCCCGCGCCTTCGGCCGCGAGCTGTGGCAGGGCCGCGACCGCAACACCGAGATCATCGGCGCGGTGCGCAAGCAGTACGCCGAGCTCTTCGCCGCCTTCCCCACCCCGACGTACGCCACCTACGGCAACGTCGACGTCCCCCGTCTCTGGCCCGAGTACGTCCACCCCGGCACCACCGTGCTGGACGGCGAGCGGGTGGAGATCGGCGGCCGGGTCTTCGGCTTCGTCGGCGGCGGGCTCAGGACCCCGATGAACACGCCGTACGAGATCAGCGACGAGGAGTACGCGGCCAAGGTCGAGGCGCTCGGCCCGGTCGACGTGCTCTGCTCGCACATCCCGCCCGAGGTCCCCGAGCTGACGTACGACACCGTCGCCCGCCGCTTCGAACGCGGCTCCACCGCCCTGCTGGAAGCCATCCGCACCACCCGCCCCCGGTACGCGCTTTTCGGCCATGTTCACCAGCCGTTGGTCCGCCGGATGCGGATCGGCACCACCGAGTGCGTCAACGTCGGCCACTTCGCCTCCACCGGGACGCCCTGGGCGCTGACCTGGTGACCGGAAGGGCCCGGGGCGTGGACCGGAGCGCGGCGGGCACGCGATAGCCTGCACAGCGGCAGGCTTCTGCCGAACGCGACCGGTTACACCGCACTGGAGGGCCACGGCGATGGCTGAACACACCAGCTCGAGCATCACGATCGAGGCGGCACCGGCCGACGTCATGAGCGTGATCGCCGACTTCGCCCGCTACCCGGAGTGGACCGGCGAGGTCAAGGAGGCCGAGGTGCTGGCCACCGACGACCAGGGCCGCGCCGAGCAGGTCCGCCTCGTCCTGGACGCCGGAGCCATCAAGGACGACCACGTCCTGGAGTACACCTGGCTGGGCGACAAGGAAGTCAGCTGGACCCTCGTCAAGTCCCAGATGCTGCGCTCCCTGGACGGCACGTACGCGCTGGCCCCGATGGCCGGCGGAGTGCGCACCGAGGTCACCTACAAGCTCGCCGTCGACGTCAAGATCCCGCTCCTCGGCATGATCAAGCGCAAGGCCGAAAAGGTCATCATCGACCGCGCGCTCGCCGGTCTCAAGAAGCGCGTCGAGTCCATCCCGCAGGGCTGAGCGCCATGCGTACGGTCCTGGTCACCGGCCCCGGCGGCGCGGGCCGTACCACCCTCGCCGCGGCGAGCGCCCTGGCCGCCGCCGCGAGCGGCAGCCGCACCCTCCTGGTCTCCGCCGAGTCCATACCCGGCTTCCCGGACGGTACGGAACCCACCGGGGTCACCGACCGGCTCGACCACGCCCGTATCGACTCCGGCGAGCACTTCCGGGCCGAACTCACCGAGCTCCAGCAGCGCGCCTCCGGCCTTCTGGACCTGGTCGGGGCCGGGCGCCTGGACGGCGAGGAGCTGACCGAGCTCCCCGGCTCCCCGCAGCTCGCCCTCCTGCACACCCTGCACCGCGCCGCCGCCGGAGACTGGTCCACCGCCGGTTACGACACCCTCGTCGTGGACCTCCCGCCGCTCACCGAAGCCCTCGCGCTGCTGGCCCTGCCCGAGCAGCTCCGCCGCTATCTGCGCCGGCTGCTCCCCGCCGAACGCCAGGCCGCCCGCGCCCTGCGCCCGGTCCTCGCCCAGCTCGCCGGGGTCCCGATGCCCGCGCAGTGGCTGTACGAGGCCGCCGCCCGCAAGGACGAGGAGCTGGCCGCCGTCCAGGCCCTGGTCGAGGACCGCGCCACCACGCTCCGCCTGGTCGCCCAGCCCGGACCCGCCGCCGCGGACGCCCTGCGCACCGCCCGCACCGGCCTCGCCCTGCACGGGCTCCGCGCCGACCTGCTGGTGGCCTCCCGCGTCCTGCCCCGCCACTCCTCGGACCCCTGGTTCGCGGATCTCGCCGCCCAGCAGGAGAAGTGCCTGGGCCACTGGCACGAGGAGTGGGCCCCGGAGATCCCGGTCCACGAGGCCGCCCACCTGGGGCACGACCCCCGTACCGCCGACGACCTGGCCGCGCTCGCCGTCCCCGCGCCGGACGAGCGCGAGGCGGGCCGGGCGGAGGACCCGTGGTGGATCGAGGGGGAGCCGGGGGAGAGCGGCACTCCGGCCGAGCTGACCTGGTGCCTGCCGCTGCCCGGCGCGGCCAAGGAGGACCTGCGCCTGGTCCGCCGGGGCGAGGAACTGCTCCTGACCGTGGGCCCGTTCCACCGGATCGTCAAGGTCGCCTCGGCCCTGCGCCGCTGCACGGTCTCCGGCGCGGCCCTGACCGAGGGCGTCCTGCGGGTCCGCTTCACCCCGGACCCGGCGCTCTGGCCGCGTACCTCCTGAACGGTCTGCGGCCATTCGGGTAACGTCGGTGGTACGCGTTACGAGCCCCGCCGGCCCGCCGCCGGCGGCCGGCACCCCGCCTCGCAGGAGTCCGCCATGAGTGAAGCCACCGATCGTCCCGTCGACGGCGACGCGTGGGCCGACGCCTGCGCCGAGGACCTCGCCGCCGAGAAGGCCCGCCGCCGCGCGCAGTACGGCCCGCAGCCCGGCTCCGCCGCCGAGGAGCTGCGCAAGCTGGTCGACGCGGTCGCCGACAAGGTCTCCTCGCTCCAGTCCCCGCTGCTCGGCGTCGCCGCCCAAGGCGCGGTGCAGCAGGCCATCCGGCAGGCCAAGGCCGCCGTTGAACCGGTCATCGAACGCAACCCTCAGGTCTTCGACCACCTCGCCGCCGCGGGCAACGAGCTGCTGGCCGCCTACCGCTCGGCGGTGGAGGGTCAGGAGAGCCGCTGGACCCGCACCGCCGCCGACCCCTCGGCGAAGCCCGCCGGGAAGGCCGCCGACGACCCGTCCGACCCGCGTGACGAGGGCCGTGGCGGGGGCCGCGACGAGGGCCCATCGGGCACCGAACGCATCGACCTGGACTGACCGGACACGACGGCCTGCACCGGGCCGGACGCAACCGCCTGTACCGGCCGGAAGCAACGGCCGGGACCGACCGGTCCCGGGCCGGGCGGGGCCGCGCCTCGGGTACGGTTGCCCCTAGCGGGGCTCGACCGAAACTGAGGGATTCATGGGACTCACCATCGGCGTCGATATCGGCGGCACGAAGATCGCGGCTGGAGTGGTCGACGAAGAGGGCCGGATCCTCTCGACGTTCAAGGTGGCGACGCCCCCGACGGCCGAAGGCATCGTCGACGCGATCTGCGCGGCGGTGGCCGGGGCGAGCGAGGGACACGAGGTGGAGGCCGTCGGCATCGGTGCCGCCGGTTACGTCGACGACAAGCGCGCCACCGTCCTGTTCGCGCCCAACATCGACTGGCGCCACGAGCCGCTCAAGGACAAGGTCGAGCAGCGCGTCGGCCTGCCCGTCGTCGTCGAGAACGACGCCAACGCGGCGGCCTGGGGCGAGTACCGCTTCGGCGCCGGCCAGGGCCACGACGACGTCATCTGCATCACGCTCGGCACCGGCCTCGGCGGCGGCATCATCATCGGCAACAAGCTGCGGCGCGGACGCTTCGGCGTGGCCGCCGAGTTCGGTCACATCCGGGTCGTCCCGGACGGTCTGCTCTGCGGCTGCGGCAGCCAGGGCTGCTGGGAGCAGTACGCCTCCGGCCGCGCGCTCGTCCGGTACGCGAAGCAGCGCGCCAACGCCACCCCCGAGAACGCCGTCGTCCTGCTGGGCCTCGGCGACGGCACGGTGGAGGGCATCGAGGGCAAGCACATCAGCGAGGCCGCCCGGCAGGGCGACCCGGTCGCGGTCGACTCGTTCCGCGAGCTGGCCCGCTGGGCCGGAGCCGGACTGGCCGACCTGGCCTCGCTGTTCGACCCGTCCGCGTTCATCGTCGGCGGCGGTGTCTCGGACGAGGGGGAGCTGGTCCTCGACCCGATCCGCAAGTCGTTCCGGCGCTGGCTGATCGGCGGCGAATGGCGCCCGCACGCCCAGGTGCTCGCCGCCCAACTCGGCGGCAAGGCAGGGCTCGTGGGCGCGGCCGACCTGGCCCGTCAGGGCTGAGCGACCCGGTCGGAGCCGAGCACGACGCATCAGGCGCCCGCCGCCGCCCTCCGGGGCAGCGGCGGGCGTCCGCCGTATCGTGGCCCCCATGGTCCTGACGCCGCTGCCCGACCCCCGTACCGGGCCGGACGGTTCAGCCGTGGTCCGCGTGCTGAGCTACAACGTCCGCTCCCTGCGCGACGACACCGCGGCCCTGGCCCGGGTCATCCGCGCCTGCGCCCCCGATCTCGTCCTCGTCCAGGAGGCGCCGCGCTTCTTCCGCTGGCGCAAGGCGGCCGCCCGGCTGGCGAGGGACAGCGGCCTCGTGGTCCTCGGCGGCGGCGCCCCGGCCGCCGGACCGCTGCTGCTCTGCTCGCTGCGCGTCGCCGTCGAGCGCACCGAGGACGTCCTGCTGCCGCTCACCCCGGGGCTGCACCGCCGGGGCCTCGCCACCGCCGTCGTCAGGATCGGCGGGGCCCGGCTCGGGGTGCTGAGCTGCCATCTGAGCCTCCAGCGGGAGGAGCGCGTCGCCCAGGCCGGGATGGTGCTGGAGCGGCTGGGAGCGATGGGCGTCGAGCACGCCGTGGCGGGCGGCGACCTCAACGACGTACCGACCGGGAAGGCGTTCACGCACCTGGCCGGGCGGCTTCAGGACTGCCGGGCCGCCGCCCCGTGGGGCGGCGAGCTGACGTTCCCGCCGGACAAGCCCCGTAAACGCATCGACGCGGTGTTCGCGACCCAGGGCATCGAGGTGCTCGGCTGCGGTGTGCCCGCCGGGCTGCCCGGGGTGACCGACACGGACCTGAGGGCGGCCACCGACCATCTGCCGGTCCTGGCCGCCCTCAGAGTCCCCGCAGGTCACACGGCCGCGCCCCGCCCCGGCCGACCGGGCGGCTACACCACCGCGCCGCGCCCCGGGTCGCCGTAGGTGTCGTCATCGTCGTCGTGCGGCATCCGCGCCACCAGGGTGACGAAGCCGCCGAGGAAGCCGCCGATGCAGAGCGTGGTGAGCCACCACGTCATCTCCCACTGGAAGAGCACCGCCAGCAGCATCAGGACCGGCCCGCCGATCACCGCGAGCCAGGCGAACTTCGCCGTGACGTCGGCCTCCGGCAGCGGCGGCGGCTCCGGGGGCACGAAGTGGCCCTCCTCGCCCTCGTCCGGGACGTCGATGCCGTCGTCCTTGGACTCGGGCAGCTCGTAGTCCCGGGGCCCGGCGACACCGGGCGCGAAGACGACGGAGCTGCCGAGCGGCTTCTTCTCCGGCGGCTTGGGGGGCGTCTTGCCCGACCCCTTGTCCGCCGGGTCCCCGGCCCGGCCGTTGTCCGGCCCCACCACGTTGCGCTGGTCGTCCTCCAGCAGGGCGAGGTCCTCGACCGACTTGAAGGGCTTGGCCCCCGGCGGGTCCGGCGGCTCCTCCCCGTACCCCGCGACGATCGCGGCCCAGGCCGCGTCCTCGTCGATCACCGGCTCCTCGTCCGGCCGCTTCTCCGGCTTCTCCGGTCCGGCCCCTTCCGGGACAGCACCCTCCGGGACAGCCGCCTTCGTCCCCTCAGGGACGGCCGCGCTCTCCGTGGGGCGCGGTTCGCGCTCCTCGTCGCTGCCTGTGCGTTCCGCGTCGTGCTCAGCCACCGGACGTGCTCCCCTTCTTCCCGACGTTCGGTGCGAGACGGCCGATGAACCGGTAGCTCTCATCGAAGATCCGCTCCGCATCATGGTCCAACGTCGCGACGTGGTAGCTCTGTTCCAGCAGGATCTCCGAGACGTCCGTGGAGGAGATCCGGCTCAGGATCCGCGCGCTGTCCGCGGGCGGTACGACATGGTCCTGCGGGCTGTGCAGCAGCACCACCGGCTGGGTCACCTGGGGCAGCTCGCCGTCGACCAGCTTGAAGAACTTCCGCACCGAGTGGGCGCAGTGCAGCGGCACCCGGTCGTAGCCCACCTCGTGCGAACCGGGGAGCGCGATGTCGTCGGCCAGCCCCTTCGTCGTACGCACCAGATGGCGCGCGACCGGCAGCGCGTAGGCGGAGAGGCCGTGCACCTTGTTGGCCGGGTTGACCAGCACCAGACCACTGATCGCGTCCCCGTGCTTGGCCGCGAGCCGCAGGCTCAGCGCACCGCCCATGGAGAGCCCGAAGACGAAGACCCGCTCGCACTTCTCGCGCAGCACCCGCAGCTCGCGGTCCACCTCCGCGTACCAGTCCTGCCAGCCGGTGACCGCCATGTCCTCCCAGCGGGTCCCGTGGCCCGGCAGCAGCGGCAGCGAGACGGTCAGCCCGCGCTCGGCGAGGTAGTCGGCCCAGGGGCGCAGCGACTGCGGCGAGCCGGTGAAGCCATGACAGAGGAGGACGCCGACCTCTCCGCCCTCGTGGCGGAACGGCTCGGCTCCAGGGAGGACCGGCACCGGGGTCTCCTGTTCGTGAGGTGAGGCGGGGGCGGGGCGCGCAGCGGGGGCGTGCTTGACGGATGACTTCACCGTACGCGACCGGACCGACACCGACCAGGGCCGTCACGGCCCCCGCACCCGGCCCCGTACGGCCCGTCGGCAGCGGGCCACGGCCTGTGCCGGGCCCGAGGGGGGAGCAGGGCACAGGTTAAGGTCTGACCGACAGCACACAGGAGGCACCACAGTTGATCTACGGCGCAATGAAGTTCTCCATCGGCGGGTCCCTGAAGCTCGCCTTCCGGCCGTGGGTGGAGGGTCTGGAGAACATCCCCGAGCGGGGGCCGGCGATCCTCGCGAGCAACCACCTCTCCTTCTCCGACTCGTTCTTCCTCCCCGCTGTCCTGGACCGCAAGGTCACGTTCATCGCCAAGGCCGAGTACTTCACGGCCCCCGGAGTGAAGGGCAGGCTCACCGCCGCCTTCTTCAAGGGCGTCGGCCAGCTCCCCGTGGACCGCTCCGGAGCGCGCGGCGCCGGTGAGGCCGCCATCAAGGCGGGCATCCAGGTCGTCGAGAGCGGCGGCCTCTTCGGGATCTACCCCGAGGGCACCCGCTCGCCCGACGGCCGCCTCTACCGGGGCAAGCCCGGCGGTCTGGCCCGGGTGGCGCTGGCCACCGGCGCCCCCGTCATCCCGGTCGCGATGATCGACACCGAGAAGATCCAGCCGCCCGGCCAGGTGGTGCCCAAGCTGATGCGCCCCGGCATCCGGATCGGCAAGCCGCTGGACTTCAGCCGCTACCAGGGCATGGACGGCGACCGCTTCATCCTGCGCTCGGTGACCGACGAGGTCATGTACGAGATCATGAAGCTTTCCGGCCAGGAGTACGTCGACATCTACGCCACCGCCGCCAAGCGCCAGATCGCCGACGAGGCGAAGGCCAGGGCGGAGGAGGCCAAGCGCGACCGGAAGCAGCAGGCACAGGCAGGGACGGGCGACGAGAGCGGAACGGAACGGTCCGGCGCGTAACCGCGTCGTTCACCGTCCGGGGGGTGGGTTCATGGCCAAGCGTGTGCGGGTCGTACGGATGTCGGTCGAGCAGCCGCTGTGGCGGGCGCTGACCGGCTACCGCGTGCTGACCATGGTCTACGCGGTGGTGCTGGCCGTCTTCGGCCGGGAGAAGTTCGAGCGGCCCTGGGTGGCCTTCGCCTACCTCGCGTTCCTCTTCGTGTGGACGCTCGCCACCCTGCCCAAGGTCCGCTCGGCGGCGAGCTGCACCAAGCGCTTCCTCGGCGCGGACCTGGTGGTCGCGCTGACCGGGATCATGCTCACCCCGCTCGCCGACATCCACTCCCAGACCTTCGACGGGCCGACGCTCCCCTCGATCTGGACGGCCGGGGCGGTCCTCGCCTTCGCGATCAAGGGCGGCTGGCGGTGGGCGGCCTTCGCCTCCACCTTCGTCGCCGCCGCCAACATCATCCAGCGCGGCGACCCCAGCCGGGACACCTACCACAACGTCCTGCTGGTCTGGGTCGCCTCCATCGCCATCGGTTACGTCGTCGAGGTCGCCCGGGCCAGTGAGCGCACCCTGGCCCGCGCCCTGGAGATCGAGGCCGCCACCCGCGAACGGGAACGGCTCGCCCGCGACATCCACGACAGCGTCCTCCAGGTCCTCGCCATGGTGCAGCGCCGGGGCACCGCGATCGGCGGTGAGGCGGCCGAGCTGGGCCGGATGGCCGGGGAGCAGGAGGTCGCCCTGCGCACCCTGGTCTCCAGCGGACTGGTGCCGCCCACCCGGGTCTCCGAGGACGCGGCGGAGGGGGCCGTCGTCCGCACGGTCGACGTGGACGAGGAGCCTTCCGCCGAGGACGGGGTCACCTGCGATCTGCGCGCCCTGCTCGCCCCGCACGCCGGCTCCCGTACCAGCTTCGCGGAGCCCGGCGCTCCGGTCCTCCTGCCGGCGGCGGCCGCCCGCGAGCTGGCCGCCGCTGTCAGTGCCGCCCTGGACAATGTGAGGGTGCACGCCGGAGACCGGGCCCAGGCGTGGATCCTGGTCGAGGACGAGCCCGGCGAGGTGATCGTCACCGTCCGGGACGACGGCCCCGGCATCCCTGAGGGCCGCCTCGCCCAGGCGGAGGGGGAGGGGCGGATGGGAGTCGCGCTCTCCATCCGCGGCCGGCTGCGCGATCTCGGCGGCACGGCCGAGGTGATCTCGGTGCCGGGACAGGGCACCGAGGTCGAGTTGAAGGTCCCGAAAGCACTGAAGGTTTCCCGGGGGAAGGCAGGAACGGCCCGATGAGTACGCAGAACGCACCACAGGACGCAGGGCAGGACACCGCACCACAGGACGCACGGCAGGACAACGCACCACAGGACGCGCCGAAGCAGGACGGCACGGAGGCCGCCGGCCGGCCCATCCGGGTCATGGTCGTCGACGATCACCCGATGTGGCGCGACGCGGTCGCCCGCGACCTGGCCGAGTCCGGCTTCGACGTCGTCGCGACCGCCGGGGACGGCCCGCAGGCGGTCCGCCGGGCCGGAGCCGCCCAGCCGGACGTCCTCGTCCTGGACCTGAACCTCCCCGGCATGCCCGGCGTCCAGGTCTGCAAGGAGCTCGTCGGCTCCCACCCGGGCCTGCGCGTCCTGGTCCTCTCCGCCAGCGGCGAGCACGCCGACGTCCTGGAGGCGGTGAAGTCCGGGGCCACCGGCTATCTGCTGAAGTCCGCCTCCACCCAGGAGCTGACCGAGGCCGTCCGCTCCACCGCCGACGGCGACCCGGTCTTCACCCCGGGCCTCGCGGGCCTGGTCCTCGGCGAGTACCGCAGGCTCGCCTCCGACCCCGTACCCGCCGCGCCGGACGAGCCCAAGGCCCCGCAGCTCACCGACCGGGAGACCGAGGTGCTGCGGCTGGTCGCCAAGGGGCTCTCGTACAAGCAGATCGCCGAACGCCTGGTCATCTCGCACCGCACGGTCCAGAACCATGTGCAGAACACCCTCGGCAAGCTCCAGTTGCACAACCGGGTGGAGCTCGTGCGGTACGCGATCGAGCGCGGCCTCGACGACATCTGACCGGACGGACCGACCGGGACCTCCGAGGGGGCCGTCCGGCCCCTGCGCGCCCGGGGGCAGCGCCGTATATTCGCGATATCCGGCCCTGCCCCCGTCCCGCGTACCGACACAGATCGGAAGAACCCCGTGGAAATCCTGGCCTTCGGTGTGCAGTCCGACGAAAAGCCCCTGATCGAGAAGGCCTTCCAGGGGCTGCACGAGGTCCGCTGCCTGGACGTCTTCCTCAACCGCGACACCGCCCCCATCGCGGCGGGGTACGAGATCATCTCCACCAGCGTCAACGCCGACCTGGACGCCAAGGTCCTCCAGACCCTGGCCGCCGGCGGCACGCAGATGATCGCCCAGCGCTCCACCGGCTTCAACAACATCGACCTGGAGGTGGCCGAGCGGCTCGCCCTGCGCGTCGCCCGGGTCTCGTACTACTCGCCGTACTCGGTCGCCGAGTTCGCCTGGACCCTGGCCATGGCGGTGAACCGGCGGGTCATCCGGGCCGCGAGCCGCACCCGCGACTTCGACTTCCGCCTGGACGGGCTGCTCGGCCGGGACATGCACGGCCGGACCGTCGGCGTGGTCGGCACCGGCAAGATCGGTGAGGCGTTCACCCGGATCGCCCACGGCTTCGGGATGAAGCTGCTCGGCTGGGACGTCGTGGAGAACCCGGCCTGCCTGGAGCTGGGCATGGAGTACGTGGAGAAGGAGCGCCTCTTCGCCGAGGCCGACCTGATCAGCCTCCACGTCCCGCTGCTGCCCGCCACCCACCACATCATCAACGAGGCCGCCCTGAAGTCGATGAAGGACGACGCGATCCTCGTCAACTCCAGCCGGGGCGGCCTCATCGACACCGCCGCCCTGGTCACCGAGTTGCGCGCCGGGCGCTTCCTCGGGGTCGGACTCGACGTGTACGAGGCGGAGGCCGGGCTCTTCTTCCTGGACAAGTCCCTGGAGGGCGTCGACGACGACACCCTGGCCCGACTGGTCACCTTCCCCAACGTCATCGTCACCTCGCACCAGGCGTACTACACCGAGGACGCGGTGGGCCAGATCATCGACGCGACGGTGCAGAACGTCACCGACTACCTGGCCCGCCGCCCCAGCGAGAACGTGCTCGTACCGAGAACGTGAGCCTGGCCGCTCAGCCCGGCACCGGCAGCCCCGAAGATGTGAGGCCGGGGACGGACGCGGCACGGCCTCCCGGACTCAGCCCGGCACCGGCAGCCCCGCCAGTAGCTCCGTCACGATCGCCGCCCCGCACACGGTCAGCACCGACTCCGGGTGGAACTGCACCGAGGCGAAGCCGGGCCCGCGCAGCGCGTGCAGCTCACCGCTCTCCTCATCCCGGCTCACCTCGATCCCGTGCGCGGCCAGCTCGACGGCGGCCGGGGCGTCGCAGCGGGCGGTGAAGCTGTTGTAGAAGCCGACCGTCTCCGGCCGCCCGAACAGCTCGATCCGGGTCTGCGCCCCCTGGTACGGCTCCGCCTTGCGTACGATCTCCAGGCCCAGCTCCGCCGCGATCAGCTCGTGCCCCAGGCAGACGCCCAGCAGCCCGTACCGGTGCTCCCGTACCAGCCCGGCCGCCAGCTCCCGCAGCAGCCGCATCTTCGGGTCCGTGAGATCGCCCGGATTACCGGGGCCGGGGCCCAGCACCACGGGCCCCTCGTGCGCCCGGACCACCTCGCGCAGCCCCGGCTCGTCGTACCGCCGCACCGAGACATCGAGCCCCGAGGAGCGCAGCAGGTGTGCCAGCATCGCGGTGAACGTGTCCTCCCCGTCCACCACCAGCGCGTGTCCGGCCAGCTCCTCGGTGCGCTCCTGCATCCGCAGCCAGAACGGGGCCAGCGAGCCGCGCCGGTCGTCCAGTGCCGCCTGCACCCGGGGGTCGGCCGCCAGCCGGGGACGGTCCGCCTCCGCCTCCGGCCGCCCCGGCCGCACCCCCAGCGCCGCCAGCACCCCGGCCGCCTTGGCATGCGTCTCGGCGACCTCGCTCTCCGGGTCCGAATGGCGTACGAGGGTGGCGCCGACCGGCACCTTGAGCGAACCGTCGGGGGCGATGTCGGCGGTCCGGATCAGGATCGGCGAGTCCAGCGTCTGCGCCCCGTTCGCGTCCCGGCCCAGCAGGGCCAGCGCGCCCGCGTAGTAGCCGCGCCCGCCCCTCTCGTACCGCTCGATCACCCGGCAGGCGTTCTGTACCGGGGAGCCGGTGACGGTGGCCGCGAACATGGTCTCGCGCAGGACCTCCCGTACATCCAGCGAGGACCGTCCCCGCAGCTCGTACTCCGTGTGGGCGAGGTGGGCCATCTCCTTGAGCCGGGGCCCGACCACCACCCCGCCCCGGTCGCCCACCGTGCACATCATCTTCAGCTCCTCGTCGACCACCATGGACAGCTCCTCGCTCTCCTTGCGGTCCCCGAGGAAGGCGAGCAGGCTTGTCGCGCTGGGTCCCTCGGCCGGGTAGCGGTAGGTTCCGCTGATCGGGTTCATCACGACCGTCCCGCCGGACATCCGTACGTGGACCTCAGGGCTGGCCCCCACCAGCGTCCGCCCACCCGTCGCCCGCCGCCGCCCCGAACCGGGGGTCCCTTCGGTCCCGCTGCCTCCTGTGTGGACGACGAACGTCCAGTACGCGCCCCGCTCGCCCGCGAGGAGCCGCCGGAACAGCGCCAGCGCGTCCGCCCGCCCGAACCCCGGGATCGCGCCCCGGAACGTCCGCCGGATCACGAAGTTCGCGCCCTCGCCCTGGCCGATCTCGTCCCGGATCACCCGCCGGACGATCTCCGCGTACTCCCCGTCCGCCACATCGAAGCCCCGGTCCTCCACCGTCACGTCATGGGCGGGCAGCGCGGCCAGCACCTCCGCGAGCTCCAGCTCATGGCTCTCCTCCGCGACCAGCACACTCAGCGGCGTGCCGTCGTCGTGGACGTCGAAGCCGCGCTCGGCGATCTGCCGGAACGGCACCAGAGCCAGCGCCGGCCGCTCGCCCACCGGCAGATCGGCCAGCCGCTCCACCTCCCGCACCTCGCCGATCAGCACCTCCACGTGATCGTGGTCACGGCCGGGCGTACGCCGGCGCAGCAGGGCGAACGGCGGGGCGTCCCCGGCCAGCAGCCGGCGGACGACATCGGGGGCGGGGCGGGACGGGTTACGGGACATGGGAGCGGGTTCCTTCCGGACGGCCCGTACGGGGTCGCGTACGGGGTTCACGGGATTCCACGGGGTTCACCGGGGAGGGGAACGGCTCCCAAAACGCAGGAAGGCCGCCCCTCGGGCGGCCTTCGCGAAGTGTGTCAGCGCGATGAGTCAGCGGGCCGCCGGATGAGCGGTCCACCACCAGTTCTGGATCGAGAGCTGGATCTGTTGCGTCGACATGCCGCGACCTTATCGGACGGACCCGGCACCGGAGCGCGTGTCTCAACTATTGAGCGAACGGATGGACGGCCCCCGCGACCCCGTAATGTTGTCCCCGTGACCGTGAACGCCAATACCTCCGCCGCCGGTGGCAACACCTGGCGAGACCTTCCCGCGGCGCAGCAGCCCGAGTACCCCGACTCCGAGGCCCTGCGCGATGTACTCGCGGACCTCGCGTCGTATCCGCCGCTCGTCTTCGCGGGCGAGTGCGACCAGCTGCGCGCCCGCCTGGGAGCCGTCGCCAAGGGCGAGGCGTTCCTGCTGCAGGGCGGCGACTGCGCCGAGGCCTTCGACGCCGTGTCCGCCGAGCACATCCGGGCCAAGCTGAAGACGCTGCTCCAGATGAGCGCCGTCCTGACCTACGCGGCCTCCGTGCCCGTCGTGAAGGTCGGCCGGATCGCGGGCCAGTACTCCAAGCCGCGCTCCAAGTCGACCGAGACCCGCGACGGCATCACCCTGCCGACCTACCGGGGCGACTCGGTGAACGGCTTCGCCTTCACCGAGGAGGCCCGGATCCCGGACCCCGCCCGGCTGAAGCAGATGTACCACGCGTCCTCCTCGACGCTGAACCTGGTGCGCGCCTTCACCACCGGCGGCTACGCCGACCTGCGCCAGGTGCACGCCTGGAACCAGGACTTCGTGAAGTCGTCCCCCTCCGGCCAGCGCTACGAGGCCCTGGCCCGCGAGATCGACAACGCGCTGAACTTCATGAAGGCGTGCGGCACCGACCCGGCCGAGTTCAAGGCGGTCGAGTTCTACGCCTCGCACGAGGCGCTGCTGCTGGACTACGAGTCGGCGCTGACCCGTACGGACTCGCGTACCGGCGAGCTGTACGACACCTCCGGCCACATGGTCTGGATCGGTGAGCGCACCCGCCAGATGGACGGCGCGCACATCGAGTTCGCCTCGAAGGTCCGCAACCCGATCGGCATCAAGCTCGGCCCGACGACCACCGTGGACGAGGCGCTCGGCTACGTCGACCGCCTGGACCCGGACCGCGAGCCCGGCCGGCTGACCTTCATCGTCCGCATGGGCGCCGACAAGGTCCGCGACAAGCTCCCCGAGCTGGTCGAGAAGGTCACCGCGTCCGGCGCCACCGTGGCGTGGGTGACCGACCCGATGCACGGCAACACCTTCGAGGCCGCGTCCGGCCACAAGACGCGCCGCTTCGACGACGTCCTGGACGAGGTCAAGGGCTTCTTCGAGGTCCACAAGGGCCTCGGCACCCACCCGGGCGGCATTCACGTAGAGCTGACCGGCGACGACGTCACCGAGTGCGTGGGCGGCGGCGACGAGATCTTCGTGGACGACCTCCACCAGCGCTACGAGACGGCCTGCGACCCCCGGCTCAACCGCAGCCAGTCGCTCGACCTGGCCTTCCTGGTCGCCGAGATGTACCGCGACCAGTAGTCGGGACGCATTCCCGCCAGTCGCACCTGTGGGGCACGGATCCATGTGATCCGTGCCCCACAGTCCGTTCCAGGACTTTTGCGCGCCTCGCCGGGCGGGTAAGGTTAGGTTAGCCTCACCGACGAAGACGGGGACGGCACCAGCGACCGGCCCGCAGGGAGGTGAACCGCATGTACGTCTGTTCCTGCTTCGGCATCACCGAGGCGCAGGTCAAGAAGCATGCGGACGCCGGGGCCTGCACGCCCCGCCAGATCGCCTCGGCCTGCAAGGCGGGCACGGACTGCGGCGGCTGTGTCCGCCGGATCCAGGCCCTGCTGGGGCGCGACTGCTCGCGCCGAGACCTCGTGGGCCAGCAGCGGGAGCCCGCGACGGTGGCTGTCGGCCACCCGATGGCCATGCCGGTGGCGGCCCAGGACGTCCGTCTCCCCGACGCCGCCTGACCCTTCGCCTGACCCTTCCTTTTCCAGCCCGTTCAGCGGACTGTCGGCTCAGCGCACGGTCAGCTCTCCGGCTGCTCGATGAGCTGCGCGATGTAGAGCGGTTCACCGAGCTTCTCCACCAGCTCCAGCTGGGTGTCGAGGTAGTCGATGTGGTGCTCCTCGTCCGCCAGGATGGACTCGAAGATGTTCGCCGAGGTGATGTCCCCCTTGGCGCGCATCACCTCGATCCCGCGCTTGAGGCGGTCGATCGCCTCCACCTCGACCTGTCGGTCCGCCTGGAACATCTCGGTGACCGTCTGGCCCACCCGGACGTGGAAGAGCCGCTGGTAGTTGGGCAGCCCGTCCAGGAACAGGATCCGGTCGGTGAGGATCTCGGCGTGCTTCATCTCGTCGAAGGACTCGGCCCGGGTGTACTTGGCGAGCTTGGTCCAGCCGAAGTTGTCCTGCATTTTCGCATGCAGGAAGTACTGGTTGATAGCGGTCAGTTCGGCGGTCAGCTGCTCATTGAGGAATTCAATGACCTCGGGGTCGCCCTGCATCGCAGAGGCTCCTTCCACACGTGATCGACAAGGTGGCCGCATCCTCGCACCGCGTCCACCGGCCGTCCAGTAAGTGCACGCTTAGTACGAGTTGACCCCCTGGGGGTCCCATAGGGGTCTGCCCTGGTCATGACCACCCCTGCCTGTCTGTCACCATGGAGGCATGGGTCAGCCGGAAAGCCGGGAATACCGCGAATCAGAGCAGTCCGAGCTTCCGCCGGGACAGCGACTGCAGCGCGGATGGCCGGTCACCCACTACGGGCCCGTTCCCAAGTTCAAACCCGAGCGCTGGGAGTTCCGGGTCTTCGGGGCCACCGCCGACGGCGACAAGCACTGCTGGAACCACCAGGACTTCTCGGCGCTGCCGTTCTCCTCGGTCGTCGCCGATCTGCACTGCGTGACGAAGTTCAGCATGATCGGCGCCGAATGGGGCGGGGTCCTCGCCCGTACGGTGCTCGACCTGGCACCGCCCGGCCCCGATGTCACCCATGTGATGGTGTGGGCCGAGTACGGCTTCTCCTCGAACCTGCGCCTGGACGACTTCGCCGCCGAGCGCACCCTCTTCGCCACCCACAAGGACGGCGAGCTCCTCACCGCCGAGCACGGCTTCCCGCTGCGCCTCGTCGTGCCGCACCTGTACGCCTGGAAGGGTCCGAAATGGGTCCGGGGCATCGAGTACATGACGGCCGACCGGCGCGGATTCTGGGAGGAGCGGGGCTACCACAACATCGGTGACCCGTGGCGCGAGCAGCGCTATTCGTACCAGGAGGAGCCGGGCGAGGGCCCCGAGCTGTAGAAGGCTCTCTGCTGTAGAAGGGCTCTCTAAGGGGTGCCCCGCAGCTCCTTCAACCGGGCCACGTCCGCCGCGTGCCCCTCCTTGCCGCCGGGCGTCTCGATGACCAGCGGTACGCCCTCGGTCGCCGGGTGCGCGAACAGCTCCCGGAACGGCTCCGCGCCGATGTGACCCGCGCCGATGTTCTCGTGCCGGTCCTTGTGGGCGCCCACGACGTCCTTGGAGTCATTGGCGTGGATCAGCTTCAGCCGCCCCTCACCGACCGTCTCCACCAGCAGGTCGAGCGTCTGCCGCATCCCCGTGGGGCCGGTCAGGTCGTGGCCCGCCGCGTAGATGTGGCAGGTGTCCAGGCAGATGCCCAGCTTCGGGTGGGCGTCCAGCGCCTCGAAGTACGGCCCGAAGTCCCACGTACGGGAGCAGAGCGAGGAGCCCTGGCCCGCCGTGGACTCCAGCAGCAGATACGGGTCGTCGTCGTGGGTCAGCTCGTCCAGCAGCGGCCGCATGTGCTCCCGCACCTGGGCCAGCGCCTCCGAGCGGGGCCGCCCGCCCGTCGCCGAGCCGGTGTGCACCACCACGCCCAGCGCGCCGATCTCGCGGGCCCGGCGCAGTGAGTGGCGCAGGGAGTCCACGGACTTCTCGACCGTCGCCTCGGTGTGCGAGCCGAAGTTGATCAGATATGGGGCGTGGACGTACGCCGGTATCGAGGCCGCCGCGCACTCCGAGCGGAACAGCTCGTCCTGGGCCGGGTTCCCGGTGGGCGTCGCCCAGCCGCGCGGGTTGGCGACGAAGACCTGTACGGCCTCGGCCGCCAGCTCACGGGCGTACTCCAGGCCGACCTTGGCGAGGCCGCCGGCCACCGGGACGTGACCACCCACGGGGTTGCGCGGAGGAGTTCCGGCTTCCGGGTTACGCATGTGGTTCTAGAACCCCTTGGTCCTGATGGTGATGGTGGAGCCCTCGGGGGCCTGTTCGCCGCCCTTCACGGACTGGCGCGCGATCGTGTCGCTGAACGAGAGGAACGGCCGGTCGACCTTCACCTCGAAGCCCGCCTCCTCCAGGGTCGCCCGGGCCTCGTCGACGTCCCGGCCGGTGACATCGGGGACGTCCAGCATCCGGGGGCCCTTGGAGACGGTCAGCTCGACCGTGTCGCCCTCGGCCGCTTCGGTGCCCGCGCCCGGGGACTGCTGGGCGATGTCCCCGTCGGCCTCGGAGGAGTGGACCCGGCCGGGCAGCACCTCGGCCTTCAGCCCCTCCTTCTCCAGCTCGGCGGTGGCGTCCTCGACCGAGAGGCCGGTGAGGTCCGGGACGCCGATGGGGCTGCCCTTGCTGACGACGAGGGCCACGGCCGTGTCCGGGTGGCGGTCGGTCCCGGCGGCGGGCTCCGTACGGATCACATCGCCGCGGGCGACGTCCTCGCTGAACTCCTTGGTCGCCATCCCGGGGAGCAGGCCCACCTTCTTCAGGGTGCGCCGGGCGTCCGCGAGGGAGGAGCCGGAGACATCGGGGACCCGGACGATCTCGGGGCCGCGCGAGACGACGAGCGTCACCGAACCGTTGCCCCGGATCCGGTCGCCCGACGCGGGATCGCTGTCCACCACCGAGCCCCGCTCGACCGTGTCGCTGAAGACCCGCTCGACGCCCTTCAGCCCGAGCCCGGCGTCCGAGAGCCGCTGCTCCGCCGACTTCTGGGTCTGGCCGAGCAGCGAGGGGACCTGGGTGAACTGCCCGGAGTTGATGTACCAGACGCCCGCCCCGACACCCAACGTCAGCAGGACGGCGGTGATCACCGTGATCAGCCTGCGGTGCGGACCGGCGAACGGGCCGCGCAGCGCCGCCCCGCGCCGGGGTGCGGGTGGCGGCATCTCCAGGCGGCTGGTGCGGTGCACGGTGCCCCCGTCGCCGTCCGCCGGGAGGGCCCGCGGGATCACGCTCGTACGGTCGTCCGCCGCGTCGTGCGTCTGGGAGAGCGCCTGCGGCGGTACGGCGTCGAGCTCGGCCTCGCTCAGCGTGGCGCGGGCCTCACGGGCCTCGGCCAGCAGCAGCACCGCGTCGTGCGGGCGCACCTCGGGGTTCCGGGCGGTGGCGCTCGCCACCAGGCTGTCCAGCGCGACCGGGAGCCCCGGCACGACGGCGGAGGGGGCCGGGACGTCGTTGTTGAGGTGCTGATAGATGACCTGGGCGGCGTTCTCCCCGGTGTGCGGCTTGGTGCCGGTGAGCATCTCGTACAGCACGACCCCGCAGGCGTACACGTCACTGCGGGTGTCGGCCGTGCCGTGCTCGATCTGCTCGGGGGCCAGGTACGAGACCGTGCCCAGCAGCGAACCGGTGGTGTCGGTGGCCGTGCCGACCGCCCTGACCAGGCCGAAGTCGGCGACCTTGACCCGGCCGTCGTCCCCTATCAGGACGTTCTCCGGCTTCATGTCCCGGTGCACGAACCCGGCCCGGTGCGCGGCGCCGAGCGCGGCGAGGACCGGCTCCAGAATGTCCAGGGCCGCCCGGGGCTGGAGGGCGCCACGCTCGCGCAGCACATCGCGCAGGGTGCAGCCCGCCACGTACTCCATCGCGAGGTAGACGTACGCGCCCTGGGCGCCCTGGTCGAAGACCGCGACGACGTTGGGGTGGGCGAGCCGGGCCACCGACTTGGCCTCGCGGATGAACCGCTCCACGAAGGCGGCGTCGACGGCGAGCGCCGGGTGCATCACCTTGAGGGCGAGCACCCGGTCCAGCCGGGTGTCCACGGCCCGGTAGACCGTGGCCATCCCGCCGACGGCGATGCGCGCCTCTATGCGATACCGGCCGTCGAGCAGCTGCCCGACGAGGGGGTCCTGGAGGGTCGTGTCCACCAGGAGAGTCTACGAGGCGCCACCGACACCCCGGACGGACCGGGGCGCTTCCGGGGCCGATCTACAGCCAATCCGTGACAGCGACACGCCCCAGGTGGCGGGCGTGGCTCTCCGGCCGTTCAAGTCCCTCCGGCGTTCGAGGGGCGGGGGTCCGGGGGCGGCGCCCCCGACCACGTACAGGCGCGCTCAGAACGCCGGGCGCTCCGGATCCAGCGCCGCCCGCCCGTCCACCGGGGAGGACGCCTCGGCGAAGTGGCGGCGCGGGATCCGGCCCGCCCGGTACGCCAGCCGCCCCGCGTCCACCGCGTGCCGCATCGCCGCGGCCATCAGCTCCGGCTCCTGGGCCCGGGTCACCGCCGAGGCGAGCATCACCGCCGCGCACCCCAGCTCCATCGCCAGCGCCGCGTCCGAGGCGGTCCCGGCCCCCGCGTCCAGGATCACCGGCACCCCCGCCCGCTCCACGATCAGCTCGAAGTTGTGCGGGTTGCGGATGCCGAGCCCGGAGCCGATGGGGGAGCCGAGCGGCATGATCGCCGCGCACCCCACGTCCTCCAGCTTCCGGGCCAGGACCGGATCGTCGTTGGTGTACGGCAGCACGGTGAACCCGTCGTCCACCAGGATCTCCGCGGCGTCGAGCAGCTCGATCGGGTCGGGCAGCAGCGTCCGCTCGTCGGCCACCACCTCCAGCTTCACCCAGTCGGTGCCGAGCGCCTCCCGGGCCAGCCGCGCGGTCAGCACCGCCTCGCCCGCGGTGAAGCAGCCCGCCGTGTTCGGCAGCACCTGGATGGAGAGCCGCTCCAGCACGGAGAGGACCGAGCCCTGCACGGTCGGGTCGAGCCGACGCATCGCGACGGTGGTCAGCTCGGTCCCGGAGGCGATCAGCGAGCGCTCCAGCACCTCCAGGCTGGGCGCCCCGCCGGTGCCCATGATCAGCCGGGAGCCGAAGACGGCCGGTCCCAGGGTGAAGACGTCGTCGGACACGGTCAGCCTCCCTGTACGGCGGTCAGGACCTCGACGCGGTCGCCCTCGCCGAGCGTGGTGGCGGCCCACCGGCCGCGCGGCACCACGCACTCGTTGACGGCGGCGGCGACCCCGGAGGGCGCGGCGGTCAGGGTGGCGACGAGGCGGTCCAGCGCGGTGCCCGCGTCGAGGGTGCGCGGCTCCCCGTTGACCGAGACGGATACCTGAGGGCTCATGCGGACTGCTCCTGGCGTACGGGTACGGGTACGGGGGCGGCGCCGACGGACGCGAACCGGCCCGGGGCGAACGGGCGGGCCACCTCGGGCAGCTCGCCGGTGGTCAGGGCCTCGGCCATCGCGTCGCCCGTGACGGGCGTCAGCAGGACGCCGTTGCGGTGGTGGCCGGTGGCGAGGAGAAGGCCGGGCAGGGCGGTCGGGCCGAGTAGCGGGGCGTTGTCGGGGGACGCGGGGCGCAGACCGGCCCGGGTCTCGGTGAGCGGCAGCTCGGTGATGCCGGGCACCAGCTCGTGGGCGTCGCGCAGCAGCTCGTAGACCCCGCCCGCGGTGACCGTGGTGTCCCAGCCCATCTCCTCGCTGGTGGCGCCGACGACCAGCTCGCCGTTCTCGCGCGGTACGAGGTAGAGGTGGCCGCCCCGGACGACGGCCCGCACGGTCCGGCTGAGGAAGGGGGCGTACGCCGGGGGCACGGTGAGCCGCAGGACCTGGCCCTTGACCGGCCGGACCGGCGGAACGACCTCCTCCGGGAGCCCCGCGAGCCGCCCGCTGAGGCTGCCCGCCGCCAGCACGACCTGGTCGGCCTCGACCCCCGTACCGTCACCGAGCACGGCCCCGGCCGCCCGGCCCCCGGCGACGGCGAGCCGCTCGGCGGGCGCCCTGCGGAACACCACTCCCGCCCGCTCGCACGCGGCCAGCAGCGCGGCGGCGAGCCGCCGCGGGTCCACCTGGTGGTCGCCGTCCACCCGCAGCCCGCCCCGTACGCCCGGTGCGAGCATCGGCTCCAGACGGCGGCACTCACGGCCGCTCAGCCAGACCGACTCCAGCCCCGAACGCTCCTGGAGGGCGTGCAGCTCCCGCAGATGCGCCCGGTCGTCCGAGTCCAGCGCGACGGCCAGCGTGCCGCAGGTACGGAAGCCGGTCTCACGGCCGCTCGCCGCCTCCAGCTCCGCGACGAACTCCGGATAGCGGGCGGCGGAGGCGAGGTTGAGGCCGAGCAGCAGCTCCTCGCCGTAGTGCAGTTCGGTGACGGCGGCCAGCATGCCCGCCGCGACCCGGGCGGCCCCGCCGCCCGGATCGGGATCGGCCACGGTGACGGCCAGCCCGCGCTGCGCCGCCCGCCAGGCGGTGACCAGGCCGATGATGCCGCCCCCGATGACGAGGACATCGGATCCTGAGCTTCCCCCCGGAATTCCGGAGGTCTTCCCCGAGACGCGCATGGGTGTCCAGCCCCTCCCTTCGCCGGCATGACCCGGATCAGGTTCGTACGGTCGGAGGCCGCCCAGCCTCCCTCTCAGCCCGGTGCGTCCGGGCTCCCGCGAGTGTTCTACCTTGGCCAGCCTAACCCCAGTCCCTCAACGCCCAGTAGGGAGCAGCCACGTGGCCCGTTCGCTCGACGGACTCGTCCTCTCGCCCGTCGCCGACCAGGCCCCCGGCCAGGTCGGCACCCGTACCCGCTTCACGTACCACGAGCAGGACGGCATGATCTGGGCCGATTACACGGGCGGTGACGTCGTCCGGGGCCATCTCGTCGGCACCCGCGAGGGGGACGCCCTCGACTTCCGTTACGTCCAGCTCAAGCAGGACGGAACGACCTCTTCCGGACACTGCCTCTCCACCGTCACCGACCTCGCGGACGGCCGGGTGCGGCTGGAGGAGCGCTGGGAGTGGGAGTCCCAGGAGGGCAGCGGGACGAGCGTGGTGGAGGAGCCGCTGCCTGACGACCAGTCAGATGAATAGACTGGTGCGCGTGAGCGAGCAGACGGAACACCACGCGGCGGGGCAGCGGACACGGAACGTCGTGATCGTCGGAGCGGGCATGGCGGGCGTACAGACCGCAGTCGCCCTGCGGGAAGCCGGTTTCACCGGCCCCGTCACGCTGATCGGAGCCGAGCCCCACCAGCCCTACGACCGGCCGCCGCTCTCCAAGGCGGTGCTGCTCGGGGCGGCCGAGGACTCCGCCTTCGACGTCGACTTCGAGGCGCTGGACATCACGCTCCGCCTCGGCCTGGACGTCACCGCCCTGCGCGCCGCAGACCATCTGCTGGAGACGGCCGAGGGACCCGTCCCGTACGACGTCCTGGTCCTGGCGACCGGAGCGGAGCCCATCACCCTGCCCGGCACCGAAGGCGTCCGGGGCGTCCATCTGCTGCGCACCCTGGACGACGCCGCCCGGCTGCGCCCCGTCCTGGAGCGGCGGCACGATGTGGTCGTCGTCGGCGCGGGGTGGATCGGCGCCGAGTTCGCCACCGCTGCCCGCGCGGCCGGTTGCGCGGTCACCGTCGTGGAGGCCGCCGCCCGCCCGCTGGCCGGGACCCTGCCCGCCGAGGTCGCCGCCCCGATGGCCGACTGGTACGCGGAGAGCGGCGCCGCACTCCTCACCGACGCCCGGGTCGAACGCGTCGAGGAGTCCGCCGTGATCCTCACGGACGGCCGGACGCTGCCCGCCGGGGCCGTCGTCGTCGGCATCGGCGCCCGCCCCGCCACCGGCTGGCTCACCGGCTCCGGCGTCGAACGCGGCCCGGACGGCTCGATCACCGCCGACGCCTCCCTGCGCACCTCCCTGCCCGATGTGTACGCGGTCGGGGACTGCGCCTCCTACCCCTCCGCCCGCTACGGCGAGCGCCTGCTGATCCACCACTGGGACAACGCCCTCCAGGGCCCCCGGACCGTCGCCGCCGCGATCCTGGCGGCGGAGTCCGGCGATCCGCTGCCCGTCCACGACCCCGTCCCGTACTTCTGGTCCGAGCAGTTCGGCCGCTTCGTGCAGTACGCGGGCCACCACGCCCACGCCGACACCCTCCTGTGGCGCGGCGACGGCTCCGAGGCCACCTGGTCGGTGTGCTGGCTGCGGGCCGGAGCCCTGGTCGCCGTGCTCGCGGTGGGCCGCCCGCGCGACCTCGCCCAGGGGCGCAGGCTCATCGAGTCGGGGGCGGTGCTCGACCCGGAGCGGGTCGCCGACCCGGCCGTACCCCTGAAGTCCACCGCCCTCTGAGGCCCACCGCCCTTGGAAAGGCCGGGTCTGAAAGGCCGGGCCGACCCCCGTACGGTCGGCCCGGCTACCGGCTGTCAGTCCTGGATGGCACGCTTGTCCTTGTGACCGAGATTGACGCAAAGACCGATGCTCTCGTCCCCGCCTGGCTCCACCTCCCCGACATCGCCGAAAAGCTCGGTGTCGAGGTGACGCGTGTACGGCAGCTGGTCAAGGAAGGCCAGCTCATCGCCGTACGCCGTGGTGAGAACCGGACGCTTCAGGTGCCTGCCGCCTTCATCGACGGCGACAAGGTGGTCAAGGGCCTCTCCGGCACCCTGACCCTCCTGAAGGACGACGGCTATTCCGACGAAGAGATGCTGGAGTGGCTCTTCACTCCCGACCCGACCCTGCCCGGCACCCCCGCGCAGGCGCTGAGCGAGAATCGCGGTACGGAGGTGAAGCGCCGCGCCCAGGCGCTCGCCGTCTGACCGATACGACCGGAAGCGGCGTACGGGCCCCGCGTGCAGCGCGTGGCCCGTGCCCCGCCACGACCACGGGGGGACTCCACCATGCCCACGCCTCGCGAGCAGCTGTCCGACGCCCGGCTCTATCTGTGCACGGATGCCCGTAAGAGGCAGGGCGACCTCCCCGCCTTCCTGGACGCCGTGCTCTCCAGCGGGGTCGACATCGTCCAGCTCCGCGACAAGGGCATGGAGGCCGCCGAGGAGCTGGAGCACCTCGCGGTCTTCGCCGACGCCTGCCGGCGCCACGGCAAGCTCCTCGCGGTCAACGACCGCGCCGATGTCGCCCACGCCATCGGCGCCGACGTCCTGCACCTGGGCCAGGGCGACCTGCCGGTGGGCGCCGCCCGCGCGATCATCGGCGCCGACCGGCTGATCGGCCGCTCCACGCACGCCGAGTCCGAGGTCGACGCCGCCGTCGCCCAGGAGGGCGTGGACTACTTCTGTACGGGGCCCTGCTGGCCCACCCCCACCAAGCCCGGCCGCCACGCCCCCGGCCTCGGCCTCGTGCGGTACGCCGCCTCCCTGGAGCAGCCGCGCCCCTGGTTCGCGATCGGCGGGATCGACGCGGGGAACCTGGACGAGGTGCTGACGGCCGGGGCCCGCCGGATCGTCGTCGTCCGGGCGATCACCGAGGCCATCGACCCGGCGGCAGCCACCGCCGAGCTGGCAAAGAGGGTCCGGGCGCACGCGCTCTGAGCAGCCCTTTTCCGCCCTCTGCGGAGGTGCGGCACCGCACCGCATTTCACGGGATTGTCCAAGGGGTGGACAACAAACCGGCGAAACGAGACAAAATCCCCCGCTCTGGTTGGGGGAGTGTCCACCCCCTGGTTAACCTCCCCATATGGCCCTTGGGACAGCTTCCACCAGGACGGACCACGCACCCACGGTGCGTGACCTGCTCGCGACCGGCAAGACCTCGTACTCCTTCGAGTTCTGGGCGCCCAAGACCGAGAAGGGCGAGCGCAACCTCTGGAACGCGCTGCGCCGCGTCGAGGCGGTCCGCCCGAGCTTCGTCTCGGTGACGTACGGGGCCGGCGGCTCCACCCGTGCCGGGACGGTGCGGGCGACCCAGCAGATCGCCGCGGACTCCACGCTCACCCCGGTCGCCCACCTCACCGCGGTCAGCCACTCGATCGCCGAACTGCGCAACATGATCGGCCAGTACGCCGACGCCGGGATCAGGAACATCCTCGCGGTCCGCGGCGACCCGCCCGGCGACCCGATGGGCGAGTGGGTCGAGCACCCGCAGGGCGTGAAGTACGCGGCCGACCTCGTCCGCCTCATCAAGGAGTCCGGCGACTTCTGCGTCGGCGTCGCCGCGTTCCCCGAAATGCACCCGCGCTCCACCGACTGGGAGACGGACATCGGCCATTTCGTGGACAAGTGCCGCGCCGGGGCCGACTACGCGATCACCCAGATGTTCTTCCGGCCGGAGGAGTATCTCCGGATGCGTGACCGGGTGGTCGCCGCCGGTTGCGAAACGCCGGTGATTCCCGAGGTCATGCCGCTCACGAGTGTGAAGCAACTGGAAAGATTCTCCCAGCTCAGCAACGCGACCGTGCCCGCGCCGCTGAAAGAGCGGATCCTCGCGGTCAAGGACGATCCGGCCGCTGTACGCTCCCTTGGTATCGAGTTCGCAACGGAGTTCTGCGCGAAGCTGCTGTCCGAGGGTGTGCCCGGGCTCCACTTCATCACGCTCAACAACTCGACGGCAACGCTCGAAATCTACGAGAATCTCGGACTGCACAAGCAGTCGTGACCGGCCGTACCCGCCCCCGAGCGGCTGCGGCCGCAGGAGGGGGCGGGCGTGGGCTGGACGGTCCTCTACATCGCATTCGGCTTGGTGGCGCTGTGGCTGCTGGGTGAGGTACTGCTGCAGTACAAGGCGCGGCTGCGCTGGCGGCTGCTCGCCTTCATCGGCTTCCTCACCGTGGTCATCGGGGTCCCGATCGGCTCCCGCGCGGTCATCGTCGTCGGCACGCTCGCCTTCGCCACCGGCCAGACCTTCGTGACGCTCTCCTTCCGGCGCGGCTTCTCCACCGGCTGGGCCATAGGCGGCAGCCCGGGGGAGAGCCGCCGACGCAAGGGCGGCGGCGAGCGTGCGGCCGCCAAGGATCCCACGCTGGAGGTCTCGGACCTGGAGGTCTCGGATCCCGGTACCGAGCAGGGCACCGCCCCCGGCACCGGCTCGGGCTTCGATTCCGCCACCGACCGGGGATTCGACTCCGGTTACGACCCCGGCTTCGATCCCGCCTTCGCCCACGTCGGGGCCCAGAACGCCGCCTCCGACCCCGCCACCTCGGTGTACGAGCCGCTGCCGCTGCCCGACGACACCGGCCAGTACGGCGTGTACAGCGATTCCGGTTACGGGGCGGACAGCTCCGGCCGGGGCGGCCAGGACCAGCGGCAGCCCGAGGCGGACCCCTCCGCGCAGCCGCAGTTCGCCGCGTACGACCCGTACTCCGGCTACGACCAGCAGCAGACCCAGGACGGCTACGCGGGGCCCTACGACTACGGGACCGGCCAGCAGAGCTACGCCGCCTACTCCGACCCGTACATCGGCACGACCAACGGGTCGGCGCCCTACAGCGGTTACGACGCCTACGGCAACGGCAACGGCTTCGACAGCCAGGGCGGGCAGCAGAGCTACGTCGACCCCTACGCCCAGAACTACGGCACGGACGCGTACGGCACCGACACCCCGCCCGGGGGCGTCTGGGTCCCGCAGCAGCGGGACGCCGAGCAGTACCCCCCGATGCCCCCGGAGCAGCCCGCCCCGTACAGCAACGGCTACGACACCGGCCAGAACGAGCCGTACCGCTACTGAACTGACAGCGGTTTCGGCACGTCACCGGCGAGGCGCGAGCACCGGTGAGGCGCGGCCGGACCGCTCACGGCGGAGGACGACCGGTGCGGCCCCGCTCCCCGGCGCGGGACGCCGGGGACACCCGCCCCTCCTCAGCGCGAGCTACCGGCGCCCCCTCCTCAGCGCGAGCCGCGGAAGTCGTCGCCCTCCACCACGAGTCCGGCCACCAGCGTCCCCGACATCCCGGCGTGCGCGAGCCCGCCGCCCGGGTGCGACCAGCCGCCCGCCAGATACAGCCCCGGCAGCCGGGTGAGGTTCCCGGGGTGCAGATACGCGCCCGCCGCCCCGGCCAGCGCGGGCGGCGGCACCGCACCGCCCGCCGCCCCCGTCTCGGCCTCGGTCTCCGCCGGCGTACGGACCTCCGTGCGCAGGACGCGCTCCCGCAGCCCGGGAACGGCCGCGGCGGCCCGCTCCACCAGAAGGTCCGCGAACCGCTGCCGCACCGCCGGGTCCGTCCACTCCACTGGACCCTGCGGGGCCACCACCGCGCTCAGCGTCACCGCCTCGTGCGCCTCGTCGGGGCGGGTCGCGGGGTCGTCGGGGCGCAGCACCGTCACCGTCGGGTGCGCGGCGACCCGGCCCCCGAACACCGCCTCCTGCTCCGCCGCCCCGTCGGCGCTGTGCACCACCGTCCGGTGCACCGCGTCCGCCTCCCGGCCCCCGCGCAGCGACAGCAGCACCGTGAACCGCCCCGGCACCGCCGCACCCGCCCGGACCGTCACGTCATCAGCGCCCCACACCTGCTGACCCGGCACCAGACCGGCGTGCGGCCGGACGCCCAGCACCACCCGGTCCGCCTCGGCCACCTCACCGCCCGCCAGCTCCACCCCCGCCGCCCGGCCGTCCTTCTCCACCACCCGGACCACCTCGGTACCGAAGGCGAAGGCCACCCTCCGGGCCACGCACCGCTCGTACACCGCCCGGGCCAGCTCCCGCATCCCGCCCATCACGTACCAGCTGCCGAAGGTCTGCTCCATGTACGGCAGCAGCGCGGCGCTCGCCGGGGCGGTGCGCGGGTCGAGGCCGTACGAGAGCGCGTACCCGTCGAGCAGGGCGGCGAGCCGGGCGTCCGCCAGCTCCCAGGCGCCGATCTCCGCCACGGTGGACGCCTGCCGGGTGCGCAGCAGCCGCCGCTGTCTGAGCGCGGGATACGGGTCGCGCCCCAGCACCTGGTGGTCCGCCCGTAGCGGCTCCTCCAGCAGCGGCCGCCGCGACCGGTCCCAGGCATCCCGGGCCCGCTCCAGGAACCCCGTCCACCGCTCCCCGGCACCGGCCCCGAGCGCCGTGTCCAGGGCGGCGGCCACCCCGGCCCGGGAGGCGTTGGGCAGGGACACCGCCGTGCCGTCCGCGAAGAGATGGCGGCTCGCCGGGTCGACCTGGGTCAGCGTGACGGACTGCTCCAGGGACTCCTTGCCGGTCTTCACGAACAGGTCCCGCTGGACGGCGGGCAGATGCAGCAGCCCGGGGCCGGTGTCGAAGACGAAGCCCTCGTGCTCATGGCGGCCCAGCGAGCCGCCGTAGCTCGCGGAGCGCTCGTACACCGTCACCTTGTCGCCCGCGACGGCGAGCCGGGCGGCCGCCGCCATGGCGCCCGTCCCGGCGCCGATCACCGCAATTCGTGCCATGCCGGTGACTTTAGCGACCGCCACTGACAGTCCGGCCGGGAGGCCGGGGCCCACCGACTCACAGCTCAGCTCAGCCGGGAGGCCAGGGCCCTTCCGCGCCGGCCAGGCGTTTCTCCTCGCGGCGCTGGGCCCGGCGGCGCAGGAAGCGGCGGATCCGCGAGGCCAGGAAGACCACGAGGACGATCCCGAGAAGCAGCAGCACCCCGGCGATCACGGCCGCCGCCACCGGATTGAATATGGCGAACGTGACGATCCCGGCCACGCCGAGGTCCTCGACGATGCTCATCCCGATGTTGCTGAACGGCTCCGGGGAGGTGTTGACCGCCATCCTCGTACCGGCCTTCACCAGATGGCTCATCAGCGCCGTCGACCCGCCGATCGCCCCGGCCGCCAGCTCCGGCAGCGAACCGCTCTCCCCGGCGAGCAGCGCGGCGATCACCGCCCCGGCCACCGGGCGGATCACCGTGTGCGCGGTGTCCCAGACCGAGTCCACGTACGGGATCTTGTCGGCCACCACCTCGCAGAGGAAGAGCACACCGGCCACGATCAGCACATCGGTGCGCTGCATCGCGGCGGGCACCTCGTCGGAGACGCCGGTCGCACCGAAGATGCCGAGCAGCAGGACCACCGCGTAGGCGTTGATCCCGCTCGCCCAGCCGCTCGTGAACACCAGAGGGATTATCGACACGCAGGAGATCGTAGCGACCCCGCTTTTCGGCCGGGTGGTGCCGGGTGCGCAGCCCTGAGTACCCGTACCTAGGCGGTGGGATGAGTAGCTGCGCGGATAGGCCTGGACCTGCGGGGAGGGAAGAGTGGTGACCACGGAAGGGGCGCGGCGCCCGGACCGCCGGCACGGGGCGGCGGAACGGCGCGGCCCCTGACGGAACGGGGGTGCACGACGTCGGGACCGGGGGCCACGGGGGACATACGGGGCCACGGGGAACGGGTCCGGCGGATGCACGGAAGACGCCGGTCCGGTGGAGTTCGCGGGGGATGCGAACTCGGCCGGCCGGCGTCTTCGTGTTTTCCGGGAGCCTTGGCCCTCAGTGCCCGCTGACCCGCCCGTGCAGCAGCAGGGACAGCGCCGAGTGGACCTCGTCGATCGAGCGCTCCGGCTGGAACGCCTGCCAGTCCAGCGCCGCCACCAGCACCATCCCGACCAGGGCCGCGGCTGTCAGCGGGATGTCGATCTCCTCGCTCAGCTCACCGCTGCGCACCGCCTCGCGCAGCACGCCCTCGACGACCGCGACGGCCTCCTGCCGGACCACCAGGAGCGTGGACTGCCAGGCGCGGTTGGTGCGCCAGAGCTCGGCCACGTACAGCTGGGTGAAGGCCGGGTAGCGGTCGATGAAGGCCAGTCCGGCCCGGATCATCGCGTCCAGCGCCTCGACCCGGGTGCCGCCGCGCTCCTCGGACTCCTCGGCGGCCGCCCGCAGCGAGGCGGTGAGCAGCCCGACGCCGTGCCGGAGCAGCTCCTCGAACAGCTCGGTCTTGCTCTTGAAGTTGTAGTAGACCGTGCCCTTGGCGACCCCGGCCCGCTCCGCGATCTCGTCCACGGTGGTCGCCGAGAAGCCCTGCTCGGCGATGAGGGTCACCGCCGCCTCGTAGAGCCTCTGCCGGGTGGCCTGGCGACGCGTGGTGCCACTGCTTTCCATGAGGCCGATTCTCCCAGCTTCCGGCGCGCTCACAGGCTCAGCTCCGGGTGCAGTCGGCTCAGGCTCCACACCTGCTTGCGGCGGGCGGTGAACGTGGTCAGGGCTAGCGCGCCCACGGTGAAGGCCGCCAGTACCGCGCAGCCCAGCCAGACCGGGCCGAGCGGGCCGCCGGTGATGAGCCGGCGCAGCCCCTCCACGACGTACGTCATGGGCAGGTACGGGTGGATCGCACCGAAGAAGCCGGGGCTGGTCTGGACGGGGTACGTGCCCCCGGCCGAGGTCAGCTGGAGCATCAGCACGACCAGCACCAGGATGCGTCCCGCCGCGCCGAAGCAGGCGTTGAGCCACTGCACGATCGAGGCGAAGCAGCAGGTCACCAGGGCCAGGAAGGCGACCGTCCCGGCCGAGCGCTCCATCTCCAGACCCAGGCCCCAGTGCAGGACGGCCATCAGGGCGCCGACCTGGAGGATGCCGATGGCGGCGACCGGGAGCCATCCGGCGAGGGCGATCCGCCAGGCGGGGGCTCCGGTGGAGAGCGCCCGCCTGTTGAGCGGTTGGATGATCATGTAAGCGACCATCGCGCCGACCCAGAGGGAGAGCGGGATGAAGTACGGGGCGAAACCGGTGCCGTAGTTGGGTGCCGCGTGAAGGGACTTGGAGGCCAGCTTCACCGGGTCGGCCATGACGTCGGTGCGGGCGTCGCGGTCCTTCTTCTCGTAGTCCGGGATCTTCTCCGCGCCGTCGTGCAGGCCCTGGGCGAGCTCTGCCGAGCCGTCGCCGAGCCGGAACAGCCCGCCGTCCAGGTTCTCGGCGCCCGTCTTGAGCTTGCCCATGCCGGTGTTGAGGTCGGCCGAGCCGGTACGGGCGTTGCCGAGGCCGGCGTGCAGCGCCACCGCACCCTTGGCGACCTTCTGGGCGCCGGTGTTGAGGGCGTTGACGTCCTTGACGGCCTTCTCCAGGTCGGACTCCAGGTCCGGCGCGCGCTTCGACAGGTTCTCGGCCTGCTTCTGGAAGGCGGCCAGATGGCCGCTGAGCGTCTTCAGTTCGCCGCTCTGGCTGGTGACCAGCTTGCTGATGTCGGCGGCCGTCGTGGCGACGCCGGACGCCGTCTCACTGGCCTTCTTCAGCGCGGGGCAGGACGCCTCGTCGGGCTCGTCCGCCTCTTCGCACCGGGTGCGGTACACCTCGCCGAGTTCGTCGGCTGCGGTGCGGGCGTCGGTGGCCGCCGTCGGGGCCGCGGCCACCAGCTGGTCGAGGCTCTCGCGGGTGGTCTTCGCGCCGTCGGCGGCCACGCGGGCGGCCTCCCCGACGCTCTTCCCGTTCTCCTTGAAGTACGTGAAGAAGGGGCGGGCCTCGCCGGCGGCGCCGTTGACCTTGTCGGCCAGGGCCTGGGTGCCGCCGGCCACCTGACGGGCACCGGAGGCGACTTCGCCCGCACCCGTGTTCAGCTTGACGATCCCCTCGGAGAGCCGTTCGCTGCCCGCCTTGGAGTCCTTGAGGCCGTCGGCGAGCTCCTTGGAGCCCTTCTTCGCCTTCGAGATGCCGCCCTTGAGGTCGTCGGCGCCCTTGGCCGCGTCGGCGGTCTTGTCGTGCAGATCGGAGAAGTTGATGAAGATGCGGTCCAGGAAGCCCCGCGAGGCGTTGGTGGAGGCGGCGTTGCGCACCTCTCCGAAGACCGTCTTGGAGATCTGCCCGACGATGTAGTTGTTGGCGTCGTTCGTCCGCACCTGGAGCGCGCCCGTCTCGGGGGAGTCCCCGCCGCTGGACGCGATCTTCTTGCTGAAGTCGGACGGCATCGTCAGCGAGAGGTAGTACGTCCCGTCCTCGACGCCCTTGGCGGCCTCGGCGTCACTCACCTCGTGCCACGCGAAGACGTTGGAGTCGAGCAGCTTGTCACTGATCTCGTCGCCCGCGTTGACGCGCTTGCCGTCGTTCGTGGCCCCCTTGTCGTTGTTGACCAGGGCGACGGGCAGCTTGTCGAGGTTCCCGTACGGGTCCCAGAACGAGAACAGGTACAGGGCGCCGTAGAGCAGCGGCAGGAGCAGCAGGGCGACCAGCGCGGCGGCCGGCAGCTTCCCCCTGCGGAACCGCCTCAGCTCAAGCGCTGCCAGCTTCGGCGTACGCATCGGCCGTCTCCTCTTCGGTGGTGGGTGCGGTCGGGGCGGCCGTGGCGGCGGGCGAGGTGCGGACGGTCCGGACCCCCTCGGGGGCCTCGCTGCACACGGCGAGCACGGTGGTGCCGGAATCGGCGATGGACCGCAGCAGGGCCCAGGCTTCGGTCCGTTCGGCGGGGGAGAGCTTCAGGTCGGCGTCGTCCAGGGCGAGCAGCCGGGGGGCGCCGATGAGCGCCAGGGCGATCGAGAGCCGCAGCGCTTCGAGCCGCTCCAGATCCCGTACGGAGGTCCGTTCGGCCTTGGGCAGGGTGGCGGGGTCCAGCCCGGCGGCTTCCAGCGCCGCGTCGATCCGGGCCCGGGCGGCGGCCCGGCGCTCGGCGCGCGGACGGAGCAGGGTGCGCAGGGAGGCCCCGTAGCGGCCCTGGAGCAGGGCCCGTTCGCGCAGGTGCTCGGCGACGGTGAAGGCGGGGTCCAGCTCGCTGACGCCGGGGACCGGCCCCAGCGCGGCGATCCTGCGGACGCCCGCCGCCTTGCGGGGCAGCTCCAGCCTGCCGACCTGTGCGCTGCCCTCGGTGGCACGCATACGGCCGGTCAGGGCGAGCAGGAGGCAGGTGCGTCCGGAGCCGGACGGCCCCTCGATGCCGACGAGCGACCCCGGTGGCGCGCTGAACCCCACGTTGCGAAAGGCCCAGCCGCGCGGCCCCTTGAGTCCGAAGTCCTCGGCGCCGACCGATGCGCCGTGCGGGCTCTCCACAGACCCTCCCCTGATCTTGTCCGTGTTCCGATCCGGCCGCCACATTCTTTGAACTGACCGGTCAGTGCAAAAAGTTAGCCCGAACTCGCGCTCGAAGCAAAACGGCAGGTCAGGTAGGGGTTCTGACCGATTGTCAGTGGGGGGCGCCACCATGGACACATACGGCCACGGAGCCGTCACACGACGACAGGAGGTTCGTCATGGCCAGCTCGTCCGCAGCCGCCGCCCCGCGGCGCCGCGCAGGCAGCCCTGCCCCCTCACTGACCGGTCCCGCCGACGATGTGCACCCCGTGCTGCGCCGCACCACCGCGCCGCCCGCCGCCCTCGACCTGCTCGCCAAGGCCCGCACCGGCCTGGACGAGGCCGCCGTGCTCCACGAACCGAACGAGCGCTACGCCACCGCCCACCTCGCGGCCCTGCGCACGGCGGCCGCCGTGCTGGCCGCCCGGGGCCGCCCCGAGACGAACAAGCGCCACCGCGACCGCATCCGGAGCACCTGGGAGGTCCTCCCGGAGATAGCCCCCGAGCTCACCGAGTGGAGCGACCTCTTCGCCTCCGGCGCACCACGCCGGGCCCGCGCGGAGGCGGGCATGCCCGGCGCCGCCAGCAGCCGTGACGCGGACGACCTGCTGCGCGACGCCGCCCAGTTCCTGCGTCTGGTGGAGCGGCTGCTGGTGCTCCAGCCGGTGCTCCCGCAGCCGAGGCCGGGGAGGTCCGACACCCGGTGAGACGGTCCGGTGCCGGATGATCGGGACGGCGGCGCGAGGCAATAGGGTGGTGGACGCTCACATCACCACCTGCACTGTTCACGCTCCGCCGTCCCAGGCGGCACCGTGCCGAGGAGTCATCTGCCGTGTCGGACCAGCCGCGCCCCCGCGCCTCCCTCCGTACCGCCGTGGTCTGGGAGGTCCTCAAGGACGCTCTGGACCGTCAGGCCAAGGCGGCCGGCCGGGAGGCCCTGGATGTCCTGGACACCGGCGGCGGCACCGGGAACTTCGCGGTGCCCGCCGCCCGGCTCGGCCACCGGGTCACCGTCGTCGACCCCAGCCCCAACGCGCTCTTCGCGCTGGAGCGCCGCGCCGCCGAGGCCGGGGTCGCCGACCGCGTCCGGGGCGTCCAGGGCGACATCCTCGGCCTGTTCGACGTCGTGGAGCGCGGCGGCTTCGACGCGGTGCTCTGCCACGGCGTCCTGGAGTACGTCGACGAGCCCGCCGAGGGCGTACGGAACGCGGTGGCGGCCCTGCGCCCCTCCGGTGCCCTGAGCCTGCTGGCCGCGGGGCTGGGCGGGGCCGTCCTGGCCCGCGCCCTCGCCGGTCACTTCACCGAGGCCCGGCACGCGCTGAGCGACCCGGCGGGCCGCTGGGGCGAGGGCGACCCGGTGCCCCGCCGCTTCACCGCCGAGCAGCTCTCGGAGCTGGTCTCCGGGGCCGGTCTGCAGGTCGGCGCGGTGCACGGGGTGCGGGTCTTCGCCGACCTCGTGCCGGGTGCCCTGGTGGACACCGAGCCCGGCGCCATGGACGCGCTGCTCAAGCTCGAAGCCGCCGTCGCCGAGCTGCCCGCCTTCCACTCCGTCGCGACCCAGCTGCACGTTCTGGGCGAGAAGCGCCCCTGAACCGGCGGCGCCGACCGGTCCGCGACGGCCCCCGCGAGGGCCGGAGCGGGGCTGATCAGCAACGAAGCTGCCAACGGAGTGGGACTCGGGAGACCCGTAGCGGGCAGGAGCCCCGTATGATCGGGTGACACCATCCGGCATGACGGATCGGTCGTCGGGGAATCTACGCCTCAGCAGCCGAGCCGACATAGCGGTCCGGACTGGCTGAACGCTAGAGGGCGGGTTTCACGGGGGCGAATCCCTGCCTATCCTGGAAGGGCCGCATACCGGTCGCCCCCGCGGCCGACGACGAGGAGGATCCCGTGCCGCTCTCGGAGCACGAGCAGCGCATGCTCGAGCAGATGGAGCGAGCGCTGTACGCCGAAGATCCCAAGTTCGCGACAGCGCTTGAGGGAAGCGGGCTGCGTACGTACACCCGGAAAAGGGTCTACCAGGCGGTCGCTGGCTTCCTGGTGGGTATCGCGCTCCTCATGGCCGGAATGGTCGCCCAGCAGATCTGGATCAGCGTGGTGGGGTTCCTCGTCATGCTCGGCTGTGCCGTGCTCGCGGTCACCGGATGGCGCAAAGCGCCCAAGCCCGGTGAACAGCAGCAGGCCGCCGCGGACGGCGGGGACGGCGGTTCGCGCCGCCGACCGAGACAGCGCCGGTCGATGATGAACCGCATCGAACAGCGGTGGCAGCGCCGCCGCGACGAACAGGGCCAGTAGCGAATTCACCGGCCGGGGTCCCGCGCTCATGGCGGGGCAGGCCGTGCCGGGCATGACGTACGACACTGATGGGTGAGGGGGGGGGGGGGGTGTGGGGGCCCCCCCCCGCCCGGGCCCGGTGGCCGCCCCGCCCCCCCGGCGCCCCCCCGCGGGGGGGGGTAGGGGTCGCGGTCATAAGTGGAGTAAGGCAC